>JAFTVH010000098.1 GCA_017465845.1 Lachnospiraceae bacterium | reverse complement strand
GTAAACAAAGTAATTTGTAAACAAAGTAAATCATAAATACAGCAAATAGGAAAGCTGGCACGATATGTGGTGTTACATATCGGCCAGCTTACTTAAATATTTTTCAAAGAGAACACCATCTTTTTCAGGTACACCGGCTTCCTCGGAACCGCGGATACAGAGGGAAATGAAGTCGGCAGCCTTCTGCACGGACTGCATCAGCCCAACTTCATGAAGGGCACCGGCAGCAAGAATGGAAGCGAAGATGTCTCCGGTGCCATGCCAGGATTTACCTACGATTTCAGTGGAATAAACGGAGCGTTTTCCATTTTCCCATACATAATTGAGGAAACGCTTGTGGTCGAGAAGCCCGGTAATCACAATGCGTTGTCCATCTTTTCCGGTGGCCTGTGCATGTCTGGAGGCCAGTTTCCGGCATATAGCGGTGAGCTCGTAATCTGCAAAACGTCCTTCTTTATAAGGCGTATCGGTGAGCAGACAGGCTTCCGTAATGTTGGGAGTCAGGATATCTGCCAGAGCAGCCAATTCTTTCAGCTTTTCACAGTGTTCGGATGTGATGGTGGAATAAGCTTTTCCATTGTCCCCCATCACAGGATCTAACAGGAAAAGGGGCTGTGCATTTTCTGCTTTCATCATAGGACTTCGTAAAAAGTCCCGTACGATTTCTATCTGCTCCACACTTCCCAGAAAGCCGCAGTACAAGCCATCAAAGATTGCTCCCAGCTGTTCCCAGACATGCAGATATTCCCTCATTTGTCCGGTGTAATCATCGAAATGGCAGACGGGAAATCCGAGATGATTGGATAAAACAGAAGTAGGCACAGGACATGCCTGTACCTTCATCATACTGATGACCGGAAGGGCGACTGTAGTGGAGCAACGCCCAAATCCGGCAAAGCTGTTGATCAAAGCGAGCCGGGGGATTCCCCCGGCCTTTGCCTGGTTTGTATTTTGAATCATACTTTTTCTACCTCAGGGGTTACCTGGATGAACAGACCGGACTTCTTCAGTGCCGGACGAAGTGCCAGGTAGAATATGGAAGCAGCAATGATTGCCACGATTGCATTGACAGTAGTCGTAACGGAACTCCACTTTGCCAAAAGGGAGGAGATTTCCTGAGGAACACCTAACAGGTACATCTTGTAAAAATATCCTACCAACGGGTCGGCAATAATATTAAAGGCCATTCCGGCGATGCAGGCTAACACAGTAGATGTGGTAACATATTTGGGGCTGTGAGCACGGGTAAGCTTGAAAATCTTGTGTGCCACCAGTCCTACGATGAGACCGATACAAAGCTTGAGCAGAAAGGTCTTGGGAGCACTTGTTACATAAGCAGTGGTCAGGTCACCGATGGTCATACCAACAGCGCCTGCCAGACCTCCCCAGTAACCGCCCAATAAAAGAGCAGCAAGTACACAGAATACATTGCCGAAGTGGAAGGCTGTTTTTTCAGGACCTACCGGAATATCAATTTTGAAGAAAGCAAAACCGATGTAGCAAAGGGCTGCCATGAGTCCGGCCAGTGTGAGACGTTTGATATCTGCTTTCTGAGCAGAAGCCTGCCCAACCAGTGCATTATACAGTCCTTTTATAGTCAGCATTACTGCGATGAACAACAAGGTCAAACCATAAGAATAAGGCTTCTCAAGTTCAAGCTTCTTATCGGATAACTCAGTCTTCTGTGCTTTCAGGGCATCCAGGTCTCCTGTAGCCGTTTTCTCTTCAATGGCAGTAATCTGTGCCTTTACCTCAGATAACTGTGTTCCTACTTCAGTTGACTGGGCATATGTAGTATTGTGTGCATATACTGACCAGATAATACTTACTACCAATAATGCCAGACCGATAATCAGCAGTCCGTAGCTTTTCTTTTTTTCCATAATTCAACTCTCCTTTGAATGACAGCATTCCGTATCTAAGTGATGATTCGGAATACTGATTTATGTTGGTAAGAAGATATCATAGTATTGGCATGCTTGAAAGTGCCAGAATAAAACTTTTTTACCAGACCAGTTTGCGATTGGCGCGTGTGAACTGTTACAGTTCACGGCGGTACAGCAGTACTGGATAATATAGGCACTGGAAAAATGGATGGAAAAGGTATAAAATAAGCATGAAGCATAACACCTATCAACTGAGATGATTACGGCACGATTCAGAATATGAAAGAAGAGAAAATGAACAAGAAACTAAAGGGTATGTGCACATCATTCCTGTTGGCGCTTTTTTTGCTGGCAGGCTGCGGAAAGACGAAAGAAACGATTTATCAGTATGAGCCGGATATTAAGCCGCTCAATGATTCAGGGGCGGAGTCTGCGGCTGAAACGTTGGCGCAGGAAGAGTCCGCGCAAGTGCAGGAAGGCCTGAAGGAGACAGAGGAGTCCAAAGAGACAGAGAAAACGAAAGAGACGGAAGAGCCAAAAGAATATGACATCCAACTGATGATGGTCGGAGACAATCTGATGCATATGGGGATCGTCCGGACCGGAAAGCAGGAGGATGGCAGCTATAATTATGATTTCCTGTTTACAGGCATAGAGGATTTCCTGGAGGAAGCAGAGATCAAGATGATCAACCAGGAGACTATTTTAGGAGGTAATCATTTGGGCTTCTCCGGATTCCCCTATTTTAATTCGCCTACCGAAGTAGGTGATGCGATTGCCGGGGCAGGTTTCAATGTGGTGCTGCATGCCTCTAATCATGCTGCAGATAAGCAGGTGGAAGGTCTGGTGAATTGTATAGAATTCTGGACGAAGTACCCGGAGATGACCGTGGCAGGCATCCATGGAAAAGGAGACTCTCCCATTCAGATAATGACGATAGACGGGATTGATTTTGCCATATTGAATTATACCTATGGACCTAATGTGGAAACGATACCGGAAGACATACAGGGTTATATGAATGTACTCTGCAATTATGATGAATCAACCGGAAGAATGGATTACACCACCTTGCATCCTGATGTGCTGACGGATATTGCTGAAGCAAAAGAGATGGCAGATGTTGTCATCGTGTGTCCCCACTGGGGCACGGAATATACTACCGAGCCGTCTTCCTATCAGCAGAAATTTGCCAGGCAGTTGACGGAGGCAGGGGCAGATATTATTATTGGTACCCATCCCCATGTGGTGCAGCCTGTGGAGTGGATTGAGGGGGAAAACGGGAACAGGGCGCTCTGTTTTTATTCACTGGGCAATTATGTTTCCACCCAGAAAGAACCGCTGTGTATGCTGGAGGCTATGGCCTGGGTCAACTTTCATGTGACAGAGGACGGCATTAGTATCGATAAGGAAAAGACCGGGGTGGTTCCCATGGTCTGCCATTATACGGCAGGTCCGGTCAGGTTGGAAAGCGTGTATCTGTTGGAGGATTATACCGAAGAAAAAGCCGCTTCCCATGGAATTAGGAGCTACGGGGGAGTGGAACTTTACTTAAGCGACCTGCATACCTGGAGCCGGGAAGTGTTTGGAGAGAATGTTCTCACAGCACAGCAGGTACTTGCTGAGTAGTGCTTCCGGATACTGATAATTGGTGGATGCGTGCAATGTCAATTTTGGCGCGGGGCTGAATGATAGCGCAGATACTCACTGGGAGAAAGTCCCACGTTTTTCTTAAAGACTCTGGAAAAGTAGGCAGGGTCTTCAAAACCCAGCGAATATGCAATGTCGGTTACAGAAGAAGAGCCGCTTTGAAGCATCTTCTTTGCATGCTCCATCCGCTTTCTGGTCTGGTATTCTTTGGGGCTGAATCCGGAATACTGCTGGAAAAGCCGGCGAAAGCAGGTTTCACTCACATGGCACATGGCAGCAATCTGAGGCATATTCAGTTCATTTTGAATATTTTCCTCCAGATATAGGATTCCCTGTGCGATAGGGCTGTATTTTTTGGAAAAAATATGCTGTGTATGAAATGCGTGGCATATTTCGTTGAGCAGCTGATAGACATGTGACTGTAAAAGTGCATAGGATGGAACCGGCGCAGTGTAGATACTCACCAGCTCATCAAAAAAGGCATCACATTTTTTCTTCTCAAAATTACGAAGCGTAAGAATGGTATCTGTCGCTGCAAAAATCTCCTGATCTTCAGTGACAAGTTCAAATTCCAGCAGCTGTGAAATAACACTACCCGGCACACAGTCCTGAAAAGTTGTTTTGTACCGGGAGCCTTGAGGCAGATAAAGCAAAGAGCCGCATGGAAAATGTAAGACACTGCCGTCCGGAAGCTCGTAAACTGCCGAGCAATTCTTTAAAAAGAACAAAGCGCTGGTACGCCTCGACTCCTGCATATGAAAAATATCGCCATCGGTCCACCACTTCTGATCCATAACATATAATTTGTTTAAATGATAGCACATTTGATACATTTCTCTGAAGTCTATGATTCTCATGTAATTTCCCCATTTTATTGTAAAAGTTCAGGTTGCCTGTTTCCAGTATACCATACCAGGTCTCATAAAACAATATATAATCATTAACAAAGTAACCGAAAAGTACAAGTAAACATGTCGATTAATCCATGGATTGTTTGTGCAGAAAACGATAATATGAAGTTACAGTAAATGCGAAAACCCAAAAGAGGGATAAAGTAAAAAGGAGTGTTCAATATGATTAATGTAACGGTCTGGAATGAAAATGTCCATGAGAAAGATGAGAGAATTGCAAAAGTTTATCCGGAGGGAATCCACGGAGCAATCGCCAAAATGCTTGGCAGAAATGAAGAACTGAAAATCAGGACAGCTACACTGGAGATGGAGGAACATGGTCTGACACAGGAGGTGCTTGATGATACAGATGTACTGATCTGGTGGGGCCACATGGCTCATGCGAAAGTATCTGATGAAGTGGCAGACAGAGTCTGCAAGAGAGTACTGGACGGCATGGGACTTATTGTGCTTCATTCGGGTCATTTGTCCAAGCCGTTTGTGAAGCTGATGGGCACCTGTTGTCGTTCCAAGTGGCGTGAGAATGATGAGACGGAGAGAATCTGGGTGATTGAACCTGCACATCCTATTGCCGCTAATCTGCCGGAGTACATAGAACTGGAACAGGAAGAGACGTACGGAGAACGATTTGAGATTCCAACACCGGATGAACTGGTATTTATCAGCTGGTTTTCCGGCGGAGAGGTCTTCAGAAGCGGCTGCTGCTATAAGAGAGGTCTCGGTAAAATATTCTATTTCCGCCCGGGGCACGAGGAATATCCCACGTTTTACAGGGAGGATATTACGCAGATTCTGGAAAATGCAGTATACTGGGCCAAGCCGTCCAACGGTCCCAAGCCTACCCTTGGCCACTATGAAGCAATTGAAAAGGTAAAAGATAAATTTGAAGGCCAGGACGACAGTGTAAGAAAGCATGAAAACCTTTATAAATAGATGATTCGATTTGAGAGAAAAAGCGAGGAGATAGAGCATGGAACAGGTGAGAGTAGGTATCATAGGGGTGGGATCAATCGCCACGGGCGTACATATCCCACAGCTTTTAAAGGTAAAAGAGGCAAAAATCACAGCAATCTGTGATATTGACGAAGCCAGGCTGCAAAAGGCAGGGGAGGAGCTTGCGATTCCTGCAGCCAAAAGATATGTGAACTATATGGATCTGATCAATGATGAGGAAGTAGATGCAGTAGAAGTCTGCACACCAAACTATCTTCATGTGCCGATTTCCGTTGCAGTGCTCAAAGCAGGAAAACATCTGAATGTAGAAAAGCCCCTGTCCATCGATTATGAATCCGTGAAGCCTCTGGAGGAAGCACTTAAGGAATGTGATTTGGACAAACAGATTGCCATGACCTGTTTTTCCTATCGTTTCCGTCCGGCAGTCAGATATGCAAAGTGGATCATTGAACAGGGCATGCTGGGGCAGATCGTGAATGCTTCGGTGGAATATTTAAAGGATTCTGCTTTTGTGGCCGGCAGAAGGCTGGAATGGCGCTTTGTAAAAGAACTTGCAGGTACCGGTGTACTGGGAGACCTGGGCGTACATCTGATTGATATGACACGTTTGCTTCTGGGTGATTTCAAATCTCTGACAGGACATACAGAAATACTTGTTAAGGAACGATTGAAGCTGGACGGCAGTGAAATGGGCAAGGTTGAGACGGACGATTACTGCTCCTTTATTGCCCTTTTAGAGAATGATGTTACGGCGAACTTTACCATTTCCCGTTGCGCAATCGGGGAAAAGAATACCATTCGTTATGATATTTACGGTACGGAAGGAGTCATTTCCTTTGATCTGAACAATCCCGATGTGTTGGGCGTCTGTGTCGGTAAGATAGATGCGGAGGGAAACGGCATGCATACGGTACAGGTACCGGCAAGGTTCAATGTGTTGCAGGAACAAACCTTCATAGATGCCATTCTGGGAGAAAAGAAGGAGTATTTCCCGGATGTAAGGGAAGCCATTGAGTGCCAGAAGATTTTGTCTGCCATTCAGAAATCAGACGAAACCAGAACATGGGTAACGTTATAAAGATGTAAAAAACAGGTTCTTTCCAAAGTTAGTTGAAATCAGATGATTTTTCTGTCCATATGTGGTATACTTATAGCGAGGTTGATTATTTATGATATGGAGATACTACATATGGATGAATTCATTAAGCTTTTGGATCCGAACCTGGATTATAT
>JAFTVH010000097.1 GCA_017465845.1 Lachnospiraceae bacterium | reverse complement strand
GCCAAACACTGGAATTTGCAGATCTTCTGGAATATTATGAGGGTTTGATCAGCCTGCGTAAAAAGCTTCCCGGGTTGTGTGATAAATCTCCCAATGCGTTTAAACGCATCACTGAAAAGAAAGTCTGGAAGGATGGTGTGGTTTCCTTCCTGGTAGACAACAGGACTGAACAATCTTCAAGGGATGATTGGGATCAGTTATTAATAATTTACAATGCGGAAGATAAGACATCCGTAACATTACCTTCAGGCAATTGGACAGTTCTCGCTGATAAATCCGGTACCGACTGTCTGAAACAGCCATCATTTACCAAGGACGGACAGTTGATTGTGGAAGCCAGATGTGGTATGATGTTGGGAAGAAAAGTTGAATAGAAAGGGTAATCAAGATGAAAAGAGCAAGCGGAATTCTGCTTCCTGTTGCCAGCCTGCCATCTAACTATGGAATTGGCTGTTTCTCAAAGGAAGCATACAAATGGATAGATCAATTAAAGGAGGCTGGGCAGAGCTATTGGCAGATTCTGCCTCTTGCTCCTACAAGCTATGGAGATTCTCCTTACCAGTCTTTCTCTTCCTTTGCAGGGAATCCATATTTTATTGACCTGGAAGCACTGATAGAAGAGGGCGTTTTAACCAAAGAAGAATGTGATGCGGTTGATTTTGGTGATAATGCTTCTTACATAGATTATGGTAAGCTGTATGAGAACCGTTTTGCACTTTTGAGAATGGCATATGAGCGCAGCAATATTTCACAGAATTCTGAATATGTCTCCTTTATTCATGAAAATGCCGGTTGGCTGGATGACTATGCATTGTTCATGGCAGTGAAGAAGAGATTTAACGGTGCTTGCTGGAGTGAATGGGCAGAAGATATTAAGAAGCGTTGGGGCTTTGCGATGGACTATTATCGCAGAGAATGTTATTTTGATATTGAATTTTATAAGTATCTTCAGTTTATTTTCAAGAAACAGTGGGATAATCTGAAAAAATATGCTAATGATAACGGTATCGAAATCATCGGTGATATTCCCATTTATGTAGCATTTGACTCTGCAGACGCATGGGCATCTCCGGAACTGTTCCAGTTCGATTCCGATTTCCAACCCTGCGCTGTAGCCGGTTGTCCTCCTGATGCATTTTCCGCAGACGGACAGTTGTGGGGCAATCCTCTGTATCGCTGGGATTACCATAGGCAGACCGGTTATGAGTGGTGGTGCAGAAGACTTGATCATTGCTTTAAGATGTATGATGTGGTAAGAATCGATCACTTCAGAGGATTTGATGAATATTACAGCATTCCTTACGGCGATAAGACTGCTGTTAACGGTCATTGGGAGAAAGGCCCCGGAATTGAACTGTTCCGTACCCTGGACGCTAAACTGGGTGAAAAGCAGATCATCGCAGAAGACCTTGGCTTCCAGACACCTACTGTGGTAAAACTTCTGAAGGACAGCGGTTATCCCGGAATGAAGGTTCTGGAATTTGCTTTCGATCCCAGAGAGGAAAGCGATTATCTGCCTCATGGCTACGATCGTAACTGTGTAGTATATACCGGTACTCATGACAATGAGACTCTGGTACAGTGGTATAAGGGACTGGACGATGAGAGCAGGAATTTTGCAGAAGAGTACATGAATAATGCACATACTCCTGCAGAAGAGAAATATTGGGATTTTGTTCGTTTGGCTATGATGAGCACCGCCAATACCTGTATTACTCCTGTTCAGGATTACATGGGACTGGATGCTGAGGCAAGAATCAACCATCCTTCTACTCTCGGATCAAACTGGAAGTGGCGTATGAATTCTGAGATGATTTCAAAGGAATTGAGTGATAAAATCTATGCTCTGACCAAAATCAGTGCACGTCTGTCCGAGTCCTGCCAGCATAAAGAGAAGCTGAAGATACAGGAGCTGAAAGCGAAAGAAGAAGCCGAAAAGAAAAAGGAAAAATAAAATAAAATGCTTAAAGAGGAGTAACTGAATTCATGAGATTTATCTATGGAAAACAGGACTGGAAAACCTTTGAGCGCGGAGAGGAGAACTGTTACCTGATGACCAATGGCCTGGGAGGGTTCTCCTCTCTCAGCATTATAGGTTCTTGCAGCCGAAACGATCAGGCTGTATTTATGGCATGTACTCATTCTCCAAATCACAGATATAATATGATCCACAGGCTGGAGGAAACTCTGGAATTGGAGGAACGCAAGGTATATCTGTCCAGCCAGGATTTTCAGTGCCATGAAAAAAGAGAACAGGGATATCTGTATCAAAGCAGCTTCTGTTTTGAGGACTATCCAAAGTGGACTTATCTGGTAGAAGGAGTCGAAGTAATTAGGACGATTGTATTGGAGCAAGGCAAAAACACGCTTGGTATTTCTTATAAAATCAAAAACCGCTCTGATAAGGATGTGACGCTTACTGTTCTGCCGCATCTGCAGTTCGTGCCAAAGGGAGCACGACTTTCCAATAAGCAGGAATTTACCATGACCGAGAGGAGCATCAGCTCTAACGGACAATGTCTGTATTATAGGACAAATGGTAACTGCGAGGAAATATCTCCCAGATTCTGCGATACACTTTATTATGTAGATGATGTGAGCGATGGTAAGATGTCCCTTGGCCGTTCTATGGTAATGCACCGGATCAAATTTGCAGTATCTGCCGGACAAGAAGATATTCTGGAAATTGTATACAGCACAGAGAAAGAGTTGCCTGCAGTAAAGGCAATTGAAGGAAGTGTAAAAGCGTATAGACGCATCTTAAAAGAACAGGCGGGTTTTGATGAAGAAATTGCTACGCAGTTGGCTGTCAGTGCAGATCAGTTTATTTCATGCCGTACTTCGACGAACGGAAAGACTATACTGGCAGGATTCCCTTTCTTTGAAGACTGGGGCAGGGATACGATGATTGCTATGATGGGTTGTTGCCTGTCATCCAGACAATTTGAGACGGCAGAAAGTATCCTAAGGACCTTCATGGCTTATTGCAGGAAGGGCCTGATGCCTAACTTGTTCCCTGAAGGAAGCAATGCACCTGGCTATAATACAGTAGATGCAGCATTGTTATTCATTATTGCAGTCTATGAATACTATAAGCGCACTGACAATACTGCATTTGTAAAAGAAGCATATCCTGTTATGAAAGAAATCATTACCTGGTATCAGAAAGGAACAGATTTTGGAATTCATATGGATGAAGATGGTCTGATTATGGCCGGACAAGGCTACGATCAGGTGACATGGATGGATGTAAGAGTGGAGGATATCCTGCCTACTCCCAGACATGGCAAGCCGGTAGAAATCAACGCCTACTGGTATAATGCTTTATGTATTATGGATTTGTTCGCACCGGTATGTGATGCAGCAAATGGTGTTGACTATGCCAGTCAATCCTTAAAAGTAAAAGAAAGCTTCTGCCGCCAATTCTGGAATGAAGAGGCAGGCTGCCTAAAGGATGTTATTTCAGGTACCGAAGCTGACAATCAGATTCGATGCAACCAGATTTGGGCAATTTCACTTCCTTTTTCATTGCTTTCCAAAGAGCAGGAGAAACAGGTAGTAGAAACTGTATTCCGTAAGCTGTATACACCTTATGGTCTGAGAACTCTGGATCCTGATGATGCACAGTTCAGACCTTTCTACGGCGGTGCACAGTTGGATAGAGATCTGGCTTATCATCAGGGAACTGTCTGGACTTTCCCTATGGGTGGATATTACCTGGCTTATCTGAAAGTAAATGACTATTCTGAAGAAGCAAAAGCATATGTAGAAGAACAGCTTCTTGCAATGGAAGCAGCATTACGTGAAGGCTGCATCGGACAGCTTCCTGAAATTTATGACGGAGAGAATCCTGTGTCTTCCAAGGGATGTTTTGCACAAGCCTGGAGCGTAGGAGAGATTCTTCGTGTATATGATGCCCTGAGAAATTAGAGTATTAATTAGTTTACAAAGGAGATAACAAAACCGGTTTGTGCATAATGCAGAACCGGTTTTGTGTTAAAGAAATGTACGAAAATTATATTTTTGATTTATACGGAACGCTCGTTGATATCCGAACAAATGAAAACAAACAATACTTATGGCAGAAGATGAGTGAAATCTATTCTGCTTTAGGAGCTCACTATACGGCAAAAGAGTTAAGGACTGCTTTCAGAGAACTGGAAAAAGAAATGGTAGCAGAGCTTCCGGAATACGGTGAACCTGAACTTGGCAAAGTATTCGCAGCATTATTCCATAAAAAAGGAATTAACTGCAATGGTCAACTTGCAAAAAGTACCGCAATTACTTTTCGTGCCTTATCCAGAAAAAAGCTGAAGGTTTATGAAGGCGTTATCGATACCCTGAAAGAACTTAGAGCGAACGGCAAAGGTGTTTACCTTTTATCAAATGCCCAATCTGACTTTACAAGGCCTGAACTTGATATGCTGGGATTGACGTCCTGCTTTGATGGCATTTTAATATCATCTGAAGAAGGCTATAAAAAGCCATCGCCCATATTCTATCAGCGTCTACTGGATAAGTATCATTTGTATCCAAAGACCTGCCTGATGGTAGGAAACGATGAGCGCTCTGATATAGCCGGCGCTATAGCTGCTGGTATGGATTCCCTGTATATCCATACGGAAATCTCACCCCGGGAACCGATTCAGAAGATGGCAACATACCATGTATTGGACGGAGACTGGAAGAATGTTTCGAGGATTTTGAAAAGCACTATGTAACCAAATACTCTATGATTCATGGTCCGGGTATAAAAAGTTGCGGCGGAATGCCCGTGGTGTGGTGTCAAACTGCTTTTTAAAACAGTCGCTGAAGTAAGCCTGCGAGTTAAAGCCGCATTTTACGGCGATTTCCGCAATGGGAAGCGTGGTAGATACCAACATCGCTTTGGCTGCCGATAACCGGAGCCTTGTAAGATAAGCATTTGGCGTTGTGCAGGTGGTTTCGTAAAAAATTTTATAAAAATAGGAGGCACTGATACAACAGTGTTCGGAAATGGCAGCAACTGTCAAAGGTTCCATATAATATTGCTTCATGTATTCGATCGCACTGCTGATTACGGAATAAGAGGTTCCGCTTTCTGCAGCGTTGGAATGCATGAGGCAATTTTTTTTCAACTGACATAGAAAGGAAATCAGCTTTCCTGAGGCTGCAAGATCACTGTCATTTTCAAAGGAAAGTGCAGTCTCGCAAATGTCAGAGAGGGCGGAACAAAATCTCTCATACCCCATATCTCCATGATAACCACTGATGGAACGGATCAGTTCTTTTACTGCTTCATCCTTCGTGCCAAAATGGACAAATAGCGCAGTAAAATGAAGTGTACTCTGCCTCCTGTCACCGGGACAGGCTAACAGAATATCTCCCTTTTTGATAGGGTAGCTGATTCCATTAAAATGAGAAATACCGCCATCCTGGGTAAACAGTTCCAGTTCATAATCCACCACAGTACGAAGCTTGGTAATAGAGTTGTCATGGTATCTTTTCGGGTCTGAAAATTTATCTCTGGAATCAAAAAAACCGGCGGCTGATATCACTGGTAAGTAGGTACGCATCATGTTCTCCTTGTGGTAATATAAAGATGATAGGATTTCTAAAAAAGTGTAAAGGATATTGATAGTAAAGCTCAATTCTTTATGCTATCATTCATTTTAACAGAAATATATAAAAATTGCAAAGAAAATACAAAATTGAAAAACAGGAGGAAGCTTATGAAGTGTATATGGTTAGGCCAAGCCGGACTGCTTTTTGAGTTTGGCGAAGTAAAAGTAATGGTGGATCCTTATCTTTCTAACAGTGTAGCAGCTGTAAATCCACGTAATTACAGACGTATGCCGGTAGACGAAAGATTTCTGAATATCAGACCTGATATTCTGGTTCTGACCCATGACCATCTGGATCATACAGATCCGGAGACCCTGGATGTCATTTTGAAGCAAAATGAAGGGATTCTAGTGTTATCATCTCAAAATACATGGAACCATGTCAGGACCTATGGCAATGACCATAATTATGTTTTGTTTGAGCCGGGTACAGAATGGACAGAGGGGAAGATTACCTTTGAAGCCGTTCATGCACAGCACAGTGATGACCATGCAATCGGCGTATTGATCACTTATGAGAATAAAACTTATTATGTCACAGGTGATACCTTATATCAACATCAGGTCATCGAAGATGTGAAAAAAACAGGAAAAGCCATCGATGTCGTATTTTTACCTGTAAATGGTGTAGGAAATAACATGAATATGACGGATGCTGCAAGATTTGCAGAGGCAATTGATGCGATAAAAGTTGTCCCCGTTCACTTTGGACTGTTTGATGAACTGAAACCGGAACTGGATTTTGACTGCAAGAAAAAGATCATTCCGCAAATTTATGAGGAGGTAAGATTATAACATGAAAGTAACAGATATCAAAGCATTTACCGTAGACTGCTTTCGAACAAACTGGGTCTTTGTAAAGATTTATACGGATGAAGGCATCACAGGTGTGGGAGAAGGAACCCTGGAATATAAGGAGAAAGCATTCCTGGGAGCGTTGGAGCATATCAAGGAGTATTTAGTAGGTAAGAATCCTCTTGAGATTGAAAAGCATTGGCATGGCATTTATCGTGACGCTTATTGGCGTGGCGGTCCGGTGCTGATGAGTGCACTTTCTGCAGTAGAAATGGCATTGTGGGACATTCTCGGTAAGAGCCTGAATGTGCCGGTATACCAGCTTCTTGGCGGCAAAGTCAACGATAAAGTCAGAATCTATGTAAATGGTTGGTTCTCAGGTGCGAAAGAACCGGAAGAATTCGGTGAAAAAGCAAGGATTGCCGTTCAGAGAGGTGTGACCGCTATGAAGTGGGATCCCTTCGGAAAGAGCTATCTGCAGATTTCCAATGCTGACCTGGACAAGGCACTGCGCTGTGTAGCAGCTGTAAGAGAAGCTGTAGGAGATCAGGTAGATCTGTTGATTGAAGGTCACGGAAGATTTGATGTACCTACCGGTATCCGCATTGCAAAGGAACTGGAGCAGTTTAAGCCTATGTTCTTTGAAGAGCCCGTTCCACCCGATAATCTGGAAGCTTTGAAAGCAGTAAGAGACAAGTCGCCTGTTGCTATTTCCGCCGGAGAGCGTCTGTATTCCAGATGGGACTACCGCAAACTCTTCGACATGCGTGCATCTGACTATATCCAGCCTGATATTTCCCATGCAGGCGGTATCATGGAACTGAAGAAGATTGCTGCAGAGGCAGAGAGCAGATACATTCCTTTTGCCCCCCATAATCCTTCCGGTCCCGTTGCTAATGCAGCTACCTTACAGCTGGCAGCAACCTGTCCCAACTTCTGCATCCTGGAGATTATGTATAGTGATGTTGAGTGGAGAAAAGATGTGGTAAATGAACAGCTGGAATATGAAAACGGTTATATTACGATTCCCGACAAGCCAGGACTTGGTATTGAGATCAATGAAGAAGAGTGCTTAAAGCACCCGTACCAGCCTCATACCTTAAGACATTATACCGGTGCACTTACTGATATTCGTCCCGCTAAGAGTGAGTTTTATTTCTAGGAAAGATGTGCTGCTTGTGACGTGAAGTTACAGCAAGCAGCAGTGAAGCATGCATAGCATGCATAAAAAGGTAATGGCTGCCTTAAAAGGCAGAAGAATGGAGATTGAAATGAAGAAAGCAATGTTTGTAACAGGTGGTACTGTAGGAACCGGACTGGCTACTGCAGAGCGTTTTGCAAAAGAAGGATATGATGTGTTCATCAGTTCAAGAAACGGTGAACGTGCACAGGAAGCAGCTGATGCTGTAGCGCAGAAATATGGTGTTTTTGCAAAAGGATACGGATTGGATATCCGTGATGAGCAGGCTGTTATTGATGTATTTAAAGATATCGATTCTTTAGACAGAGTTGTAGAGACTGTTGTATTAAATGCAGCTGATCTGGGATTTGGTACGGATCCTGCTAAAGGAATGGATTTCTTCAGCGTTCCTGTGGAGGAATTCCAGAGAGTATTTGAGACAAATCTTGTCTGGAACTTTATGATCGTTCGCCAGGCTGCGCTCAGAATGAAAGAGCAGCATAAGGGAGCCATCGTATTTATCAGCTCCAATACAGCTTACAGAGCCATTCCTAATCGTTCTGCTTATTGTGCTTCCAAGGGCGGTATCAATGCAATGTCCAAGGCATTTGCTATCGATCTGGGACCTTATGGCATCCGCAGCAATGTAGTATTGCCCGGTACTATTAAGACAGAACGTTGGGTACAGATGGGATCCAAGCAGATTGTAAACGGTTCCTTGACACCTATCGGAGACATTTCTGATTTTGAGGATATTGCTAATGCAGCATGGTATCTGGGAAGTGATGAATCCAAGAATGTTACCGGTACAGAAATCATGGTAGACGGCGGTATGAGCTGCCAGTTGTATCCGCAGCTTTTAAATGAACTGAAGAGAAAAGCGATGGGGATATAATCATCATGCAATACGTCTGGATCGATATGTACGAGACGTTGGTACGACTTGTGAGAAAGACAAGCAAAGAAGAATTTACGGATTCAAAGAGATTGTATGCAATGGGTGCCAGCATGGGCGGCTATCTGACCTGGCAGATAGCAATGAGTATGCCGGAAGTCTTTGCTGCAATCGTTCCCATATGCGGAGGTGGATATGTTTGGAATACGGCACGCCTGGTAAATGTACCGGTATGGGCTTTTCATGGAAAAAAAGACATCACTGTTCCGTTGGAAGAATCTGAGAAAATGGTGAATGGTATAAATAAACATGGCGGTAATGCCAGGCTTACGGTCTACCCGGAAAATGGACATGATGCCTGGAGTGATACATACAACAATCCTAAGGTATTTGAGTGGCTGCTTTCCAATGAGAACAGTAATGCGGTAGAATTGATTGATATTTACCATGACAGTAAGATTTACGGTTAAAAAATAATTTCCTTGTATTGAGAAAACCCATCTCATACTGTTAAATAAATGGCATCTGCTATTAGTAGCGGATGCCATTTCCTCTCTTTATTTTGGTGTTGGCTGATTCAATTTTGGGCATAACAACGCAAAAAGCGTGTATATGTCCCATCCTTTTTCATCTACATTTCTTTTATTGATTTGATAATAGGGAAAATGATATAATATACAATAAAGCATAGATCCTACTGTGAAAGGATTTGACTTTTGGCAACATTTTGATGAGATGTGTTACTGTATTCTAAAAGGTGATTTATTTAATGAAGAAAGTATTAGATGATGCTATAAATGGAATAACATTGCTATCTAATCTTGATTATATTAATGATAAGAGAATTGGAACATTGGGACATTCGTATGGCGGGTATACAGTTTTATTCCTTTCTGCATTGGATGAACGAATTGCTTTAAGTTGTGCAAGTGGCAGTGCCTGTACTTATGAGAATTAATCTATAGTAGAAAATATTAATTTGACGAGGTGAGGTTATGATAGGTAGGTTAAGAAACATGACTGCGATTTATTTATTCAGAGGTGATAAAGTTTTGCTCTTATTTAGGCAAGGCGGAAGAGTTGTAAATAATGTATGGACAGGCTCTGCCGGAGGTCACTTCGAAGAATTTGAATTGAATGATGCAAAAGCATGTGTATTAAGAGAACTGAATGAAGAACTGGGACTTTGCGAAATTGATATACAAGGGCTTTCTCTTAGATATATAACCTTGCGATGGACAAAAGGAGAGATAAGACAGAATTATTATTTTTTTGCTAATCTGAAAGAAAGTATAAATGCTGACTTGGTTTCAAATGAAGGAAAAGTGAAATGGTTTTCTATTAAAGAAATTGGTGACCTAGAAATGCCACATACAGCAAAATATGTAATGAGTCATTATTGTTCGGTAGGACAATTTTCAGATAAACTATATGTGGGTGCAACAAATGAAAAAGGGGTAGAATTTGTCGAATTGCCAGAATTTTAGATATTTTGGGGATAT
>JAFTVH010000096.1 GCA_017465845.1 Lachnospiraceae bacterium | reverse complement strand
TGTACTTCTTTATCCATTTTTTTCATTTACCCATCTCAAAAAAGTGCGATGTGTAACACCTAATTGCTTTGCAGCTGTTCTCGCAGATATCTCATTCTTCTGCCACTGTACTTTCAGGCTTTCAAACTCTGCCGGCCGCTTCATGGGCTTTCGTCCAAACTTCACGCCTTGCTCCTTTGCAGCAGCAATTCCCTCGGCCTGCCGTTGTCGAATAAATTCTCGCTCTGTTTGTGCAACATATGACAAAAGCTGGAGCACAATATCCGCAATCAGTGTTCCTGTCAAATCACGGTTTTGACGTGTGTCCAGAAGTGGCATATCCAGTACCACCACGGCAACCTGCTTTTCTTTGGTTATAATCCGCCACTGCTCCAGTATCTCTTCATAGTTTCTGCCTAAACGATCTATACTTTTGATTACTATAGTATCTCCACTCTTCAATTTACGGATCAGTCTTTTATAGTTGGTTCGCTCAAAGTCCTTGCCGGATTGTTTATCCATATAAATCTGCTTGTCTGCAATGCCAAACTCCCGTAATGCAATAACTTGACGCAGTTCATTTTGTTCTTTCGTTGATACTCGTACATAACCATATTCCATATTGTTGACCTCCAATCTATCTGTTTGGATAAATTGTAAGCCAGTTTGCCTTTTTTATTACAAATTGTTTTCAGTGATTTATCACTATTATATCACATTCAGCGAAATTAGTGAAGTATCACTAATATAGACATTTCAATCAGTTTATCATAGTAATAATAAATCATCTGGAGGCTTTTCATATGGATACCAGGGAAGCAATTGCAAATAGAATCAGACAACTTTGTAAAGAGCGGGGTATTACCCCAAATGGAATCAGCAACATTTCCGCTGTTCCCCAGGCCACTATAAAAAGTATACTGAACGGTGAAAGCAAAAATCCCGGAACGGTGACAATCAAGAAGTTATGTGACGGGTTCGAAATTACTTTGGGAGAATTCTTCTCTACGCCTGAATTTGACGCATTGGAACAAGAAATAAAGTAGTTCTGCATAAATTTATAGATGTGGATCATCTTATCTTAGAACCTCATTTTAATGTATTTGCTATTAAAATACCAACGAATGACACTCACAGGCATGTCCTGTTGTCGTCATTCGCTGGTTGATAATGCACCTTATCACAGACAGCACAATATTTATTTTCTTTGCAAATCAAAAAAGCTGATCTCCTTTTTTAAATATAGAATCAATATCAACATATTCCGTCGGCATGGTGATATCTTCCTTCGATAACTCTACAAAATAGGAACCAGCCAGACTGCAGACCTTCTTGTCATCACTAAACACTTGCATAGAATCCACCTGTATCCGCAGACTCTCACCGCTTACAACATCCGACAGGCTTCCCTGAATATCGCAGGCTTTCGTCTCATTTTCTTTCACATACTCAGCTTCTATATCAAAAACACCGCCGGAGTATGACCATTCTGAAGACAACACTATTTTTTCTTCCGGCAAGGCGGCATTGTTTTCCACCTTTTTCCAGGATACGGAACAATCTGTGATACATCCTCCGTCCACCAATGCCCCATTCCATGTAAAATGCACCTCTGTACCCTGCTGCTCCTGCCCTGCCAGCAATACACCTATAATTATATCTATTGTCCGCTCTTCACCAAGTAAATCCAGCTGCAGTTCCACCTTCTGTTTCTCCCGATCTGCCAAAATATCAGCCGTTTCCAGGCGGACTATTCGATTATCCTTATCCAAATACATCTCTACCGTTACGTTTTCCCCAAAGCGATAGTTCAAGATAGCTGCCATAGAAGAATTGCTTTCTGTACCATTTGCACCACTTTCTGACACATCTGTTTCCGTCACCAGCGTTTGCTGCAGTTTAGAAAGTAAGCGGTTCAACGGTTCTCCCGGCATTTCGATACGGTATCCGTTTGCCGCAATCTGTCCGTGCTCCGCCTCAAGTGTGATTGTTTTTTTCAAATCTGTTATATCGGTATCCTTTATAAAAGACTGAATGCTCTCCTCGTTAGCTTCTTCTATTTCACCGCCAATGGACAGAACACCTGCAGTCAGCTTACTTGCCCATTCTACAGAGCGTCCGGTTTCTTGCAGCCCTTCCTGTTCGGATTCTTTCGTCTCTGTGCCTTCCGGATCAGTAATTTCCAGCTCTGTAATTTCTGGCTCAGTGATTTCCAGCTTAGTGCTCTTCATCCCCTCTGTCATCTGCCCAAAAATCATCTGCAGATAATCCTCCGAAATCTCCCACCCGGTCAGCTTTGCAAGCAAAGAAGTATTAAATCCGGACACTATCCGGTCTGCATCCATCCGAAAAGCTTTTGATGATAGTCCGGGCAAAGAAACATACAAATCATCTCCCTCCATGGCAACTTCCAGTTCCAGAATCTCTTTCTCTAACAGACTGATCTCACCGGTAGTTTTTAAAAGCTGCTGTTCTTTGTCTATGGATTTATCCAGCTTAAGACCGAGCAAATTATTGTCTTTCTCCGGAAGTGTAACCTCCACATCGGCAACGGAATGGGTTGCGCCAGTCTTCATTTTCCGCCAAATAGTATCTATCCCTGCCTGTGCCAAAACAGGGTTCTCGTACTGCGCCAGTTCCTGCGTCAGATTCAGCAGGCCCTGAGTTATTCTAAGCTGAGGACGTTTCCACAGATAAAAAACTCCTGCTGCGCTGACTGCGGCAACAACAATTACGATTATAATGATTAAAATACGAAAACTTCTTTTCTTCACACTATACTCTCCCTTAAATGAAAAAACGCTTTATCCCGAAAGCCTCTCACTATCTTTTGATTGAAAGAACCTGTCTATCGCAATCGGAATCCGCACATTTTCAGCTTCTTAGTACAGTATAGCATAGAAAGAGAAACAATTGCCTTTCTTAATACAATGATTAGAAAAATTTAAGAAAGCAAATGCAGATCTAATCCGTCAAACCATATTCCTGGTAAAAACGTCTTCTCGCGTCTTCATCATCGGCTGCCAACTTAATATCATCCGCCCTGTTATCTGCAATCAAACAGCTCACAAGTCGTGCAAACAAGGCTTCCCCCTCTTCGCGACCGGCACGGAGGCCTTCTTCGCGGCCGGCGCGGAGGCCTTCTTCGCGGCCGGCGCGGAGGCCTTCTTCGCGGCCCTCCTCATGCCCATCGGCATATCCTTCTTCCCGACTGATCTTCTTTAAGAATTTCTTATATTTCCTCTCATTGAACTCTGTCAGCAGCATCCCTACCACCTCCATCTTATTCTGTCGCAGGATATCACCCAAAATATCCCGGTCAATGCAATGATCCACTGCCTGATTCACGGCAAGCTTCATACCCACACCGGCCTTCAGACGCTGATTGATCTGATCCACAAAGTAAGCATACTCCCAAAGCTTGCGGCATTTCTCCATCAGCTCCCGGTTATGTCCGAAATTAATATTGATCATTCTAACGGTCAGCTCTACCTGGGGTGTCTCTTCCGGCTGCTCATAAGCATCCGACAACCGCAGAATCCTTTCTTCCGGCTCATCCGTGTCCCCATTGTAAAACACCACACACCTGGGCGTAGGCAGCTTAATCAGTTTCCTTCCGTAAATGTCAGCCTTTTGCATACCAATCATCATCTGGAACTCCTGGCCCAGATAAATAAAGAAACGTACCGGCATATTCGGATTAAAGGAGCTCTGATGCTCATATAAGTTTAAAACTCCTGCAATCACAAATGCCAGATCATTCTTCATGGACATGTAGACAATATTCTGAATCGTCACAATCTTTAACTGCGATGCATCCTGATAGTCCGTGCCGCTCAAGGTATTATACAGCTGCAGCAGCGCTTCCCTGTCCTGCTCAAAAATGAATCGAAACAACCTGTCTTTGACCTTACGGTTCACGAAAAAACGATTACGTGTGTAAAACTCACGATTTACCAACCCTCTGAAATGTTTTACCTTCATATCTTTCCTCCCAACTGCGGCAGGAAATCAATAAAGGGAAAATCCAAGAGTGGAAAAACGTGAACAAGTCACTGTTCTTCTATGGAAATCAACACATTCCTTCCCTTTATTTAGTTCCTGCCAGATGTATTCAATTAAACTCCTTGAGTACTTGGCAGAAACTGCCGGAATGTGTTGGTTAGGCACATCAGAACTCTTAGATATATTTTATGTTACCAAATAAGTGGTACAATGTCAATCTATTTTTGATTTTAAATCATTGAGCCAGAACCGCCTTCGTAACAGTTCAGACAGCCGGCACCGCGCAGTCAAAATCGCACTTCAGTGCGATTTTGCAAGACTTGCGTGCGCCAAAATGCGCTTTTAGCGCATTTTGTGTGCATCTACGTAACAGTTCAGACCCCGTCTGAACTGTTACC
>JAFTVH010000095.1 GCA_017465845.1 Lachnospiraceae bacterium | reverse complement strand
TGTAACAGTTCAGACAGCCGGCACCGCGCAGTCAAAATCGCACTTCAGTGCGATTTTGCAAGACTTGCGTGCGCCAAAATGCGCTTTTAGCGCATTTTGTGTGCATCTACGTAACAGTTCAGACCCCGTCTGAACTGTTACGTTACGTTGAGAAATTCCGTAATAAACATTAATCCCAATCCTGCACCATAATCTTTCACTGCATACGGTCTTGTCAAATAGTGCTCCAGCGAATGAGGACCTGTTCCATCTGACACATACTTCACCCCGCCGCACTCATCCAACTCAAGGGATCCGGCAATCTCTTCTGCCCATTTCAGGAATTTTTTGTCCAAAATCCCCAGTTCCACACCAACGATTGCCCCATACCCGAAGAGTAATGTACCGCTTTCCTCCAGATAGGATTCCTCATTGTCAATCACTGTATGCAGCATACCATTATCAGCTCTGCGCGCATACGCACTCTCCATTATCTTTTTAAAGAATTTCCCGAAATACTCTTTATCTATATCGACATCCTTGGATAAACGCAGCAACTCCGCTATTGTGGCAACAACCCAGCCATTTCCCCTGCCCCAGAACTGTCCCAGTCTTTCATCATGAAGACAGTCACAAGCATGGTAACAAAGGCCTGCTTCTTCATCGTACAAAGCCTCCAGATGAATCTTTAACTGTTCCACCCCTTTGTAGTACATCTCCATATTTTTTCTTAACCCATATCGCAGCAGGAACAGACAGGCCATCATGGTACTGTCAGCCCAAAGTTGATGGGCATACTCCGGCTTTCCCATTTCAACACCGCTGCGGTTAGGCCCCCAGACATGTCCGTAACCGCCATTTTCAGCAACTACCGCCGTTCTCAAAGCCCAATCTTCATATTCTTTACAGATATGATCATAGACATTCGTTCCCTCAAGGCCATCCAAATAATCGAGTCCACAGCAGGAAATGACTCTGTTAACAGAGCCATGAAGCCTGTTTGCAGTATTCTTGTTCACCCATTTCTTTAACAGTTCCAGATATATCGCATCACCGGTATTCTCATGCGCCCTGATGACACCGTAAAATCCGACACCTGACCACCATTCCCAGCAATTGATCTCTGTACCGGCATCCATCCTTCTGTGCATGTATCCAACGATTTTCAAAAGACTATCCTGTAAATCCATACGTTTTCTCCTTCACAATTTCATTCAAAAGGTTATTCTCACTCCACACGTTCGAACACTCTTACATAGTCCACCACAAATACATCTCCCACAGCCTCCGCAAGGTCCTCCCATTGGATCCAGTCAGAAGATCGATACCCTACCGCTTCCGTAGTCAGCAGAACGAACTGCTCTGTCTGCGATACAGGATAAGGCGCTTTTACTTCCCATGTCAGCTCTCCATCCACATAATACCGGTAATAATCAGGAGCCCAGTCCACCGCAAATGTATGATATCCGTCTTCTGTGTCTTTCAATCTCACTTGAAAGTCGCCTGTACTTTCGTGCTGGGAACCGTATCCATTCCAGTGGTTGTTATGCTGAATCATCTGATGAGGCACATACTTTTCCCGCTTGAACTGCTCCATAATATCCACTTCCACTCCGCTGAACTCAGGATTTAATGTGGAACCTATGATAGGTGACTGCAGCCAGAAAGCACACCACCAGCCTTCCTTCTCAGGCATCCTGCAGCGACATTCATAATAGCCGTATTTATGCATAAATTTCGGCTCTTTAATTGCTCCGATAGGCCAATTATAATAATTTTCGGCTTTTTGGGCTTCTTCTCTGTTCTCGGCTGCTGCATTGTCATATTCCTCAGCAGGCAGATCCATAAAGTTATAGCCGGTCTGGAGCTGAGTTGTGCAATACTGTTCCCCTCTCTTTTCCAATTTCAGGAGAAGATTACTGTTACCATCTAATTCATAGGCATCTTCCACCCAATGGGGTGATTTCTTTCCCATCATGTGGGTACGCTTTGCCCACTTTGTCTCATCCAGTTCCTTTCCATCAAATTCATCATGCCAAATCATTTTCCACTCACCATCCGGCAAAAAGCTGGCATGGTGTCCTGCTACTTCAAATTTCTGCATTTCCTGTACCTCTCTTTTCTTCTTTCTTTTCATTCACTGTGTTTTCTTCTCATAGATACGGTATGTCCGTTCCTCTCCGGCCTTGTTCCAGCTGATATCCACAGCTTTTCCTCCCTTGATGCACAGCCCTTTCACATATCCGCTCTCAAACTGTTTAGGCAAAGCGGGAAGGATTTCCACCTTACCGCCCCGATCCTGTACCAGCATATTGGCTATGGCTGCAGTGCCGCCAAAATTACCATCGATCTGGAAAGGCGGATGGGCATCCCACAGGTTAGGATAAGTGGATCCGGTCAACAGATTTCTCAGATATTTAAAAGCATTCTCGCTATCCTTCAGAGCAGTAAAGAGATTGATGATCCATGCACAGCTCCAGCCGGTGTGGCCTCCGCCGTTCTCAAGGCGATGCATCAGCGATACACGACAAGCCTCTTTCAGTTCCTCATTCCCTGCAAAAAGCTCTCCCGGGAACAACCCGCACAGATGTGATAAGTGGCGGTGTCCCGGCTCCCATTCTTCATATTCCTCATACCACTCAAGCAGCTGACCATAGCTTCCGATTTTAAAAGGGCTTAATTTTGCCCGTTTCTCTTTTACCTCCGAAAGAAGCGCATCCGCCACTCCCAGGATGTCACACATACGGATGTAGTTATCAAACACCTCAGATACAATGGCAATATCCATAGCGGAACTTATGGTAGACCTGACACGCTCTCCATTCGCATCCACATAAGAATTTTCCGGGGAGATAGACGGACATGTCACATATTCTCCCTGATATTCAATCAGCCAGTCAGCCAAAAACAGCACAGCTTCCCTGGTGATGGGATATGCCGTTTTTCTCAGATATTGCTCATCCAGACTATACTCGTATGCTTTAAAAAGCTCCAGCGTCATCCAGGCGCCGCCCATAGGCCAGAATGCGCTCTGAACAAACACTGCGCTACTCTCTTTCTGTCCGGGCAGCAGACCTACGGGACTCGTATTGCACCAATAGTCGGTATTGTGATGCAGCACAAAGCCTCTGCAGCCATAATGAATCTTCGCTGTCTTTTTTCCCTCTTCACAGATGCGCTCCATAAATCTGAAATAAGGCTCCATACATTCCTGCAGGTTACAGCTTTGGGCAAGCCAGTAATTCATCTGGGTATTGATGTTTACTGTATAATTTCCGCTCCACGGGGCGCG
>JAFTVH010000094.1 GCA_017465845.1 Lachnospiraceae bacterium | reverse complement strand
CATCAGTTGACTTAAGATATCCATATGGAGCAAATTCCTCACGAAGCACATAAGTTTCACCCACTACAAGCTTCTTAATCACATGAACTTCGCCAGCCTTGGAAGTCCAGGTATCAACCACATTACCATCCTTATCAAGTACAGTAAGTGTTGCACCGGAAAGCTCTGCACCGCTTGTAATGTCTACCTTCTTAAATTCAAAAGTAGTAGGAACATTTGTAAAGTCACTGCTGTATTCAGCCACTTTTACATCCTGACCCATATACTTCGCATCAAAGGTTACAACCACATCACTTGATACATAACCCTTTGGAGCTTCAATTTCCTTTGCGGAATACTTACCGAAAGGATAATCCTTCACAAACTGGATAACTCCGTTTGCATCAGAAGCAGCTACTTCCATAAGAGTTCCTGCTTCCACAATTACTTTACCCTCTGCATTTACAATATCCTCATCAGCATATAAGCCGAATACCGCACCTGCAATCGGTGTTTCAGTCTCTGCATCCTTCTTGATTACAGATAAATCAAGAGTCTGTCTCTCGTTTGTAAATGTCACACTCTCCTTGATCACAGGAGTCTTATCATCCACATACACGAAAGTTACAACCTGCTCTTCACTGTTAAGCACAAAGCCGTAAGGAGCTTCCACTTCCACAACTTTGTAGGAACCAAGAGGCAAATCAGTTACTACAGCCTTTCCGTTTTCATCCGTAACAACAGTTGCTACCAAATCCCCGGCACTGTAATATTTGTTTCTGTTACCATCAGCGTCACACTGCATGTCTGCTGTGTAAATATCCTCAGCAGCATAAATCTCAAACTTGGCACCTGCAAGGGAACCTTCTACATATACAAATTCCTTTTCCTCGGAATCTGCAAACAAACCACCCTTGTAAGCATCCAAAACTTCACCCTTCTTCTCAATCATAAGCTCACCAACCGCAGGAGCATCTTCATACTCTACAGTAATGATTGCTTCATAAGTGTCAGGGTCCACTTCGTAGAAAGTATCTGTATCCACTTTTACTTCCACATAGTTTTCATTTAGCACATATCCAAAAGGAGCTGCCACTTCTTCAATACGGTAATTACCAAGCGGTAATACATCCGGCAAAATCAAATCACCATCTGCATCTGTAAAGAATGATGTGTGGATTTCCTTTGAAGGATATGTTGTAATCATTTCCACATACTTGTTAGTATCCATATTGAAAATCTTAAACTCTGTGTTAGGAATCAGAACTGTCATTCCGGTATCTGCATCCTTCTTGATTACACGAAGCTTTGCAGTAAACTCTCTGTCAATGAACACTCTCCAAACCTGTGGCTCTGTAGGATTGTTCTCAGTAATGTGTACCTCAAAAGGCTTGATCGTCTCCATGTTATGAGGAGTTACTGTCTCAATCACTACATAAGTTCCATAAGGGATAGGAATTGTAACCAGATGTCCCTTTTCATCTGTGAAAAGCTGTGTCTCTCCGTTTGCACCAATTACAACAGGAGTCGCACTGTCAAAATCATAACTGCCATCTTCTTTTACGGATAAAGATGACTTAAGGTAAGCGGTAAAGCCCGCCTTTTCAAGCAATGGAGCTTCTGTATCCTCTCCATTATCAGATACCTTAATCATCTGGAATGGCTGCTTCATAACCTGCTCTGCTGAAGTTGTGCTTCTTGAAACCTCTGCCACAAGATCACCTTCATAATCGCAGACTACATCATGCTCTTCCTCATCCAAAAGATAACCTTCCGGCGCAGTGATTTCCTTCACATAATAATTACCAAGGTAAAGGTTATTCACTTCCGCATCACCGTTTGCATCAATCGTCATGGTGGCTACCAAATCATTCGCCTTGAATACGACTCCGGTAGCACCATCCGGATGCATAATATCTTCACGGGCATATAAACCATACACTGCTCCCTCAAATGAAGCGTCGCCCTGTGGTACTGCAAGACCTGTTTCCTTATCTACTTTGTAGATATGAATCTTAGCAGTAGTTCTGTCATTTACAAACTCATGGCTGAAAGTTGCCTTTGCTGTAGTTTCAGACAGATAATTGAAATTGAAGCTGTAAACATCGCTACTGTTTCTCACATAACCAAAAGGTGCCTGTGTTTCTGAAATATAGTAGCTGTTAGCAATCGGCAAATCCAAAGAATATGCAGCCTTGCCATCTTCTCCGGTAGTTACTGTCTGTAAAGCAGTACCCTTGGTTACGATAACCTCACCTGCGTAATTCTTAATATCATTGCCTGCATAAAGAGTGTACTTGCCACCATCCAACACATTTGCAGTGTCAGAGTCCTTCTTTACTACGGAAACCTCTGCCTTCTGTCTTGTATTCTGGATGGTTGCAGACTCATACTGCACTTCCACGTTCTGATCCTTGTACTCAATCTTAACAGTCACAGGTGTGGTGTTGATGGTATAACCGTCAATACTCTTTGTTTCTGTTACCACATAAGTACCAAGATGAAGGTCGGTAAGAACTACCAGACCATCAGTACCGGTAACAAGATTTTCTGCAATTACATCATCCTTGCTGTAAACCTTGGTTCCATCTGCCTTATAAATATCCGCTCCGGCAGTTACCTTGAATGTTGCACCCGGCAACTTTCTCAATTCATAAGTGAAATTACTTCCATTCCATCCGGTAAGAACCTCACCTTCCTTATAAATGGTAAGTGCTCCAAGCTGTTCCTTGTCTGTAGCAGTAAAAGTAGTTGTCTGACCCGCCTTTACAGTAAGTGTGTGAACTTTGTCACTAATCACATATCCGGTAGGAGCCTGAATCTCTTTTACATAGTAAGTTCCAGCCACTAAAGCCTTGGAAGTTGCACTTCCGTCACTTCCTGTAGTAATAGTATCTACCTTGTTTGTGCAGGCACTGTCAGTATAAATGCCATACTTGGCACCGGAAAGTTTTACACCACTCTCCTCGTCCTGCTTGATAAGCTTGCCATAACCGATGTTCTCAGTCTTAACTTTGATATATGCCTTAACAGGGTCTGCACCCGGTCTTGAAGACATCATCTCCTGGTCTCCCGGATCGCCAGTCAACCAAAATACACTACTTCCGGTAATTTCAACCGCATCACTCTTAGTTGTAAATGTTCCTGTAGTTGATGTGGTATTAACCTGTGTGGAACTGATGGTAATCTTGTTTCCATTTGTCTGGACAGAATATCCACTAATAGAAAAATCAAAACCACTGATAAGACCGTTTGAATCAGTTAAAGTGATTTCAAATCTTTGATTGCTTTCGTTCCATTTTAATTCGTAAGTAGGTGCTTCTGACCTATACTTCGATGCGAAACTCGGAACACCCATATAAAAGGCATTTGTAACTTTGTTTCTAAGTGTTTCATAATAACTGTACGCATAAGAAGGGTCGTAAGCAGCATTACAAATCTTCTGTGCCATAGAATCACATGAGTCTGTACCATAAAGGTTATTTACGATACCCCATACAAGAGCCTGCGTAGCCGCAAATTCGTCCTTTTGTGACTGACTAGGTTCTGTATTGCCATCCGTATAATCGTGCCCATAATAAAGCGTGTAATGAAGCAGTTTCTTCTGCGTATCATTAATATTTGTCTGTGGCTCATCATAACTCGTCATAAGCTGACCGTTACTTGCAGACAATGAATAATTTAAGCAATATGAAGCATGACCATCAATCCAGTGATAGAACATTCTGCCATGCGAATAACCTGCTTTCAACTCACTAATTTCCCCAGTTGCTCTTGGTGATGCAAACCATATCTTCATATTTGCCTGAGGACTGGCAGCAAATGCTGTAGTACCACTTGTTGCAAATGTTGTGAAAATGGTAAGCATAGCCATGAACCCGGCTAAAAATCTTTTAAACTTCTGTTTCACTCTAATTCCTCCATTCCCACCAATGGAGGCTTGAGTAAACCTCCATCGGCTTACTCAAAATAAAAAGAACAGACCATTACAGCCTGTTCTCAGTTTCTTTATTCAATTATCTGTAACACCTGAACTCATAAAAATCGGTGCCATTATGGTTATAAACACCATTACACTCCACATATACATATGGTCCGGTTTCAAGTACCAGCATTCCTGCAATATGTTTTGCAATAGCCTCTTCACTTCTTAAAGGTGTACCAACTATATCCTGAGCTATCAGAAGATTGGTTTCTATGAATACGCTATAGTATCCACAACCATCATACGGATAATACTCATTATACTCTTCCTGTGTAATTGCACCCTCTGCCAAAAGCCTGTCCAGATTCTCCGGTAACAGTATCTTTCCTGCCGCTTTTACCTTATCATTCGCCATTTGTGCTACATTGTAAGGATTATAAGCTACAAATTCCGGCTCCTGTACCGGAGGCTCAGTCGGAGTTTCCGTAGTTGGTTCTTCCGTTGGCGCCTCGGTCGGTGCTTCTGTAGGAGCTTCCGTTGGTGCTTCAGTCGGTGCCTCGGTTGGTACTTCTGTAGGAGCTTCTGTCGGTTCTTCCTTTACTGTTTCTTCCTGAGTCGAAGCAGGTTCCTCAGTCTGATTCGGCTGCTCTTCTGTAGATGCAGTTGTTTCAGTCTGATTCGTCTCACCTTCCTTTGTCTCATTCTCTGTTGGTTCACCAGTTTCGACCTCTTCACTCTCATATGTAGACAATTCTGTTTCCTTTTCATCAGCATTCTCTACAACTACGGTGGTATCAGCTTCCTTTATATTATCAGTTGTACTACAACCTGCAAGTACAAGTGTTATTACAGATAAAAGAATATATAACAAATTCTTCATAATCATCACCCATCCCTTTCCGTAAGAGGGATAGGCTGTTGTGTCCGTGCCTGTCCACTCTCACTATGTGAACATCATCTTTTCAGATACACGGGACACTTAATTGGGTCGGTCCCGTACTCGATGCATATTAATCTCCTTCCACTATTATACCAAAAGTTTCTTAAAACCGAAGAAGTATTTTACCAATCTTCGATTCTTTCGATAGTTCATAAAAGTCTTCATCATACCGCAATCCTCCCTTCTTATGGTGTTCCTGCTCTAACAAAAGCAAGAAATACTCTACCTGCCAGTCCTAACAGCAACAAGAAGACCTTTGCCACATTTAGAACTAACTGCAACGCATTCAGCGTAAGCCAAGCGATTGCTTTCAATATTGCTACTAATACATTGCCTAATCCGGTAAAAAATCTTCCTACCATAACGCTACCTCCTACAAATAACTCATTGCTAAATTAGAGATTATTTCATCATCCATTATCTCTTCGTCCAACCTGCTCAATTCCTGCGATGGTTCCGGCACGTATGCCTGAGCTACTTTATCTTCCTTTGCACCCAAGCTGATTCTCAACATTTCATCCTTGGCAGCTATAACAGCTTCCCGTATAATCTTCTCTTCCAGTTTGTTTAGTTCTTCCCTTGTTACATACTCAACAGGGCTTTTCTTCACTGTCACGAATGATTCCTTGCCAAAATTGTTTATATAAAAATCAATCGCATCTATCATAAACTGGCTTTTTGATTTGCATACATCCGTATTGAGATTAGCTAACACTTCATTAATCTTTTTATGCTGTGGATTTTTTACATTAAATCTACAGGTATGCCTTACAATATGCTCCATAGCCATATCTACCCCTCCTTAAGCCAGCTTCTTTGCCTTTCTCAGTGCTGTTGTAGCTAACTGTTCAAATCCTTTGGCATTTGCCCTTATATCAGTGATATAAGTAATATTATTCTGCGAAATACCACCAAACAGCTTCATCACAGATGCACCGCCACCAACAAAAACGATTGGTGTTGTGGAAAGGTTATATCCATACTCACGAATTGAGTTATATACTCTTTCGCAAAAAGCCTCAATCTCTGCCTTTGCAATGTCATAGTATTTTCTGTCAATCTCACACCTTCCGGTTCGCATAATCTCCTGAATGTAAGATTCATCAAGCTCACCATTCAGCTGTCTGACACATTGCTCATTGATTGTTCGCATACAGGTAATCAGTCCCTTAGGGATTGTTACACACTTTGCTTCATTCGGTGCTTTATCTTCAACAGGCATAATATCAATCGTCCAAGAGCCGATATCTACAATCAATGTTTTCCTGCCAAATGTCATAAGCTTATCAAATACCGCCGCATAACATTGTGGAAATACTGCTGCATTCTCCACTATTATATGGTACTTAATGTTTTCAAACAGAAACTCAATATCTTTTTCTGCGGTCAGGTACTTAATAAAGTCTGCCTTTTCACTGCCGAACCTTGTAAGTGGCAATCCTACTGCCAAGAACACTCTTGCTTCACACAAGCCTCTTCTTTTCAGTTCCTTTGCTACTGCCGCTAAAGTCAAAAGATAAAATGTATCATCCTCTGTCTTAGTGCTCCTTACTTCCTGTCTCCCACCACCGACCTTATAATACTTACCCTGATACTCAAGAACTCCATCAAATAATGCAGGTTCCGTAGTAATTTCCTTCACTCCGGTAACAAATACCTGAGTTGCTGTTTTTATATTACTCCAGCCGTGGTCAATGCCAATAACTTCGATTTTGTTATTCATTTTCCTCTCACTCCTTTTCCGAAATAAATCCATTAACTTTTTCAGTTTCATTTTTCTCCATCCATTCTTTTTCCATAAGTTGTCGCATCACTTCATCTGAACGAGCCGACATTATCAAAAGTGAATAAAGCATAACCAGATATAATGCTATAAAAATCAACACCAAACCTATTACTAAATACTTCATTTCCGTTGTCTCCTTTCTCTAGTCGTCGGTTCTTCTAGGAGACACTTCCCATTTGCCTGACACTTTCTCGTCAGTCTTTGGAAATAAACACATCTCAAGCATTCATGCTCTGCCATAAACATTGCCTTTTTCTCTTTTACAAGAATCCTGCGATAACGCTTACGAAGATACTTAATATCATAAAGCGGTTCCTTCGGACCCTCTGTTCTGGCATTTCTCTTCATTATCTCTTTGTTAAGAGATTCAATGTAACGAATGAATTTTGCTTCCGTGCTTATATCCACACCTTTAAAATCTAATTTCATCCATTTTCTTACCTGCTTTCTACATAGCTTATGCCATGTAGGTGTACGTTCGATTTTCTCAAATCACCTATTCGCCCCGTACACGACGGAATGTTCTCATTCCCGGGAATTACAGATGAGTGCTTAAAGCTTCACGACGCATTACTTATATGTAACACTATCTCCTCTATTTGCCGTTGCGAGGATAAGGAACTTTTCATCCCTTCATGGGTTATTATCCTTCCGTAAACATTAAATACACTCTGCTGCTTCATCTTCTTCTCTCGATTCCTCGACTCTCTTCGCAATGCTGTGACTGATTATCGTCCAAGTGCGTGTTGCGGAATTTTACTCCATACAACATTTCTAGTATGACAATGATTTCTCATTGAATCTGTAATTGCTATTCAGTTGTTCATCAGGCATCTTCCTGACTTGCATATAGTGTAACTCCACTTTTAAAATTCCAGAATATTCTCTCGTGGTCGAAATGAATGAATTTATATTCTCTCACGGTCTTTTTGAAAAAAAATAGGACTTAGCATACCTGTTCCACTAAAACAAGCATATTCTAAGTCCTATCTTATATATATTTTGATTTTCACCTCACAATCCCAGAGCTATCCTATCTAATATGGATAACTGGCTATTGTAGGTATAGATTCGATCGGCGCCGTCCTTATCTTTACCTCAAATTGATAATAAAAAAATAGGACTTAAACCATTCAAAACCCTTTATTTATAAGGTTTCTCTTGATTTAGTCCTATTTTAACGCAAGCCCCTTTGACAATCAGAGGTTTTCGCTCTGCATCCTTCTTCCACTGAACCAAATAGTTATCAATCTTACGCTCCAAATAAATTTCTGCCATTGTCAAAACCCTCCTGTTCCTATAGTATACAAAAAATGAGGGAAATATTCAATCTTAATCACAAAAAATGAGGGAGTTTTTATATATAGCTGACAAAAACCTGTTTTTTCACTGTGACGCCCTCCTCGCTGTGGAGTCCGGTTTTTGACACCGACTGCAATGGTGCAACAGTAGGTTTCATTCTTGGAATGAAAAATGTCTCTGCATCCTTTATTTACAGTACTTTGCAGGCATTTTCGATTGACCTATGAATTGACCTATCGATTCGGAAAAATATCGATTTTTACGGAAAAATACGGATTCTGCAATGATTCGACAAAAGAAACGACAGTATGACATACTTTTCCTCATAAACGCAAAAAAGCCCATATTTTAGGGCTTTTCGAACATTTTAGGCAAGGAAAAAGCGTTAAAAGAAAAATCTTTTAACGCTTTTGTAGCAGGGCTACAAGGATTCGAACCTTGAAATGACGGAGTCAGAGTCCGTTGCCTTACCGTTTGGCGATAGCCCTATGTCGTTCTTACTTGAAGTATTATACTGCAAGTTTGTCCAAAATGCAAGCATAAAATTCATCCAAATTAAAATTTATTTTTATATATTTTTTGTACAATACAAACAATTTTTATTAAAGCCCCACATGAGGCGGGGCCTGCGCCAAAGCGCAGGTCCTCTATGGGTATATAAAAGGAAAAGTAATGAAAGCAAGCGATGTAATAAAACTTACAAATTAATTTACAAATTATACTTCAAAAATCAAATCACCATAAGTAGGAATCGGCCATACTGTCTTATCAACCAGCATCTCCAGCTCATCAACAGGTGCTCTCAGAGCATCCATTGCAGAACGCACCTCATCCTTAAAGGAGAATGCAAGCTCTTTCTGCTCCTCAATGGAAGCAGTAGCTGCCACTTTGCTTTCCAGAGCTGCCAGAGCTGCCATTGCTTCAGCCAGTTTAGCGGATACTTCTTTCAGAAGGTCAGCCTGTACGGAAGCATCTGCACCGGCTTCTTTCACTGCAATGACAGTGTCAGCCAAAGACTTGGTATATTTGATGACTGCAGGCAGAATCTGCTTCTTAGCCATATCAATCATCGTCAGAGCTTCAATGTTGATGCTCTTGGAGTAGGTTTCATAAAGAACCTCTGCACGGGATTCCAGTTCTGCTTCAGTGAAAATACCAAACTTTTCAAACAGCTTGATGGCTTTCTCAGTAGTCAGAGTCTCAACAGCTTCTACCATGGACTTGATGTTAGGTAATCCGCGTCTCTCAGCTTCTACTACCCACTCATCGGAATAACCGTTGCCGTTAAAGATGATTCTCTGGTGTTTGGTCATATATTCTTTGATCAGATCATGTACTGCCTTGTCGAAGTCGTCAGCTTTCTCAAGGATATCTGCTGCTTCGCAGAAAGCTTCTGCAACAATAGCATTGAGCGTAGTGTTAGGACTTGCGATGGAGTCGGAGCTTCCTACCATACGGAACTCGAATTTATTACCGGTAAAGGCAAAAGGTGAGGTTCTGTTACGGTCGGTCGCATCTTTTTCCAGATCAGGCAGGGTGGATACGCCGGTCTGCAGCTTGCCGCCTTCTACCAGATGGGCAGCTTCACCGGTCTCTACCAGCTGTTTTACCACATCTTCCAACTGTTCGCCAAGGAACATGGAGATGATAGCAGGCGGCGCCTCGTTAGCGCCCAGTCTGTGATCGTTTCCAACGTCGGATGCACTCTGACGGAGCAGATCAGCATGGGTATCAACAGCCTTCATGATACAGGCAAGTACCAGCAGGAACTGAATGTTCTCGTTAGGGGTATCGCCGGGATCCAACAGGTTCACACCATTGTCGGTACCAAGGGACCAGTTGTTGTGCTTACCGGAACCGTTTACTCCTGCAAAAGGCTTCTCATGCAGAAGGCAGGTCAGACCGTGACGTCCGGCAACTTTCTTCATAGTCTCCATTACCAGCTGGTTGTGGTCAACTGCAATGTTGGCTGTCTCATAAATAGGTGCCAGTTCATGCTGTGCAGGAGCTACTTCGTTGTGCTGGGTCTTGGCAGTTACGCCCAGTTTCCACAGTTCCACGTTCAAGTCTTTCATAAAGGAACCGATTCTTTCACGGATTGTGCCAAAGTAGTGATCCTCCAGCTCCTGTCCTTTGGGAGCGGGTGCACCAAAAAGGGTACGTCCTGCAAAAATCAGGTCTTCACGTTTCAGATATTTCTCTCTGTCTACCAGGAAGTATTCCTGCTCAGGTCCTACGCTGGCTACAACCTTGGTAGCTTCGGTATTGCCAAACAGTCTTACGATACGCAGTGCCTGTGCGCTGACTGCTTCCATGGAACGGAGTAACGGTGTCTTCTTATCAAGTGCTTCACCCTTATAGGAACAGAAAGCAGTAGGAATGCAAAGAATCACGCCGGTTGCATCTTCTTTTAAGAAAGCGGGAGAAGTCATATCCCATGCAGTATATCCTCTTGCCTCGAAAGTAGCACGTAAGCCACCGGAGGGGAAGGAAGAAGCATCAGGCTCACCCTTGATCAGTTCTTTACCTGAGAACTCCATCAGTATCTTGCCCTCTGCATCAGGATGGGCAATAAAAGAATCATGCTTCTCAGCGGTGATACCGGTCAGCGGCTGGAACCAGTGAGTATAGTGGGTTGCACCGTTTTCTACAGCCCAGTCTTTCATAGCTTTCGCAACGACATCAGCTGTTGCCAGTGATAACTCGCCACCCTGGTCCATGATCTTTTTAACCTCTTTATAAACGTTCTTGGGTAATCTTTCTTTCATTTTACCAAGTGTAAATACTTTGCTGGCAAAAATCTCTTCCACGTTTAATACTTCGCTCATAATCTAATCCTCCTATTTCCCATTTTTTTGAAAAAGCAAAAAAGGCGCTACACTTCCTGTGTAAACGCCTTCGTTTTTTCAAAAAAATTATTCAATTGAGAGTTGTTCCTCTCTATGGCTCATTACTATACATCAATTTTTTTCAAAAAGCAAGCCCTAATTTCTAAAAATTTTATTTAACTATAGTTAAGTTCACGCATCAGCTACGGCAACGAGTCAACTATTCCTGCACTCTTTGCAATATCCGTAAAGCTCCAGCTTATGCCCGGTAACCTGAAAATCTCCCGTCTCTGCCGCAGGATGCATATGAGCAAAGGGACAGCTTTTCAGCGGAATCCTTTTATGGCATTCCAGGCAGACTGCATAGTGCGTATGCCCGCCGCGATTCAGCTCGTATACTCCGTTACCGTCTCCTGCCCGCATATCCTTCAGCACCATGCCTTTTTCTTCAAATGCGCCCAGAATGCGATATACGGTAGAAACTGCATAGGTCACATCCTGCTCCTGCTGCAAAATATGCTGGTAGATCTGCACGGCGCTTAACGGCTCTTTAGCTGCCTTCAAAATATCATAGACACACTTGCGCTGCCTGGTCCATTTGACTCCCACAGGATATTTTGTTCCGGGGGAAAATATTTCTTCTCTACCGGCCTGATTAACCCTTTCCATAATAAATTTTGCCTCCACACATCTCAAAGCGGATATTATATTCTCAATCCGCCAATTCAACTCCGTTGGATTCCATCACTATCCCAGGACAATACCAGACACTACACCAATCAGATATAAAAGCCCGATAATCTGCAGATTCTCTTTTCTGTTATGATTCACTTTGCACAACACCAAGACACCCACTCCGGCGCCTACCAAAAGACCTGCCATCATGGTACCAAAACTCATAGCGCCTTCCAGATACAGCTGTGTGATAACCACGGAAGATGCACAGTTGGGAATGAGCCCCACCAGCCCTGACAGAATCGGCCCCACGATCCCATGGTCGCGCAGGAGGCTTGCCAGCGCATCCTCACCCACATTGTGCATCACCAGATTCAGCGCAAACGTAATCAGGAGTATAAAGAACGTGATCCTGACCGTATGATTGATTGCTGAGCGCAGTATCCCTTCCTCACAGTGGCAATTCTGTTCCTCGCACATTTCATGGATATGATGATGTTCTTTCTGTTTTCCGGCAAACAAAAAATCCACCAGAAATCCTGCTGCCATACCAATCAGGACTTTTAAAAGTAATATCTTCACAATCAGCGCAGGCTCAGCTTTCGCAGAAATCAATATGGGCAGCATCTCGTCCGAGGTGGACAGGTAAACTGCCAGCAGCGTTCCCATGGAAATCACACGTCCTGCATATAAATTTGAAGCAGCTGTGGAGAACCCGCACTGGGGCGCAGCGCCCAGTACACCGCCCAAAAGAGGCCCCAATTTTCCTGCTTTGCCGATTACTTTTTGTGTTTTATCACCGGCTTTGTGCTCCAGATACTCCATGACTAAATATGTCAAAAATAAAAACGGTACCAGCTTCAGACTGTCCAGCACACTGTGTTCTATAATGTGTAACATGTAAATATCCTTTCCAATCATCCAAATAAAATAGTCCCAAATGCAAATGAGTTGCAAGTGCATTTAGAACTATACCATATTTTTGAAGTTTGTCAAGGCTTTTTCACTTTAAATAAAATGTCTATTCACTTTAAATAAAATGTCTTCAGGCATTTCCGGAAATATCGGAAAACCTGAAGAAAGTTTTCTCTTTTGTATAAGAATCTCAATGCTTAAAAGTATTAAGATTTTTAATAATTATACGGCGATACATAAAATTTGTCAATCTACAATTTTTTCTGTTTACGGCTCCTACCTATCCTCACACACCTGGAAAATATAGAATTTCAAATAATAAGACTGATCTGCCGCCCACAAAATAGGATGGTCGCAGGCCTGGGTCCGAAATTCCACCTGGCGCAATCTCTTATGTGCCCCATTGGCAGCTTCTCTGATCGTCTTGGCAAATAAATCCGGCTCCATAAAATGAGAACAGGAGCAGGTCACCAGAAATCCACCATTTTTGACCAGCTTCAGGCCTCTCACATTGATCTCACGGTAGCCCTTTACTGCATTTTTCACAGAATTGCGTGACTTGGTAAAAGCAGGCGGATCCAGGATGACTACATCAAACTGCTCTCCCTTTTTCTCAAGCTCCGGAAGCAGTTCAAAAACATCAGCGCAGATAAACTGTACACGATCCTCCAGCCCGTTCAATCCGGCATTTTCGCGTGCCTGTTCCACAGCCAGTTCCGAAGCATCCACGCCCAGAACGCTTTCAGCACCTGCAATTCCCGCATTCAGCGCAAAAGAACCGGTGTGGGTAAAGCAGTCCAGCACCTTCTTATCCTTACAGAAACGGTGAATAGCCGCCCTGTTATTCTTCTGATCCAGGAAAAATCCGGTCTTCTGGCCATCCTCTACATCCACCATGTAGTGTACACCGTTTTCCACGATTTCCACCTTGGTATCAAAGGGCTCACCGATAAATCCCTTATATCGCTCCATGCCTTCCTGAAGGCGCACTTTGGCATCGCTTCGCTCGTACACACCACGGATGGTGATGCCGTCCTCTGCCAGCACTTTCTTTAATGCTTCCACGATTACCGGCTTCCATTTGTCGATTCCAAGCGCCAGAGACTCCACTACCAGCACATCGGAGAATTTATCGATTACGATACCCGGCAGGAAATCTGCTTCCCCGAAAATCAGTCGGCAGCTTGAGGTATCAATTGTCTGCTTTCGATATTCCCAGGCATCCCGTACCCGCTGTTCCATGAAAGCTTCATCAATCACGGCATCTTTCTTCCTGGACAGCAGACGGATGGTGATTTTGGATTTGGTGTTGATAAATCCGTATCCCAGAAAGTAACCGTCAAAATCATGTACTGCCACGATATCACCATTCTCGAAGCTTCCCAGAATGGAATCTATCTCATTATCATATATCCACATGCCGCCGGCCTTAATAGTGCGGCCTTCTCCCTTTTTCAGCGTGCAAATCGCCTGACTCATAATGTTTCCTCCGTTGTCAATATTTTGGGTGAATCTTATTTTTCCACTACCACTCGACACCCTTTCTTATAGCAGGCAATACCATACTTAAGGATCGTATGGATACCGTCTGCTTTCAGCTGTGCTGCATATCCTTCTTTCTCTATTTGCTTCAAAGCTGCCTCACATCCGGATGCATAATCGGCATTTTCTGCATATTTCACCTCGATAATGATTCCGATATCCTCATCTTCGATTTCGATCAAAATATCACTGTAACCATCACCGGTCTCTTTGTTCGATTTTACATACCAGCCTTCCTTAAAGCCAAGGATACCCAACAGAATCCCGTGATAAAAGTTTTCCTTGGTTGGCTTCTTTACGAATGTATCTCGTATGCTGATCGTCTTACTCAGATAGGAAGTAAACCTTCTCTCCACTTCCTCAGCATTGCCCGCCTTAAGCGCCTCACAGAATCCCCTTAACGAATCGCCATCCTTCCTGGCATTTTCTTTGAACATGGTCATAATCGTTTCCGTAAAAATATTACGGATTTCCATATTGGGAATTGCCAGCTGCAGCTTCTTCCCATCCGCCTTGCCGCGCTTGGTCAGATATCCTGTGGTGAACAGCACGCTCCAGATATTGTCAATCGAGTCATAAAGATTATTATATGTCAGTTCCTGGCGGATTTCTTTCGTCACCATCTCACCGGCAATCAGATTTTCAATTTCACGCTTCGTAAGTCCCTGATCCACTTTCTCAATAAATTGCTTCACCACATCGTTGCTGCTCGTATTGGACCAATAATCTCTGGGTTCCAGTGCCGGATCATCTAAAAGTTCATCACAGTAGCTGATGACATCCCAGGGACAATACACATCCACATTACCAAAGCGGTATCCGTCATACCAGATCTTCATGGAATCGTACACTCCCTTAAGGTCATAATATTGCAGCATTTCTTTTACTTCAGCATCCGTAAATCCAAAGTACTCGTCAAATCCTACTGTGGTAATTGAGAAAACCTTTGGATTGTTCAGCCCTGTAAAAATACTCTCTTTCGCCACACGCAGACAGCCGGTCATAACAGAAAAATAAAGCGCTTCATTCGTCTTCAGCGCCTGGTCAAATAAATTACGGATTACATCAACCATCTGATCATAATATCCACGCTCATTGGCCTTCGCCAGCGGAACATCATACTCATCAATAAGTATGATCACCTTTTTTCCATAATGTTTTAGAAGCAGCTCTGAAAGTGTCTTTAAGCTTCCGGCCAATACAGCATCCGACATGACAAAGGCTTCCCCGTTACTCTCATCTACCATGGTAAGCTGATGATACAGCTTTTTATCTTTTTCCGTCAGTTTTTCGCTATCCAGCAAAAACTGAAACCGCATCGCTTCTTTACCGACAGCAGAACAGATCATGGATCGGGCTGCTGCATAATTATCTCCATTCACACTTTTTAAGCTGATTGCTACAACCGGGAACTTTCCCATATACTGTTCACACAGCGTTGTTTCCTTTGAAATCTCAAGACCGTCGAACAATGTCTTATCACAGCCAATCTCCAGAAAAGCTTTCAGCATGCTCATATTCAATGATTTTCCAAATCTTCTCGGTCTGGTAAACAAGTTCACTTTTCCCCATTTATAAAGCAAGTCCCTGATCATCGAAGTCTTGTCGACATAATAGAATCCTTCAGCCCGAATTTCTTCAAAGCTTTCAATTCCCACCGGAAGCTTCTTTCGCATCTTAGTATCGTACATTCTATAAACACGCTCCTCTCTGAAGCACTACAAGTACTTTTTCCCTGCTGCAATCTCATTCTATCATTCACTGCTTTAAATATCAAGGTAAATTCATCATAACCTCTTGACAAAGTCAGGAAATTTGTGTATTATCTTAATGTTGCTAAAGCGATGCGTGGCTCAGCTTGGTAGAGCGCTACGTTCGGGACGTAGAGGTCGCAGGTTCGAATCCTGTCGCATCGATTATAATTTTCCCATGAAAAAACACCGGTTTCCCGGTGTTTTTTTGTTGCTCCTATATCAGCTGATACAGTTATGATTACTGTATGGATTCATACCACTCCCTGGCTTTTCTTGTTACCTCTTCTCCGCCGGAAGCATACCATTTCTCCACAAACTCATCAAACTTGTCAATGGAATATTCTCCTGCAATAATTTTACTTGCATACTCTACATATAATGTTCTGTTCAAAATATCCGGATACTCGTCATACACACTGTTGGGCAGACCATCTCCTGCTATCGCTTTTCCCACACATGCTTCCACATTTAGTTTGCATCTCTCTATTCCGGCTATGCTGTCTTCATCTGTGGTCACTTTGATCATTTCATCCAGATCCTTTTGTACGGCGTCCTTTGTGGCAAATACATTGCCCGGATAAGAAAACAGGGCTTCCAGATTCGTTGCATCCTCGACCGGTATTTTATTGCCTGCTTCGTCATAATTCCACAAATAACCTTCGGGGCCGGAGGCCAAAGCATCCCAGTTGTCAGGATCAGCAAATCCATCCAGAATCTTCATCATGGCATCAATTTTAGCCTCATCGTCTGTATTGGAGCAAACCATCCACAGGGAGCCAAGCTGCTTCTGGGTATAGAATCCTTCGTATCCCGGAGCACTGATGACAGGCATATATGCCCAGTCTCCTGCCACACCGGTTCCCTCTTTCAGCTGATCCGTGTAATAGTAGGAAACGGTAAGCCAATGGAAGAAGATGCCTACCTGGTTGGAATTTACCTTTCCTTCCCACCCGGCCTTATCATTTAACAACGTTTCGGGATCCAGCAGACCTTCTGCATAGAGTTCACTGGCAAATTGCAGTGCATCTTTCATATTTTGTGTTACTGCAGAATATGTAAGTTCGCCGTCATAAATATCCCAATCGGGGTATCCTTCATACATGGCCACTCCATACATTGCAAATAGGTGATCCATCCATCTTGCCTCAGCACGGCCTCCTGTAGGAAGTTCATCCTGAATACCGTTTCCGTTAGGATCCTGTGTCTTGAAAGCTCGCAGCACTTCCACAAACTCTTCCTGCGTAGTGGGCATTTTCAGATCCAAAGCATCCAGCCAGTCCTGACGGATCATGCCACCCTGACGGGCAAAATTTACCACGGTGGGAATCACATAAATTCTGCCTTCTCCGGTAGGATCATAGTTTCTCATTATATCCCACACTTCTTCAGGAATGATCTCCCACAGATGAGGAGCCTTCTCCGGCAGCAGATCCGTCAGGTCAAGAAGCGCGCCGTTTTTAATCAGATCTGTCTCCATTCCATTCACCGGCAGGAACATATCGGGCGCCTCGCCTGCGGAAATCCTTAAATTCAGCTGTTCCTGGTAGGTTGAGCCGCCGTTCCACTCTACATAAGGCTCTACGATTCCTACTCCCAGAACATCCTTGTAGAAATTATACATGGGACCATCCTTTTCGATTCCCTTCGTCGTACCTACAATGGTGTGCCAGAGTTCCACATCAGGCAGCTCTCCTTCAGAACTTTCTTCTTCAGACGTTCCCTTGACCTCTTGGGTTTTGGCATTTTCTTTGCTGCCGCATCCCACAAGCAGAGCTGTCGTCATGGCACCGACCAACAGTATCGATACTAATTTCTTCATTTTCATGAGTTTTCCTCCTTTTTGTTGATACACTTATTATCTTCAAAACAGGTCAAATGAACAATGACGCTTTTTAATGATTTATTCTACCAATTTTAAGCTTTCCTTATATTCTCTTGGCTTCAGTCCTACCATCCGCTCAAAAACCTTATTGAAATGATTGATATTGGTATACCCCACCATCTCACATATTTCGTATACCTTTAAATCGGTTGACTCCAGCAGTTTTTTCGCTCTATTGATCCGCAATCCTGTCAAATAATCCAGATAATTCTCCCCTGTCCTTTTCTTAAAAAGCTGACTGAAATAATATGGATTGATGAAAAAATGTTCCGAGATATCATTTAAAGTAATATTCTTACTTAGATTTTTGCTCATATATTTTTTCGCTGCTTCCACCACATCATTCTTTTCGGGCATATTTTCCTTTATCATCAGATCATTCATCCCCACAAGGGTATTAATGATCCAGTTTTTCAGCTGTTCAATGGTTCCGAACTTCGAAAGGTTGTCCAGAGAAAAAATATCTTTTCCCAGATATTCACTGATTTGAAACTGTATATAAGGCATTTTTCGAATGCCCAGTAAAATCAGATTCAAACTGATATTCTTCAGGTTCTCCAGACTCAGCTCCTGGGTTTCTAATTTATGAAAGATTTCTTCCACTGTCTTCCTACAGCCTTCATCATCCATATTATCTATGCAGATTTCCAGTTTCTTTACGTCTGCCGGATCAATAAGGTCAGTGTCATCCGTGATATCAGAAATGTCTCTGTAATGAATCGCAGCATTTCCTCCTCTGATGACCTTGTAATTCAGTGCACATTTTGCTTCTTTGAGTGACAGCCTTATCTCCTTTTTTTCATGGCTGGTTCCCATTCCCACGACCACAGGAATATCCAATTCCATTGCTACTTCCGCCCGTACTCTGCATAATATATGATAGGTTCTCCTGTCATCCGGTTCCCGCTCCTGCCCCAGGATTATGGCTGCCTGATTGTCTGAGTAGTGCAGTACAAAAACCTCAGAAAAATTCCCGAAATTCTTTTCTACCTTCTTTTTCACACTTTGAAATAAATCTTCCCCCTTCCTTTCCTCTGTATCTGAATTATTTTCAAATATGGCGCAACAATATTTTTTCGCTTTCAGCTCCATTCCGATTTCTTTAAAGAAAAGTGCAATCTCTCCTCTTTCCGCGTGTGAGGTCTCTATGTATCTTTTTAAAGCATACTCCTGCATACTGGGGACATAGTTTTGAAAAACATCCTTCATTCTCTGCAGTTCTTTCGTATCTTCAGATTTTTTTTGAATATCACTATGGATTTTCCTGATCGTAAGAAACAGTTCTTCCTTATCAATAGGCTTCGTGATATAATTTTCCACGCCCAGAGAAATAGCGCTTTTGGCATAGCTAAAATCTGAATATCCTGTGAGTATCACAAACCTGGAAGCACACCCGGCTCTGATCAACTGACGAATCATACCTATTCCGTCAAGGTTAGGCATTTTTATATCCGTCAATATAATATCCGGTTTCAGAGACATAGCCATAGCAATTCCCTGAGTACCATCATACGCCAATCCGACCACACTGCCGGAAGGCATCTCACGTTGAATCATAATCTGTATTCCTTCCGCGATATTGGGCTCATCATCTACGACTAAAATACGACAGTTCATACTGTTCTCCTCCATGTCTCTCTCACCACTGTCCGGGAATACGGACTTCAACCACTGTTCCTGTTTCATCACTTCTCACAATGTGCAGATAATATCGATCTCCGTAATACAACTGAATTCGTTCCAAAATATTTCTCATGCCGATACTATTTCTGCTCTCATTATGATCAAGCTGCAGTTTTGCTTTTACTGTTGAGGACAATAATGTCTCTATTTGTGCAATCTGCTCCTTTTCCATCCCTTTGCCGTCATCCTGCAAAGTAATAGAGATATCATTTCCTTCCACGATTTTTCCTGACAAAATCATATGAAGGGGAATGTTGCCTCCACGATATCCGTGCTCAATACTGTTTTCCACCAGCGGTTGTATAATTAACGGTATGATAGATGCCTCTTCTATTTTGTCATCTAACCTGACCTCCATGTAAAACATATCCGGCAGCCGGATATTCTGAAGCGCAATAAATTTCTCTGCATATTCAATGTCATTCTTTATCCGATAACAAGGTGTTGTATCACTAAGTGCCATTCGAAACATCTGCGCCATGATTTTTATCATATCGGCGATCTCGTCCTCATCATTAATTATCGCCTTCATCCGAATCGCTTCCAGCGTATTATACAGCATATGAGGATTTATCTGTGTCTGCAGCGCCAGCAGCTTTGCATTCTTCTGCTTGATTTCAGCCACATACACTTTTTCAATCAAATTACGGATTCTTTCTACCATATTGTTATAACTGTATATTAAACCGTTGATTTCAAATATATTTGTCTTATCCTCAAACGTCTCATATTGTCCCTTTTCCACTTCTTCCATTTTATCCTGCAATTCTTTGATAGGGCTGGCAATATTTTTACTGAGCTTCGTGGAAATCATAATGATAATAATGATACAACACACCACGAGACTGTAGGTGATGTATTTTACTTTACTGATCCGAAGCAGCAGATCACTTCTTGGAATCACAATAGATACGCAGAGATTTCCATTGGTTGTCTCATTTGACATTACAATGTAATCTTGCGGATTTCTTTCAAACAGCAGGATATTATTCTCAGCAATCGCCTCTCTCCAGGTCATTCTTCCGCTGACCACATCGGAATCAAACAGGAGTCCGTTTTGGGAATTTGTGATACAGATTTTGATATTATACTCATTCCTTGTCAGGAGAAAATCATCATTCAGCTGAATCAGGCTGCCGGGATCCAGATCTATCAACAGCTCTCCCACATAAGCGCCTTTATAATCCAGGATCCGTCTGCACACGGTAATTGCCAGGCCATCCTTTCCGTCATCATAATAAGCTTTATCATGGACGGCAGTCACTTCCAGAATCTCCCCGGAATCTTTAAAATCCCTGAGCCAGTCCTGCTCTTTCAATATGTCATCATCAATAGTCTTTCCGGCATCTCCCAGCTGATATACTTTGCCGCCTGCAGTGATAAGCGCAATTCCTCTTATCTCAGGCTTCAGCGTAAGAAGACGCATCATGATCCTGCGCATACTTAATTGCCGCTCCAGTTCTTTGCCAATGTCATTTCCGTTATTCTGGCTCAGGCTGCTTATCACATCAAAATCCACCAGTATGGACTTGGTCACCCGGTCATATTCTTCCAGAAATTCGTTCATATTTGTCACGACCTGAGAATTAAAGATCGTCGCCAGTTCCATATAACTTTCTTCCATGTTTCTGGCACTCACTTCGTAAATAACAATACTGGCAATCAGTAATGGTATAATGCAGACACAAAGAAAGCTGATCATCAGTTTTTGAAATATTTTCATCTGCCCTGCGTTCTTTCTTATCATCTTTTTCTCCTCCCGGTCAATGCGAAAAAGAGTCTGTTCTTTCATGCTTTGTTCATGAATCAAACACACTCTTTTTATGATACTGTTTCTGTGCGCCTATCAGGGCGCAAACCAAGTAAAATCACACCTCACGATGTGAAGTCCTCACAGATCCGTACGTGCGGCTTTTCCGCATACGGCTCTTCATAACAACATTTACAGTTACTACTCGTAGAGATT
>JAFTVH010000006.1 GCA_017465845.1 Lachnospiraceae bacterium | reverse complement strand
GTAAACGCCCCATAGTCGGTATATAGAATCCAGTTCATTTTTCTGAGACAATAGACCTAACTTAAATCCGGTCAAAAAAGTTGAGGCTCAACTTTTTTGACTCACTATTGGAGGTTAGAGTCTATGAGTACAACAAGCTTAATTGCACGCCAGTGCCGGCTCCGTGAATGGGCACAAATGGTTCAGGACTGCAAAAGCCGCCCTGAAGAAATGTCTGTTGATGAATGGTGCGAAGCCCATTCCATTACCAAAGCGAATTATTACTACCGCATGACCCAAGTCCGTAAAGCATGCCTGGAGGCACTTCCAAAGGAAGTAGTTGAACAGGCAATTGTCCCGGTTCCCATGGAACTGATGTCCATTGATGAACATGGCAGTTCTGAAACAGAAGCAGATTCCTTTCTTGAACTGGAATCTAATGGAATTACTGTCCGCGTTACACAACAGACTTCCACGGAGCTTCTTTCAAAAGTGCTCGGAGTGATTGCCCATGTTAAATGACGCCACCTGTTTCAAACAAGTCTATGTCGTCTGCGGATACACGGATTTACGCTCCGGGATAGATAAGCTGGCATCCATTATAGATGCAAAGACAGGAAATTCCCCCTATGTTCCGGATACCTTATACCTGTTCTGCGGACGCAAAACAGACCGCATCAAAGGACTTGTCTGGGAAAAGGATGGATTCCTTCTTCTGTACAAACGACTGGAACAGGGAAAGTTTGTCTGGCCAAGAAACGAATCGGAAGTACAGGCTCTGACACCCCAGCAGTTCCGCTGGCTGATGGAAGGTCTCACTACAATCCCTAAAAAGGCTGTCCGCCCGGTGGAAGCACCGGAGTATGTGGCATGATATTTGTGCAAAAGGGAGAAATTTTCCGGCTCCTGTAAATGGTTAAAATCTGCCGTTTTTTGGCATCCCCAGACCCATAGGAGGGTGATTTAACCTTGTATTTTTGCCACTGTGCCATATAAATATATTTGAATCATTTCAAAAAGGCGGAAAGAGCGCTCCGTAGAACCTCATTATACGCGCTTATAATCATAGGCATTATGACGAATCCCGGGATACAGGACATTCGTATTTTTTGCCAATATCTGCTATAATGGAACCATGAAAGGAATGGTTCTTTATGGCAATGGAATACACTGAAGAACAACTGAATAACCTTGATAAGGCTACGCTTGTCCGGCTGTTCCTTGTACAACAGACACAGTTAAAGGATATCGATGCAAAGCTGCAGCTGTTACTGGAACAGGTTGCCGTACTGAATAACCATCGGTTTGGCAAGTCCAGCGAAAAGCTTGATGTTGATAATCAAATCTGCTTCATGGAAGTGGATGGCGATATCGTTTTCTTTAACGAGGCAGAAGCAGTGGCTTCCCTCACGGAGTATGAGGAAGAGGAGCCTGAAAAGGTTCCCTCCAAAAAGACAAGAGGGAAGCGCCTTGCAGATATCCGGAATCTCCCTGTCATTCCTGTAAACCACATGATGACTGAAGAAGAACTCATTGCCGAGTTTGGAGAAGACGGCTGGTACCAGCTGGAGGACGAAGTCTATAACCGGTACCGTTTTACACCCATGAAGGTAGAAATTGAAGCACATCATGTAGGTGTTTATAAATCTAAAAAGGATAATCACTTTAAGAAGGCAAAACATCCGGGGTATCTGCTAAGAAACAGTCTGGTGTCCCCTTCTCTTGAAGCGGCCATTCTTAACGCTAAATATGTGAATGCTGTGCCCCTGTACCGTCAGGAACAGGAGTTTAAAAGACGTGGTCTTAACATCACAAGGGCTGAAATGGCCCATTGGACTATTCTCTGTGCAGAAAGATACCTGTCCATCCTGTATGACTATCTGCATGAAAAAATCTATGATTATCATGTAATACAGGCAGATGAGACACCGGTGCGTGTCTCAAAAGAGAACCGTACCGAAGGCGCCAAACATTACATGTGGGTTTACCGTAGCGGCAGTATGTGTGCCGGTAAGCAGATCGTGCTGTACGAGTACCAGCCAAGCCGTAATGCAGACCATCCGAGGGCGTTCTTAAAAGGATTCAACGGAATCTGTGTAACGGATGGTTATCAGGTTTACCACACGATTGAAAAAGAGAGGGAAAACCTGAAGATTGCGGGATGCTGGGCTCATGCAAGGAGACGGTTTGACGAAGCCGTGAAAGCACTGCCGAAGGCAAACCGGAAAAATGCCCTTGCATATCTGGCACTAAAGCAGATACAGGCAATATACCGCGAGGAAAACAAGCTTACAGACATGTCTGTGGAAGAACGCCTGCAACACCGCCGGCTTACAGTTAAGCCGCTGGTGGATGCTTATTTTGTGTGGGTAAAACAGAACCTCACCAAAGTTCCTGCAAAAAGCAAAACCGCAAACGGCTTTAGTTACTCCATTAATCAGGAACAGTATCTTAGAATCTTCCTTGACGATGGCGAAGTACCGATGGATAACAATGCAGCGGAGCAGTCAATCCGCGGATTCTGTGTCGGCAAGAAGAACTGGGTGATGATAGATACCATAGCCGGAGCGGATGCCAGTGCAATCATCTACAGCATCGCAGAAACCGCAAAGGCAAACAACTTAAAACCCTACGATTATTTCGAATATCTTCTGACAGAGATTCCGAAGCACATGGATGATCATGACACAAGTTTCTGTGAAGAACTGCTTCCCTGGTCAGATTCATTGCCGGAAAACTGCAGAAAGCAACTTTAATAATATGCCGCTCTTCGGAGCGGCTGCTTAAGTGGGAGTACCCACTATGGAGCGTTTACAGCGCAGCTCCTGCTTGCAGGGGCTTGGCTTTGCTCATTCGCGCAAAAAAATACACCGGACATTGATATGTCCAGTGCATAAATTCCAATACACTGATTCTGTTAAGATTATAAAAATCAAAACCTACATCATCCGAATTTCTGCACAGACATATCAGACCTACCTGCTGTAACTGTGCATCCATCCCGGAATTTTTACAGTTACAAACATGTACGTCCGTAAT
>JAFTVH010000093.1 GCA_017465845.1 Lachnospiraceae bacterium | reverse complement strand
GCCCCGGTCTCCCACCCCATCCACGCGTCCCTTCGCCGCAACATAAAAAGGCTGCCGCACTTTCGTACGACAGCCCCGAAATCTCAATACGGGAATTGACTTATTTAAGGGTAACCTTAGCGCCAACTTCTTCCAGTTTCTTCTTGATTTCTTCAGCTTCTTCCTTAGAAGCAGCCTCTTTCAGAGTCTTAGGAGCGTTGTCTACAACGTCCTTAGCTTCCTTCAGGCCAAGTCCGGTTACTTCACGAACAACCTTGATAACTTTAACCTTCTCAGAACCGATCTCGGTCAGTTCTACGTCGAACTCGGTCTTCTCTTCAACTTCTGCTGCAGGGCCAGCTGCTGCTACAACAACACCTGCTGCTGCAGATACGCCGAACTCTTCTTCACAAGCTTTTACTAATTCATTTAACTCTAATACGGATAACTCTTTGATAGCATCGATAAATTCCTGAGTGCTTAATTTAGCCATTTTAATTTTCCTCCATTTAAAATATATTGTTATGTGTCGGATTATAAATCCAATTTACAAATTGACGACTTTGCTGTATTGCAAGTCTTCTTTCCTGTTTTGCTTTCGATAAGCAATTATGCCTCTGCAGGTGCTTCTGCTGCAGGAGCGCCATCCTTCTCTGCAATCTGATTCAGAACGCGAGCCAGGTTTGCGATAGGAGACTGCATGCTTCCCAGCAATCTGCCAAGCAGCACCTCTCTGGAAGGGATGTCTGCGATTTTAGCCATTCCGGCTGCATCGTATACAGTACCTTCTACTACACCGGCTTTGATTTGAAGCTTGTCAGCTTTCTTAGCGAACTCAGCCAGTACTCTTGCAGGTGCAGTTGCATCTGTGTTAGAGTAAGCCATAGCGCTGGGTCCCTCAAGGTAAGGTGCCAGACCTTCAAACTCAGTACCCTTGAACGCGAAGTTCATCATGGTGTTCTTGTAAACCTTGTAGCTGACTCCTGCTTCACGTAAGTTCTTACGAAGCTGAGTATCCTGCTCTACGGTAAGTCCACGGTAATCAACCAGAACTACGGACTGAGCGTCTTTGATACCTGCAGAAATCTCTTCTACAACCGGTTTCTTTAACTCGATCTTTGCCATTTTTCTACCTCCTTATAGATTTTAATGCCGAAAGGAGTCCAAACGAAAAGCCTGGCTTTTCGTCGTGAAATTCCCAGCAGGAATTTCAACATAATTATAATAAAAAAATCCCTGTGAAGACACAGAGAGATCAATAATCACAGTGAACTCATCTCCTCGGTAGGATTTACCTTTGTACCTACTGTCTTCGGCGTGGTTTCATAACCTTGTTGATAATAGCATAAGGGGTTGCACTTGTCAACCCCTTATTTTATTTTTTCAGTAAAATCAGTGTTACAGTTCAGCCATAGCCTGTATGACGGGCGAATCATGCTTGCATGAATGAGCACGTTGTACGGGCTATGAGCAGAGCGCCTGTCTATGAGCAAAGATAGCTGCGTAGCAGCGGAAAGCGCCGCAGGCGCGACTTTGCGAATGGCGCGGACTGAACGGTAACTTTTAGAACTTAGCTACGCTTACTTTTACGCCAGGTCCCATGGTGCTGGTCAGAGTGATGCTCTTCAGATACTGACCCTTTAATGCACTGGGCTTAGCCTTCAAGATAGCTTCCATCAGAGCGTTGAAGTTCTCCTGCAGAGCTTCCTCGGTGAAAGATGCTTTTCCGACAGGAACATGAACGATGTTGTTCTTGTCAAGTCTGTACTCGATCTTACCGGCTTTGATATCGTTGATAGCCTTGGTAACATCCATGGTTACGGTACCGGCCTTAGGGTTAGGCATTAAGCCTTTAGGTCCCAGTACTTTACCAAGACGACCAACTACGCCCATCATATCAGGGGTAGCTACTACTACGTCAAAATCAAGCCAGCCTTCTTTCTGGATCTTAGGAATCAGCTCTTCGCCGCCTACGTAATCAGCGCCTGCTGCTTCTGCCTCGTTCAGCTTGTCGCCTTTTGCGAATACCAGAACTTTTACAGTCTTACCGGTTCCGTTAGGAAGAACAACTGCGCCACGGATCTGCTGTTCAGCATGACGTCCGTCACAACCTGTTCTGATGTGTGCTTCGATGGTCTCATCGAACTTTGCTACTGCGGTCTTTTTAGCCAGAGCGATTGCATCGTTCGGCTCATAGAAAACTGCGCGGTCAACTAACTTTGCAGCTTCAACATATTTCTTACCATGCTTCATTATTATACCTCCTAGGTTCCAACGACAATTAAAAATTGTCTCCCAATCAATTGATTAATTAGTCTTCTACAACAATACCCATACTTCTTGCAGTACCTGCGATCATGCTCATAGCTGCTTCCAGGCTTGCTGCATTCAGATCCGGCATCTTCAGTTCTGCGATTTCCTGTAACTTAGCCTTGGAAATGGTAGCTACCTTGGTCTTGTTAGGTACGCCGGAACCGGACTTCAGGTTGCAGGCTTTCTTTAACAGTACTGCTGCAGGCGGGGTCTTGGTAATGAAGCTAAAGCTTCTGTCTGCATATACAGTAATTACAACGGGGATGATTACATCTCCCTTATCTGCTGTTCTTGCGTTGAACTGCTTTGTGAACTCAACGATATTAACACCATGCTGTCCAAGTGCGGGACCAACTGGTGGAGCCGGTGTAGCTTTGCCGGCAGGAATCTGTAACTTGATATATCCTGTAACTTTCTTTGCCATTGTGGCACCTCCTATAATGTGGTAAATCGGCGCAGGTCCTGATATTGCCAACCTGCTCCCACTGGAATGCTTTCGCATCCCTTCTTGTTGCCTATATTTAACCCTTTAAAGAGTCAGCCTCTTTCGGGATAAATACCTTTGCTTATAAAGCCTAATTAAAGTTTTCTCACTTCCGCAAAACTGATTTCAACAGGAGTCTCTCTGCCGAACAGTTCTACATTGATGGTAGCTGTCTGCTTGCCATAATCGAGTTTGGAAACCACACCAACGGTATCTTTCCATACTCCGGCAACAACGGCAATGCTGTCTCCTTCTGCAAAATCAATGGAAACATTCTCAGCCTGAATGCCGAGAGGCTTCATTTCTGCTTCTGTGAGGGGTACCGGTTTGCTTCCCGGTCCTACGAATCCGGTAACACCGCGGGTGTTGCGCACAACATACCAGGTGTCATCGTTCATCTCCATATTCAGGAGTACATATCCCGGGAACATTTTCTTCTGAACAGTCTTCTTGGCGCAGTTCTTAATCTCCACTACTTCCTGCAGGGGAACACGGACCTCCAGAATCTGCTCTGCAAGGTGCTTGTTATTCTCGATTGTCTTCTCGATATTGGCTTTGACCTTGTTCTCATATCCGGAATACGTATGCACTACATACCATTTTGCCTCTGCCATACAATCCACCCTCGCTCTAAATTGATGTTAAGAAATTCACACCGTACTGGATAACTACGTCCAATACCGCAATGATAAGTCCTACAACAACGGAAATTGCCACAACCACAACGGATTGCTTCAGAGTAGTCTGCTTGTCAGGCCATGAAATTTTCTTGAATTCAGCCTTTACACCTTTAAAGAATTCATTCTTGGGCTTGGCTTTCTTTTCTGTGGAATCTCCCATAGTTTACTCCTTCACTGATTAGAACGACGGATTATTTGGTTTCTTTGTGAGCGGTATGTCTCTTACAGAACTTACAATACTTCTTGGTTTCCATTCTATCAGGATGAGTCTTCTTATCCTTGGTAGTATTGTAGTTACGCTGTTTGCATTCTGTGCAAGCTAATGTAATTCTTGTACGCATATTTCCACCTCCGTGTAATATCTGATCTTACTGATTTTACGCATAAAAAAAAGACCTAAATCTCATCTCGCTTAACTACTATAGCATAAAACTTGCGGCTCGTCAATGATTTTTTACAAATCCCCATTAATTTTTACAGATACCAAAGCCCGGAAAATCCAGTTTTCGGATTTTCCGAGCTTTACCTGGCTTTTAAACTCTCTCTGCCCACATCACAGCATTCTTCACCCACTGTGCAATGCAGGGATTATCGAACTTCTCACAGCCGCATTTAGTGATCGCATTTCCCAAAGCCACTCCGTGAGGCGCATCAGGATACACGTGCATCTCGAATGTCAGTCCGGCATTTGTATATGCGTCCACAAGAACCATCGCATTTCTGATATTTACCAGCTGGTCATTGGAAGTATGCACAAGGTATAAAGGGCAGGACCTCTCATCCACATGTTTCTCAAGACTGGTCTCTATAAGCTGTTCCGCAGAAGGCTCTTTTGTCCCAAGAAGGTTTTGGAAGCTCGGATGATGTGCCCAGTCATATAATCCTGTTACCACAGGATAGACAAGCATCATCCCGGCAGGCTTATTGTAACCGTAAGGCATATCAACAACATCGTATACTTCCTGCTTATGCCACATGGTACCAAGGCTTCCGGCAAGGTGTCCTCCGGCTGAGAAACCGGTGACAAAGACTTTCTGAGGATCGATATTATATTTTTCTGCATTGTCCTTAATATGTTTCATAGCCATAGAGGCCTGTATCAGTTGGGTCGGGAAAGGACGTTTACCACCGACCGAATAATGAAGCACAAATGCATTATATCCGTAAGGCATAAAAGCAAGGGCAATGGGCTCTCCTTCTCTGTCAGCACAGACAGTTCCGTAACCGCCTCCCGGTATCACCAGGATTGCCTTTCTTACAAAATCTCCGACGCGATTGGCCGCAAAGACCTCGAGATATGCTTCTTCATCAAGCTGAATCTTTTCATAAATCATGACAACTCTCCCTTATCTTAGAAAATAAACTTCATAGAAATTTATTTTCTATGGTCTGCCAGCTGTTCTTCCGCCATATTCAGTGCAGCTGCTATGACCTTATCCATATCATAATATTTGTACTGCCCCAGGCGTCCGCCGAAAAGCACGTTCTTTTCCCCTGCAGCCAGTTCCTGATATTTTCCGTAAAGCGTCGTATTGCGCTCATCATTGATGGGATAATAGGGTTCATCCCCTTTATGCCACTCTGCCGGATACTCTCTGGTAATCACCGTTGCAGGCTGCGTACCGAACTCAAAATGCTTATGTTCAATGATTCTGGTGTAGGGTACCTGACGTTCTGTGTAATTTACCACAGCGTTGCCCTGGTAATTATCGCAGTCTGCAAGTGTTTCTTCCTCGAAACGAAGAGAGCGATACTGGAGTTCTCCCAGGCAATAATCAAAATATTCGTCAATCATACCCGTGTAAAGCACTTTGTCGAACACATCCGCCTCCGGTCCTCTGGCTTCATTTTCAGCAAGGAAATCCTTATAGGTGATGCCCAGACGCACAGTGATACCGTCAAGCAGCTTTTCAATGATCCGGGTATAACCGCCCATGGGAATGCCCTGGTAACGATCTGTAAAGTAGTTATTGTCATAGGTAAAGCGTACCGGCAACCTTTTTATAATGAAAGAAGGCAGTTCTGCACAGTCACGGCCCCACTGTTTTTCGGTGTAGCCCTTTACCAGCTTCTCATAGACATCACGGCCGACCAAAGAAAGAGCCTGTTCTTCCAGGTTACGAGGATCCTCTACTTTGCTTTCCTTCTTCTGCTGCTCAATGATAGCCTTCGCTTCTGCAGGGGTACGGATACCCCACATCTTGCTGAAAGTATTCATATTAAAAGGCATATTATACAACTCATCTTTATAGACTGCCACAGGAGAGTTGATATAATTATTGAACTCAGCAAACTGATTCACATAATCCCAGATTTTCTTGTCTGAGGTATGGAAAATATGGGCGCCAAATTTATGAACCTGAATTCCATCCTGCTCTTTTGTGTAAATATTTCCGGCAATGTGGTCGCGCTTATCGATGACCAGGCACTCCTTGCCTGCTTTTTTCATTTCATAAGCAAATACCGATCCAAACAGACCGGTACCTACTATAAGATAATCATATCTCTTCATTATTTATTTCTTTTCCTTATAACTTATAATGCTTATTTGCTTCTCTTGCCCTTAGCTTTGTACTTGTCAATCTGAACGAAATCGTCCATCAGCTCCAGGATCTTGTCTCTGCCGTTCTGGTTCAGCTTTACGTAGTACTGCATAACTCTGTTTTCCAGAAGCTGTGCTCCAAGAGAAGTGTCTCTTTCCAGAGAAGAGAAATCTACAGGGTTCAGGCTCAGCTTGTCACACATTCTGATAACAGTGCCATATGCCATACCTTCGATACCACGCTCCAGCGCAGTTACCAGGGTAGAATAAGGAATGTTCATCTCCATTGCGAACTGGCGCACGCTGCGATACTGTCTCAGAATTTCTTTCTTTAAAATCTCCGCTTTAGTCATTACTTTTCCCTCCGATTGGTCTGTAAAATGTTCTGATAGAAATAATATACGATATATCGTGTGTTTTTTCAAGTCTAATTCTGAAAATAATTAAGATTTTTTTATTTTTCTTAATTATACCCCATATTTTTGTATAATTTCCAGGTTTTCACTCTGAGAAAGGTCATACGGTGTCACAATGAAGCCACCGTCACTATCCAGATCATACCCAAAATGATCATAAGCGTACCAAACCAAATGGGCACATTGCGTTCCTGAGATCGTTTCACTTCCACTTCTCCATAGACCTGCCGTCAATCGATAAGGTACCCCTGTAAGATTGGCTTTTGCATATTCTCCCACTGCTGCCCGTTCTTCTTTTGAAGCATCTTTCAACCGAAGCACCATGAATGAAGGATATCTCTCCCACCTTTTCAAAGATGTCACCACCGATGGACTGCCGAGCACCTGTGCCTCCAGCACCAGCCCTGCTTCTTCATCTATGACAATGGCTGCATGCCCATTGCGCCAGCCCAAGAAATGGGAGCAGAATGTAACCAAAATATCTCCTTTTTCCACATAGGGAATGCTCATACCGGCCACAGGATTTCCCGCCTCGTCCACCACATATTCTTCCTTGGAAACAATGGTATTGGGCTCACATCTTACTTTAATGGGGGTAAAATACATTTCCTGCAAATCCGGAATTTCTTCTTTTCTTCCCTGTTCTACAAGCGCATTTAGCGCCACGGGGGCAAGCCCGGTCTGACTCTGCAACACCTCGTAATCTGCTTCTGTCCAGACCATCTTTTGTAGGATTGCTTCTATATTTATCCGTTCTGTTTCCACAGCAATATGCGCTTTCTGTTCACACCGATAGCACCATATGGCTACTATTACAGTGCAAATCGAGATTCCACCTATTACCAAACACAATATGCCCCCTATTTTTCTTTTCCTGCCTTTTTTTTGCCCCATCTTCTCACCATGCTCCTGTTTAGCAGTTCAGCTTTCCACTAAGCTGCAGCGCAGATGCAGTGTGGAAAGACCAAACTATAACCACTCTACCAAATTCAATAAAAAAGTATGCCCCGACTGCTTGCCTGCATACCTGACATCTGTTATGATTAGAAAAACAATTAAAAAGTAGGGATTTTTGATGCTGAATTTCAAAAAGATAGATAACAATATGACTTTGATAAATTATGAAGGCAGTGAAAGCATGGTAACTGTGCCGGATATGATAGACGACTGCCCAGTCACCGCAATCGGCGCCAAAGCTTTCTTAAGCTGTAAGACCGTTACCGAGCTAACCCTTCCGCCTTCCGTATCTCATATCGGTGACTGGGCCTTTGCCCACATGAAGCAGCTGACACGGCTGACGCTGGCTGCCCGTTCCTATACCCTGGGAAAAGACATCTTCCTGGACTGCCCCTGCCTTCAGGAAATTGTTTTGACGCAGGACACTTCCGGCAATGATGCACTGCCCCGCCTGTTAGCCAGTACCATCACGCTTTTAAAAGCCCCATCACTGTTTCGTCCGGAACATGCAGGCAGCCAAGAACACCATGCCGCCTGGATGGCTTCCTACGATGAAGCTTTGCTTACTTTTCTTGCTGCTCCTGACGATGAGGGTTTCCAGCCCGTATTTTATGGCTGGTTCAATGACGAAGATGCAGAAGCCACCCAGCGCCCTGCTTATATTGCATCCCGGAGAAAAGACAAAGTTGTTTTGGCATTCCTGCGCCTTTCACAGCCTCTCCATCTGGAATCACATGCTCATGAAGTGCTCTCTGCTTTTCTTAGAGATGAGATGTTTTGCCGTGGAGCAGATAGTCTTGTATGGCAAATATATCTGAAAGAATATGTTCAGGATATCCGCTATGCCCATATGCTTCTGGACTGCGGCTGTATTACCCCGGGATTGCTTCCCGAGCTTCTCCCCGAGCTTACTGAACAGAATGCCGAGGCTGCCGCTCTGTTCTTAAAGCAGTCACAGGAATGGAGTACAGAAAAAGACTTTTTCGATGATTTCGCATTATGACCTACTTGCGCTGCTTCTTTCTGCTACTATCATGTATCCCGATAAGTTTCCCGCAGCTTACTTGGTGACATGCCGTATTTTCTGCCAAACAGTCTGCTGAAATAAAGCGGATCCTCATATCCTACCGCATGTGCACACTCTTTGATTGACATATTTGAATGCAGCAGGTAATCCTTTGCTTTATCCAACCGCAGCTTCTGCTGGTAAGCGGACGGAGAACAGCCGATTACTTCCGTGAACAGATGGCCAAAACGGCTCCTGCTCAGATGAAGATCTGAGGAAAGTGCTGTGAAATCCAGCTTTTCTGTAAAATGGTCACAAATATATTCTGCCATGGTATAAATTTCACTGAAACTACCTGTCTCTTTCTCCTGACACGACAGGAAAAGCTGGGTCAAGAGCTGCAGCAACAGCGCATTTTCTTCCTGGATATGAGTTGCCCTGGAAAGCATCTTAGTTCGTATTATCTGGTAAAATATGCTTTCAAACTGACTTCTGGCATTGACACGAATAATTCCGCTTTCCGTCAGTCCCAGTGACGCAAGGACTTCTTCCACAGACGTTCCCGTAAAATGAATCCAATAGATCAAACTGTCCTTCTCTTCGGGAACGATGTAATGCTGCTTATCCCCGCGTTTATAAAAAGCACATTCTCCCGGGCAAAGTACTTTCATTTCTCCTGCTATCTCCAGCTCCATTGCTCCATTCTGCACATAAAGAAGATGGTAATCATTACGTCCTTTGGAACGGACCACAGCATAGGCAAAGTCACGAATGTCTTCATATCCGCAGCTGTTGACCTGAAGGTAGGAAACTGCCTGCAAATCCGTTTTACTTCCTGCTTCATGAGTAATCATAGGGCACCTGCTTTCTTGTCATTGGTCTACAACAGTTCAGATGCGCCATGCATACGGACTTGTCCGAACCGTAATATCATAATAACGCGTTTTCCTTTTTTCTACAATAGTCATATTTACAATGCAGCAAAATCGTCCATATATTTAACACGTTTGTTCATTGCGAATGAGAAGCAGAAAAATTAATATAAAAGTACAAGCAGGCTTTATTCTAAATATATAGGGAAAGGGTGCAAAATATGAGAGAAAAGATATTACTGGATTCCAATTGGCATTTTCACTTAGGAGACATTGAAACGGTGGAACCACTCGATAAAGGACCTGTCTATATGCAGGCCAAATCCCAGGAGAAGCGTTTCGGACCGGCAGCCAGGGAATACAAAGACAAGGTGAATGATTTCTCACAGCAAGGGGATCTGACTTCTCTGGTGTGGCAAAATGTTACGCTGCCTCACGATTATATCATCGGGCAGAATCCTTCACCGGACACCAATTTTTCACTGGGAGGCTTTCATTATCAGAATGCATGGTATCGCTATCACTTTCAGCTTGAGGAAGCTGACCGAAATAAGAGGATTACAATTTATTTTGAGGGGATTGCCGTACAGGCAGTCGTATATCTGAACGGTTGTCTGTTAGAACGCAATCACTGTGGTTACACTTCTTTTGAAGTAGATATTACAGACTATCTGGATTTCGAACATGACAATGTTCTGGCTGTCTATGTGGATGCCACCAGCAGGCATGAAGGCTGGTGGTATGAAGGAGCCGGAATCTACCGACCTGTCTGGATGATAAAGACCGAGAAAGTATCGGTAGATCTGTATGGCGTCTATGTAAATCCCTGCAAAAAAGACGAACATCTGTGGGACATTCCTATCGAAATCACCGTCAGAAACGATGCGGTGGAAAAGCAACAGATTACCGTATGCACTTGTCTGCTGCAGCCTGATGGGAAACAGGTTGTCCAAGTCGAATCAACATTTGAGACAGACGAGAAAGCGAAACAGACCGTGCATTTACTTACAAGCATCCACGATCCGAAGCTGTGGGATATCAAAACACCGGACAACAGATATACTGCCGTGACAAAGCTTTATCAGAACGGAGAAGAAATCGACTGCGTCAGCGACAAATTCGGTTTCCGTACCATCCGCTTCGATGCTGACGAAGGATTTTTCCTGAATGAAAAGCATGTACTTCTAAAGGGTGTGAACTGTCATCAGGACTACGGCCTGACAGGCAAAGCAGTCCCCGACAGAGTACAGCGGTATAAATTAAGGCTCATGAAAGAAATGGGCGCAAATGCGTTCCGCTGTTCTCACTATCCCCACAGTGAGGTAACAATGGAGGCACTGGATGAAATGGGTTTCCTGGTGCTTGCCGAAACAAGACGGTTTGGTTCTACCCGGGAAAGTCTGGAACAGCTTGAAATGTTGATCAAACGTGACCGCAATCACCCCAGTGTCATACTTTGGTCCATCGGAAATGAGGAACCCGGTGTATTGACGGAATCCGGACTTCGCATCACGCAGACCATGAAAGCCGCCGTAAAACGTCTGGATACTTCAAGACCGGTGCTGGCAGCCCTGTGCCATGACCCGATTAAGGCTCCTGCCGTAGAGCCTTTGGAAGTTCTGGGTGTCAATTATAAATTGCATATGTTGGATGATATCCACAAAAAGTATCCTGCTTTACCTATCGCATCCACAGAATGCTGCGCCACAGGCACTACAAGAGGCTGGTATCTGGCTGATGATCCGGTCAAGGGATATCTCTCAGCCTATGATAAGGATACGAACACGGCTTTCCTTGCAAGAGAAAAAACATGGAAATTCCTGATGGCAAGGCCCTGGATCATGGGATGCTTTCAGTGGGATGGTATCGAGCATCGTGGGGAAGCCACTTACCCCAGGCTATGTTCCCAGTCCGGTGCCGTTGACCTATACCTGCAGAAGAAAGATGCTTTCTACCAGAATCAATCCCACTGGCTGGAAACGCCTATGATTCATGTTATGCCTCACTGGAATTTTCAGGGTCTGGAGGGAGAAAATATACGCGTGGTGACTTATACCAACTGTGAAGAAGCTGAACTCTTCTTAAATGGCAAGAGTCTTGGCCGGAAGCAGCTGGAAGCCTACGGTCACGGAGAGTGGCAGGTTGCCTACGAGCCGGGCATCTTAAAAGCGGTAGGTTACATAGATGGGAAAGAGATCGTGTCCGACTGCGTGGAAACATCCGGACAGCCCTATGCACTGAAGCTGCGTGTGGAAGCAGGTGTGCCTTCCCTGGACGGAAGCGTTCTGGCGGATGGCAAGGACGTTGCAGTTCTTACCTGTTATGTAGTGGATGAGCAGGGACGGATTGTTGCGGATGCTGCACCTGAGATTACATTCAGCACGAATGAGCTTGGCACGGTACTTGGCACAGGTTCCGATATCTGTGATGGTGCTTCCCCTATCTACCATACACGAAAGATGCGGGCAGGCTTATGCTCACTGGTGGTACAGGCAGGTAAAGCGCCCGGTGTCTTGAAGGTATATGCCAAGGCGCAGAATCTGCGGATGGCGGTGATGGATATTCCGCTGCAGATGCCTTAAGGAAATGTTGCCGTAAAATCATAAATACAACAGCCCTGCGCAAGCTTCACAGGAAATTTTCCCCAGAAGCTTGCACAGGACTGCTGTAGTTTTCTTTTTTCCTGTTTATGTCGTTCTTTTTACCACCTTGCACTGCTTCTTATGACAGGCAATCCCATATTTCAAAATAGTCTTCATACCATTCTCCCGCAATACCTGTTCATAATCATTCTTCTCAATCTGTTCAAGTGCTTCTGCACATGCTTTGTCCAATTTTCCATCATCAGAGTATTTCACTTCAATGATGATTCCGATTCTTTCCCGACCGATTTCAATGACAATATCACTATACCCCTCTCCCGATTCCCGGTTAGAGGAAACAGCCCAACTTTCCTTGTAACGCAACAGCCCAAGCAGAATACCATGGTAAAAGTTTTCTTTCTTCCCCTTCACAAAAGTATCACGAATGATGAACGTATTCCACAGATAATCATTGAATTGTGTCTCAATACCGGCAGCATTCCCGTTTTCAAAGGCCTCACAGAACGCATTCAGTGTCGAACCGTCCGCTTCTGCTGTTTCCTGAAACCACTCATATATCTGTCGTACAAATATCTTCCTGATTCCAAGATTAGGAATTCTTAAATGAAATACATCCCCCTCCGTCTTCCCTGCCTGCGTCAGATAGCCTGTAGTAAATAAAACACTCCACAGATTCTCAATGGTACTGTCCAAATCCCTGTAAGTCATCTCCTGATGGATTTCTTTGCGAATGGTTTCTCCTGCAATTAATTTCTCTATCTCACGCCTGGCACTTGAAGTCTTTGCTTTCCATACGAACTTTCTTACAATATCATTGCTGCTGGTATTGATCCAGTAAGCTTGTGGTGCCGCATCCGAATCCGCACATAGTGCATCTACAAAATTAAGTACATCCCATGGGCTATAGATATCTGCACTTCCAAAACGATAACCATCATACCACTCCCTGATAGTTCCATAATGACTTTGCAGTCCGTAATGCAACAATAACGCCTTTACTTCCTCGTCCGTAAAACCAAAATACTCATTAAATGTGACACTTGTAATGGAATAAATCTTCGGATTATTTAATCCGGTAAAAATGCTCTCCTTCGACACACGCAAACATCCTGTCAGCACTGCAAACTGCAGACAATCGTTGGTCTTCATCGCCTGACTGAACAAATTTCGAATCAACTCGACCATCTCATCATAGTAGCCAAACTGATATGCCTTATCCAGCGGAACATCGTATTCATCTATCAGAATAATTACCCTTTGTTCATAATACCTTTGCAACAACTTTGACAACATACGAAGACTCTCTGTTATCAAAGAATCAGGGATTTCCATACCTTCATTGGCCAAGCGGGACAGAGCGCGCAATTGATCATATGCCTCTTTCTCCGAATCAGAAAGCTTATCACCAGTACGCAAGAATTCAAACCGCATAACCTCCCACCCGATAATGGAAGCAAGCATAGACTTAGCCGCTTGAAAATTCCTGCCCGAGACACCCTTTAAACTGATGGAAATCACCGGAAACTTCCCCATATATTGCTCACAAAGAGCCGATTCTCTTGAAATCTCCAGCCCTTCAAAGATTGTTTTGTCCTGACCGATTTCAAAAAAGCATTTTAACATACTCATATTCAAAGACTTGCCAAATCTTCTGGGACGTGTGAAAAGATTCACTTCCCCCCAGTTATTCAGCAGTTCCTTAATCAGTCCTGTTTTATCAATATAATAAAAATTATTCTTACGTAACTTTTCAAAATCTTCAATACCGATCGGCAACTTCTGCCATGCTTCCATGAGCCCGCGCTTCCTTTCAAACTCCTTTGCATTCCGACTTCTGTTTCCAGTTTACCATAGCCAAAGCCTTTTCGCAACACAAAACAGTGATGAAAAATTTATCTGAAAATTAACGGATTGTGCCTGTCATAGCGAGGTCCTTAATGACTTCCCCCGCTATAATCAACCCTACTACAGACGGCACAAAAGCATTGGAACCCGGAATATCCCTGCGTTCTGTACATTTATGCTTTGCACCGGGAGGGCAGATACAATTGGTTCTGCAGCTGATAGACATATCCTCTATAGGACGTACCGGCTTTTCTTTAGAATAGACCACTTTGAGATGCTCAATGTTTCGTTTCTTCAGTTCCCGGCGCATTACTTTCGCCAAAGGGCAAACCGATGTCTCATATATATCGGCTACTTCGAAGCCTGTGGGGTCCAGCTTATTTCCTGCTCCCATACTGCTGATGATGGGGATACCGGCATTTTTCGCTTCCAAAACGAGCTGGATTTTGGCAGTCACGGTATCCACGGCATCTATCACATAGGAATACTGACTGAAATCAAACTCATCTCTTGTTTCTGGAAGAAAAAAGCACTTATGGGTATTGACAACGGCATCAGGATTAATCTCCAGGATCCTCTCTTTCATTACATCCACTTTATACTTTCCGACGGTTTTTCTGGTTGCAATGATCTGACGATTGAGGTTGGTCAAACACACTTTATCATCATCGATCAGGTCGATGGTTCCTACGCCGCTTCTCACCAGAGCTTCTACCGCAAATCCTCCGACACCGCCCACTCCAAAGACAGCTACTCTCGAATTTTGCAATACTTCCATTGCTTCTTTACCCAGCAACAATTCTGTTCTTGAAAATTGATTCAACATTTCTCTTGATCCTTCTTTATCAGTTTACCTGTTCCATTGCCTGCTTGATCTCCGCCTCACAGGAACGCATTGCATAAATCGTATTCTCGATCAGCTTATCCAGCTCCCAGCCAAGCATATCAGCGCCGCGCTGTATCACTTCTCTGGAACAGCCGGCAGCAAAATTCGTACTTTTATATTTTTTCTTCACAGACTTTACTTCCATATCCTGCACACTCTTTGACGGACGCATCAGTGCGACTGCACCAATCAGCCCAGTCAATTCGTCTACCGCATACAGCACCTTTTCCATCTCGTGCTCCGGCTTTACATCCACTGTCAATTGATATCCATGGCTGCAGACAGCGTGAATGATGTTTTCACCGACTCCGGCGTTTCTTAAAAGTTCCGGCGCTTTGATACAATGCGCCTCAGGATACTGTTCAAAATCTATGTCATGAAGTAGGCCTACAATGCCCCAGTATTCCGCATCCTCCCGATATCCCAGTTCCTTGGCATACCACTTCATTACACCTTCCACGGTCAGCGCATGTTGAATGTGAAAATGATCTTGATTATATTTTTTTAATAATTCAAATGCTTCCTGTCTTGAGATATATGTTTCCATACTATACTTGTCTCCTTTCCAGGTCATAATCATCCAGGAAGTTATAACTCTCTTCATTCTTATGGTAGCCAATGACTGTCCGCAGATTGATATTATGAACACTTTTAAAAATATTATTTTCTATTACATCACTGGTCTCACGGAACATTGCAATCAATTCCTTCATTTCATCCCGCTTGGAGCCTCTGCCGCCTCCGCAGCTTGCACAATTTTCGGTGAATCTGCAGGCACATTGGATAAAATGAAGTCTGTTATAATCACGCCATGCCTTAATATCCTCTTCCTTGATCATATACAAAGGCCGGATCAATTCCATGCCCTCAAAATTAGAGCTGTGCAGCTTGGGCATCATCGTTTCAATTTTACCGCTATAGAGCATTCCCATCAGAATTGTCTCAATTACATCATCAAAATGGTGCCCCAGCGCTATTTTGTTACACCCCAGGCTCTTCGCATGGGAATACAGATATCCCCTTCTCATGCGCGCGCATAAGTAACATGGATTCTTGTCCACTCCTGCGACAATATTAAAAATATCGCTCTCAAATACGGTGAGCGGAATACCAAGAAGCTTTGCATTGTCCTGAATGATGTTCCAGTTGTCCTGATTGTATCCCGGGTTCATCACAAGAAACACCAGTTCAAACGGTATCTTACCATGCCGTTGCAGCTCCTGAAATAACTTTGCCATCAGCATGGAATCTTTACCACCGGAGATACAGACGGCAATTTTATCTCCTTCCTGAATCAGTTGATACTCCTGTATCGCCTTTGTGAATTTACTCCATATCGGCTTTCGGAATTTCTTGATCAGGCTTCTCTCAATTTCCTTCGTTTTTTCTTCTATATCGGATTGCGTCTGAATGATCTGACTTAACTGCAGACGCAACAAGGCTCGATAACCGCCTGTAATATTTGTTGCATCATACCCAGCCTCTTCCAACTGTTCCACAATGATCTCACTTTTTTCACCGGTATAGCACAAAACGTAAATGGGCTTTTCCCTCATCAAATCCGGGATGCCATTTTCAAATTTCTCCATGGGAATATTTACGGCATGAGGAATGGTATTCCTTTCGTAATCTTCCCGTTTACGTATATCGACAATTGTAATCAGCCCGGGGTCCAGCTTCTCCAAATCTTTTATTTCAATGGATTTCATTAACAATATCTCCTCCAAGAATAGAGACCGGAGGCTCCATATAGAATATATTCTACAAAAACCTCCGGTTATTCTTTCCTTTATTTTCCTACCATTTCAGTAGGTTTTACTTGTAATATTTTACTCTTATAATAATTAATTGTCAATAGTGAAAACTTTTGGTGGGTAATAATCACCTATTTTCAGCAGATACGGCATCTATTTTTTGCTGTATTCGTTCTTTAACCAGCAATGCAATTTGCTGGGTTCTTAAATCTTTATACTCTTCATAAAAAATCGGTTTCAGGAAATGTACCTGTGTCGTGACTTTTCCAAAGCACCAACTGTTAAATGGTTTATATGTATCAATCAGAGCTACCGGCACAATCGGCGTTTTGGACTTTAATGATGCTTTAAAACATCCGGCCTTAAACTCAGACAGGGAATTCTTTTTATCTTTCTCATATCCTCCCTCAGGGAATATAATATAGCGCCTGCCCTGCTTCACCTCTTGCGTTATTTCACTTATAATGGCAAATGCCTGCTTCACATCCTGCTTATCAAGACGCTTTCCTTTTACCATATCTATTACTTCTCTGATGAAAATGGCATGGGATTTCGCCTGGTCCATGACTACAGTACATGGTTGACTGTGTACGCCTACAATTCCATAAGCATCATATTTCCCCTGGTGATTCGGATACATGATGTATCCACCTTCTTTCGGAAGATTTTCTTCACCATATACTTCTGTTCGAATAAAGCTGGTTCGCTGCATCAAATCCACTACATATTGCAAATATTTATAGCAGTCTTCTTCTGAATACTCATCTGAATCAGCCGCCATCTGACGCATTTTCCCTATGATTCCGGGGAGTATCAAAATATTTCTCGCGATCACATAATAAAATCTCCACATATTCTTCCGTTCTCTCTCTTGTTCTATCTGTGTACTTCTTTCGAAATGACTATTCGTCCTGCAAGCTGTATAAAAAAAGCGGAGAAAGCCTACACATACAGGCTTTTTCCGCATTTAAACCACTAAAGATGGAATTTCCTTGTCCTTCTATATAAACAAGCTCATATTAGACTGCTCACCTGAACCCAAGAAAGTCATTTTTGTTTTTATCTTATCAGAACTTGTTAAAATATTCAATCCCCAAAATGTAAAAAATACGATGACTTCCTTTCCCATGGCTGCTGCTTCTCACTACTCTTTATATGCTCTGCTGCCGGCATAACCACATTTTCCAACATCTCCCACTGCTCATCCTCAGGAGAATCTTACTCGCCACTAAATAACGGGGTAGATAAATAGCGGTCTCCTGAATCAGGCAACAGCACCACGATATTTTTGCCTGCATTCTCAGGTCTCTTAGCAAGAATCGTCGCCGCCTTCAGCGCTGCACCTGATGAAATTCCAACCAGAATTCCTTCGCTTACTGCAAATGCCTTTCCTTCTGCAAATGCCTCCTCATTTTCAATGGTGATTACTTCATCATAAACCTTCGTATTCAATACGTCCGGTACAAAGCCTGCACCTATACCCTGAATCTTATGCGCTCCCGGAGTTCCTTTTGAAAGCACCGGGCTTCCTGCAGGTTCTACTGCTACAATCTTAACATCAGGATTTTGTTCTTTTAAATATTCACCAACACCGGTTATTGTTCCTCCGGTACCGACTCCGGCTACAAAGATGTCTACTTTTCCTTCTGTCTGATTCCAGATTTCAGGACCGGTAGTTGCTTTATGAGCAGCCGGATTGGCTGGGTTGACAAACTGTCCTAAAATAACTGAATCAGGGATAGTTTCCTTTAATTCCTCTGCTTTTGCAATTGCTCCCTTCATGCCTTTTGCACCTTCTGTGAGCTCCAGCTTTGCGCCATAAGCTTTTAACAGATTTCTTCTCTCAACGCTCATGGTCTCCGGCAAGGTAAAGATAGCCTGATATCCTTTTGCGGCAGCAACTGCAGCAAGACCGATTCCGGTATTACCGGATGTGGGTTCAATAATAGTTGCTCCAGGTTTCAAAATACCCTTCTTTTCTGCATCCTCAACCATATTCAGAGCAATACGGTCTTTTACAGAACCTGCGGGATTAAGATATTCCAGCTTTGCAAGTATTGTTGCCTCTGTCACATTTGCCCTGGCAGCATAACGACTTGCCTTTAAAATTGGTGTTGCGCCGATCAATTCTACTGAACTTTCTACTACTTTACTCATACTTTTTTCCTCCAATCATTTCAATCAATCTTCCAGTCATAATAAAAGCAGCCACGATTATGGCACCTGCTTATGTAACGAGTATCATTCTCTCCAGGTATCATAATGCATAAAAAATTAAATTGTATTCATACATGCAACCTGACAGCAACAACACATTAAGGTACACATGGATTGATTTATCAGTTTCTTTTTCATAGCATTATGCTCCTTTCCTTTTCCCACTAATTCAGTAGGTTTAATATGATCATATTTTAGCGCTGCCATAATCAGTTGTCAATACTGTATATTTTATTACTGGTTATAGTTTTAACCTATATGTAAACTTCCTTAAAAATTAACTCTTGTTCGTTGAGGATTACTCCTCGGGACTTTCTGTTCCCCTTTAGCTAAAAATCCCCAAAGACTTTTCTCCCATTTCACCAATCTGCTCATAGGTGTAGTTTCCGAAGTAGCACAGGACCAGACGGCGGCGCTGTACTTCCGGCAGCTGTGCAATTGCACTATGTAATCTTTCGCTCTGCAGGTGCTGCAGCACAGTTTCCTCCACTGACTTCTGATGGTCTGCGGCTCTTTCATGGAGCGATGCTTCCGTCAGTTCTGACTGTTCATAATGATTGTCCACCTCATTCAAAAAAGACAGGCCTCTAAGTTCAAATTCATTCAGTGCCTGAAACAGCTCCGCTGTGATCTCAAGGCATCTGTGTTCGCCGGTCCCGTCGGTAAAGCGTACAAAAAAATGTGGGTGATCGGTATTGATCCCCACAGCGAAAATTTCATACGGATTATCATTGGCTTTACGTCTCTTTGGACTCTGATCGATATTTTCTGGATATTTATATTTCATCTATACCGTTCCTTTCATCTCGATTTGTTGGTTCTCGGTGATTTCTGAATGATATGAAAAAGTCCGGTGATATTTGGGTGATATGAGTGTTATGTGGTTGTTATATGCGCAAAAAGGCACTATATTAGTCTTTTCGTTTTGGTAAAGAGAAATCGCCATCTGCTATGATGGCGATTTCTGCAAATAATACTATTTGATTTTACAGTTCCAATGAGTTTTCGTTTAAGAGGAACTCATATAATCCCAAATGAAGAATTCCATCCTCATCCGTCCAAGGCTTCATCGAGGTCTTGCTAACAATAATCTTCTTGAAAAAGTCTTTGGTGTTCTTCAACGGTCTAATCTCGGTTTCCATTTTTGAAGGATCACTGACATTGAGTGCTGATTGAATGTAGTATTTTTTTGCTCCTAAATTAGCAACATAGTCGATCTCGCATTGCTTTTTTGTTTTCTTGCCTTCGTTTCGCTCTACAATTTCTACAGCACCTACATCAACGGAATATCCCCGGCAAAGAAGTTCATTGTAAATGATATTCTCCATTATGTGAGTTTCTTCTTGTTGTCTAAAGTTCAGTCTTGCATTACGAAGTCCGATGTCCGTGCAGTAATACTTTGAGGGGTATTCAAAATATTTCTTTCCTTTCACATCGTATCTCTTTGCGTTGCTGAACAAGAACGATTCAATTAAATAATTCAGGTAATTTGAAATGGTAGTGCTGGAAACCTTTAAGCTTTTGACAGACTGTAAGGTGTTCGTAATTTTGCTCGCATTAGTAAGTGAACCAATAGATGAACACAAGTCATCCGTCAGTCCTTCAAGCACATCAGGAAGTTCTATCTCATATCGTTCAACAATATCTTTGAAATACACTTCCGTAAATAAGTTTTGCAGATAACTCATTTTTTCTGCATCTTCTTTCTTTGAAAGAACAAGCGGCATACCGCCGTATAGTGCATATTCTTCATAAGCATCTGATTTATCTCCACCTGCGAAAGCATAGTATTCCTTAAATGAGATAGGGTAAACCCGAACTTCATCACCTCTGCCACGAAATGCAGTAAGAACATCCTTTGTAAGCATTTTCGAATTACTGCCGGTAACATAAATATCTACATTGCGAAGTCGCAAAAGACCGTTTAGCACATTGTAAAGTCTTATGCTATCCGGATTTTTCAGTTCTTCTTTTGAGATAGCATACTGTACTTCATCAATCAAGATGTAGTACATATCCTTGTTTAATATCTTTGACCGAACATACTTTGACAACTCATCCGGATCACGGTACTGAACATTAGTATCATCATCAAGAGCGATGGTAATAATCTGTTCTTCTTTCACGCCACTTTCAATCAAGTAATCGTAGAACAAATTAAACAGTAAATAACTTTTACCGCACCGTCTAATACCGGTGATTACCTTAATCAAACCGTTTTCCTTTTTGTTTATTATCCTATTCAAATAACTATCTCGTTTAATAACGTGTTCCACAGCAAGCCTCCATACACTTGAAACTTAAGGGTATTGTCCCACAACTTTCAATCGTATTATACCACCTTCTTTTGAAAAAATCAAGCTGTCACTTGAAACTTAGGAGACAAAGACCCTTACTTTTAATTGTAACCACATCGTTTCACCGATAAAAACGGTTGCTCATCTTAACTGCAGCCACAAGAATGGGTATATCGGAGAAGTTGTTATATGCGTAATCAGGACCACCCGTAAAACGGGTGGTTTGTCCTGGCCCTATAAGGGCCTGTTACCGGCCAACGCCTAAAGACGCTGGCTTTCACTTTACGTTCAAGCCACTACGCCCTTGACTCGTCGCAGCCCTTTAAAGGGCGCTTGTACTACCAGTTACTCCTTTGTATGCACATAACCGGTTACTGTTCAGAGGCGCTTTGGACATATACATGCTTTTTTGCGTTGTTATGCCCAAAATCGATTCAGCCAACACTAAAATAAAGGCTTGTCTCCATTTTTCGGAACACGAAAAACTCCGTCATGCTCAACGGGCTAAAGCCCTTAAAAAGAGTCCCTTCTTAAAATTTTCTTCTAAGAAGGGACCCTGTGGTCCTTAATCAACATTGCCATTTTTCTTCTGACAATTCATTATAGGTCATTATCATTCGTATCAATATACAAATTTGTTGTCAATTTGTTGTCAAAATCTTTTTTATATGCCTGAAACCCGCATAAATACTGGGCTTATTTATCAAGTGACTTCATCGTCGGGATTACAACTCACCGTGTTTTATATCTTGTTATAACCTTTCATAAGTTGCCATTTCCACCCCCATTTTTTACTCCAAATTCCATATCTTCTTATAAATTGTTATATATAATGTTTTGATTGGTGTAAAAATTGGTGTATTGGTGTAAATGGTGTATGAAAGTCGTTTCTTGTAGACTGTCAGTTGATGCATTTAAGATGTTTTATTGTTCCCCTTACGGGAACAGTATCACCCAACACAAGCTATATTATATTCATTTTTGAAATAAGAGTCAAGCCCTTCAAAAGCAGCCATCTTCAATTCTCTTGTAACATCAGCATAAATATTTAATGTCGTTGTTATATCTTCGTGACCCAACGTATCCTGAATTACTTTTACATTTACTCCAGCTTCACACATACGAGTGGTAAATGTATGTCTGAGTGTATGGCAGCTAAACGGTGGCAACAGCACTTCCGGATTTTCGTCTTTTAGAAATTCTGCGTCATTGCAATCTCGAATAATACGTTTAAGTGCTTTGTTGAGCGTTCCTTGATGTTGGGTATTGCCGAAACGATTAACAAATATGAAATCTGTATGACCGTCAATCACTACACTACATTCAATCCCATTCTGTTCCTGAAACTCTTTCTCCATCTGCAATGCTTCTTTTACAAAATCCAACATTGGAACTTGTCTATTTCCGGCTTGCGTTTTAGGTGTATTCACATTGAAATAGCAACCTCTTTTATCTCAGCAATGCCCTTTAGTCATTTGTGCGAATTTTGTAATCGCATACTTGCAAAATCAGATGGAATACATTCGCTCAATAAACTCATCTAATTGCTTTCGTTTTATCAATCTTTTACTCCCAACCCAAAGAACAAAAGGGCAATCCTCGTCATCAGTTAGAGAACGAATTTTATTCTTTCCGATTCCGGAATAAGCTGCTGCTTCTTCCACCGTCAAAGTCGCTCTTTCCCATATTGGCACTTGTGGTTTTTCTCTCGGAGTAATAGGTGTTTTTTCTTCGTTCACTATTACACCTTCTTTCCAAGTGCTGTCCTCTTGTCATAAACTACATAATCGTACCCCATTCCATCGCACTTATCACATTTCTCTTTGTTCGATACTAATGGGTCGAGTCTGCGAACAACATAATTCGGATTCGCCATATAGTCATTCAGGCATTTAGGACACAAGCAGCGAATATCTCCGGTGCGTTCCTTATTGTGTAACCACAGACCAAAGGTTTTTTTGAGTGCAATGTTAATACTTTTCCAAATTCGTTCATCATCAATAAAACCAATGTAGTCCGTCAAAGCTGACTTATTTACCGTCTGAATCTGTTCCAACAGAACCATAGAGGGCTTTGATAAGCCAAAACTTTCTCCCAACATAATATGGGAAGGAAGATAACTCTTTTTAATTACTGTCGTGATAGAAGCCACAATGATTGTCGGTGCTTTCGCATTGAAATTATCTGCCTGAAGAACCAATACAGGTCTGCGTCCACTCTGTATAGAACCCTCCGAAACACCAAAATCAAAATAGTAAATCTCTCCACGTTTAACAACTTTCTTATCCTTAGACATCATATATAAAACCTCGCTTTTCTAAATTTCAAAGGGAGGTATGTGTCCGGACTTAATTACTCCCTTCACATATTTGGAATTGGGAGGTCGAAATGACACCCTATTTTCTGAAAAAACCTTCAAAAACTTTTTCAAATTTCTTAATGGCTGCAATCAAGTGTCTGTCGATTACCTGATGAGAAACGCCTTCTTCTTTTGCAATCTCTCTTGCAGATTTTCCATCAACAAAACGGGCAACAAGATACTTATGCTGTTTTTCCGTCAGACTGGCTACTGCCATTTCAATCAACTTCATCTTCTTTTGATAGTGGTTGAACTCATACTCATCCAACTCCTGCTTCTCAATAAAATCCGGTTCGATTGCTTCAGGATGAAATCTTTCGGTTAAGTCATCATCGTAACCATAAGCATCGCCATTGTTTTTGCTGCGTTTACGGAACTTATCTTCATTTTGATTAAACTCTGTAATTGCTTTCCCTTGTTCAATGGACAACAGAATAAAAGGGAGATACTCTCTTAGCTGCTCCGGATACTTTTCAAACAATTCTTTTTCAGACAGTTCTGTGATTACTGCCCATTCTTCTTTTCCGGTATATTCCTTTCCATACTCATATTTCAAATTGATGAGTTTACACTCATTCTTAAATTCTTCGTTCTTTCTATTTAATGTATTTGTCATTTTCGTAATCTCCTTGAATTTTTGATCTGATTTATCGAGTTCAAAAATTCTGAGATTACGGGTACTTAGCTATTTGGCATTGCCATACGTTCTGCAACATAAAAAGGTCCTTTCCCAAGCAAGAGAAAAGACCTTGTAAAATGACCAACACCGTACGAAACAGATATAAACGAGCAACAAAAAAGCACCGTAGAAGAAGATTACATACAAAGGGATATACTTATCCCGTATGTTAAATCTGCTTCGTACGGCGCTTGATAGACAGTTTAAGTTCTGCTTCGCTTGCTCGAATATGAAGTCTTTATTAAATTGTCTTTATTCAACTACCTACTAACCTTTCCACGTATTCTTCGGAAATAGGCGAGGTTTAGAATGTTAATACTTTTGCACTTTTGACACTTAACACTTAAATGCCCGGTTGCATCTGAATATACTCTCTGAATCCTATACCCACAGACCGGACAGAGTATATCTCGTTCCGTTAGGGTCTGTGCTTCAATTCGGGATTTCAAAAGTCTTTGCTGGACTTCCGGTGTCATTCTTACTGCTTGTACTCGCATTACTGAACACCTCCCAACTGTAACTCATTCGATATATATTCAGATATATCGTGATACAGGGAACCCAAAAGCATTTAGATAATCGCCTTTGAGCATAAGAGTGGGTACTGACTTGTACTTATATCCGCTAGTTGCATTTACTTTTATTTTTCTTTCCAATGGCAATCCTTTCTACACGCTGCCTAATGCTAATTATAATATCTTCATTCAGACATTACAATCATCAAAAACAAGACCAGGCATAATGCTTGGTCTTGCTTTCTAGCTCATAATATGAATGCATCTATGCATATAAAATTTTATCTTGTAATACTTCAATACTCTTTTTCCCTTGCTCCGTTGCAATCAATTCATCGACTTTACCCAAAGCAAATATTACTGCAGAAATATCACGCTTCATACAATCCGCAATCTCCGAATTACTCTTATTAAGAAGATGCTTCATGAAATACATGATAAGCATTCTCGCTTCTATTGCTTCCGGTTCACGAGATTTCGAAATAATAGCGTCCTTCTTTAACATATACTCATCCGTTACAACCGCTATAATTTTTTCAACACTTATGCCTTTCGCAGCTTCCTCCAATATGATATTTTCAAAAGCAGAACTATTGAAAAGTAACTCTCGCTTCTTCTGCGTTACTTTACTTTCTCCGATTCCCAGCACCTTCTTTTCTTCTTTCATAGCTATATTGAGAAAAATCTCTTCTAACCCTCTAAGAACATCTGATGCATCTAAGCCTACACTATTAGCAAAAAGCATATATCTGGAAACAATTGCAGATATATCATCCTCTTCATCGGTAGGGATATCATCTACCGCAAACTCCTTGACCAGCTCCATCAAATTATCATATGGATTTCTTTCTATTCTTCCAACTAATTCATCTAATGAAACATCATACATATCCGCTAAAAAAACCAACTTATCTAATGCTGGAATACTTTCTCCTGTTTCCCATTTTGTAACTGCTTGTCTGGAAACCTGACATCTCTCGGCTAATTCTTCTTGTGACAATCCAATCCTTTTTCTTAATAACTGTAAATTTTCAGCTATAACCATTAAATATATCAGCCGTTATCTTGGTCGCCCTGTAATCGCAACTTCCCGTATTGATGATTATGATGGCGATATGGTTACTTTTCATTACACCAGACACGAAGACAATCAGACAGTCACCGAATGCATTCCTGC
>JAFTVH010000092.1 GCA_017465845.1 Lachnospiraceae bacterium | reverse complement strand
GCGGATGATGGGCAGTAACTTTGAGAATCGAGGTTGATTTCATGAAGAAAAAGAAGGATGGCGCAGGCAGGGGGAAAAGTAACTGGATACTGCTTGCTCCGATTTATCTGTTTACCATAATTTTTGTAGGGTTTCCGATTATCTATATGTTTGTCCTAAGTTTCATGAGCAGGGCAGAAGTGTGGGGCGTAGATTTTACTTTTACCTTGGACAATTATAAGAAAATTCTGGAGCCGCTGTATCTGGGTACTTTCCGGGAATCCTTTCAACTGGCATTTCTTTCCACGGGGCTGGTAGTACTGTTAGGCTATCCTTATGGGTATTTTATGGCTCGGATGAATGCAGTGTGGAAGAAACGGATGATGCTATTGATCATGATTCCTTTCTGGACCAGCTCTCTCATCAGGCTGTACGGCTGGATTATTATTTTCAGAAGCAACGGAGTGCTGGATAAGGTGCTCATGGGGCTGCACATTACGGAGAAACCACTGAAGCTTCTATATACGTATCCTGCAGTTGTGGTGGGGATGGTGTATGCGCTGTTGCCGTTCATGATCCTGTCAGTATATTCCAGTGCAGAGAAAATGGACTGGACGCTGGTAGAAGCTGCCAGAGATCTTGGGGCATCCTCCATGCGGGCGTTCTGGACTGTAACCTTTAAGATGACTCTGCCGGGACTACTGTCCGGTGTCGTACTTACTTTTATACCGTCCATGGGGTTGTTCTTTATTGCAGATATTTTGGGAGGCAATAAGATCGTTCTGGTGGGAAGCATTATCCAGGAGCAGCTGACCAAGGGGCGCAACATACCGTTTGCGGCTGCGTTGTCGGCAGTGCTGATGGTGCTCACATCTTTGATGATACGGCTGTATCGCAAAGTGACAGGGGCATCCGAACTGGAAGGCCTGATGTAAGCAGGACAAGGAAATGGGGACTATGAAATGAAGACGAAAAAATGGCCTTTTATATACGTGGGAATCATTACGGTGATTACTTATATTCCCATCATCATGACGGTGATTTATTCTTTTAATGCTTCCAAGCTTACTTCTGTCTGGGAAGGTTTTTCATTGAAGTGGTACGAAGAGCTTTTCAGAGACCGGGATTTGCGGGAAGCTTTGGTGAACAGCCTGATACTGGCGCTTTTAAGCTGCAGTTGCGCGGTGCTCATTGGTACGACAGGGGCATTGGGGATGTATAAGAAGAAAAACAAGATGAACGATGCAGTAGCTTATGTAGCAATGCTGCCTATCATGATTCCGGAGATAATTCTGGGCATGGTATTTTTGTCAGTGTTTTCCCTGATGGGTCTGCCTTTTGGTATGGTGACACTGGTGATCGCTCACACTACTTTCTGTGTGCCTTATGTGTACTCTATGGTAAAGGCGAGACTAGTGGGAATGGATAAATCCCTGGAGGAGGCGGCTCTGGACCTGGGAGCTTCACCGGTGAGAGTATTTTTTGATATCACACTGCCACAGATTATTCCCGCAATTTTGTCCGGTGTCATGCTGGCATTTGCCATGTCCTTTGATGATGTGGTCATCAGTATCTTTGTGACCGGGCCGAAAGTGAATACTTTACCGGTGAAGATTTATACCAAGCTTAAGACCGGAGTGACACCGGAGATAAACGCACTGGCCACGGTGATGCTGGCAATTACCATACTTTTGCTGATAGGGGCGGCAATGGTTGGGAGAATTGGAAAAAAGAAAGGTAAGAATCTTTAACAAAAAGTTAACTTTGATATATTTACGTGCGACATTTTTCGTGTTAATATTGTAATGTATACAGTATATTCTAAGGAGGAAAAAACATGGACTATTTATTGGAGGGAGTAAGAACACTACTCGATTTTCAAGGCGGCGGCTGGAAATGTCTGGTCATGATCGCAGTGGGTATTGTTTTGATCTGGTTGGCAATCAAGAAAGAATATGAGCCTTCCTTATTGCTCCCTATGGGATTTGGTGCGATCCTTGTAAACCTGCCGTTATCCGGTGTACTCAACCAGGTAGTGGGCGGAGTAGAAGCACATGGTATTATTGAGTGGTTGTTTGAAGTGGGTATTAATGCTTCCGAAGCAATGCCGATTTTGTTATTCATCGGTATCGGCGCGATGATTGACTTTGGTCCGCTTCTTTCAATGCCATCTATGTTCTTGTTTGGTGCAGGTGCACAGTTCGGTATCTTTGCCGCTATTCTGTTGGCAGCTGTTTTAGGTTTTGATATTAAAGATGCTGCCGCTATCGGTGTTATCGGTGCGGCCGACGGTCCTACGGCTATCCTGGTGTCTCAGGTATTAAAGTCACGGTATATCGGAGCAATCGCAGTTGCAGCATATTCCTATATGGCGCTGGTTCCTATCGTACAGCCTATGGCCATTAAGCTTGTTACCACCAAGAAGGAAAGATGCATACATATGGAGTACAAGCCTGAGTCTGTTTCCAAGACCATGCGTATTATCTTCCCTATCGCGGTTACCATTATTGTAGGTCTCGTAGCACCTCAGTCTGTAGCACTTGTTGGTTTCCTGATGTTCGGTAACCTGATCCGTGAATGCGGTGTTCTGGGAACAATGTCCGAGACTGCACAGAATCAGCTTGCAAACCTGGTTACCTTGTTGCTTGGAATCACCATTTCCTTCAGTATGAAGGCTGAAGATTTCGTAAGAGTAGAAACCCTTATGATCATGGTAATCGGATTGTTTGCATTTGTAATGGATACCATCGGTGGTGTTCTGCTTGCGAAATTCATGAACCTGTTCCTGAAGAAAAAGATCAACCCCATGATAGGTGGTGCCGGTATTTCCGCATTCCCTATGTCTTCACGTGTAGTACAGAAGCTGGCTATGCAGGAAGACCCTACCAATATCATTATCATGCATGCAGCAGGCGCTAATGTATCCGGTCAGATTGCATCCGTAGTAGCAGGCGGTCTTGTAATCAGTCTGGTATCTCAGTTCTTATAAAATGATACCAGGGTCAAAAGGTCAAAATACCTTTTGACCCCAACATCATAAAATGAGAGAAAGGAAGAATTTCATATGAATACTGAAGTAATTAAGCAGGCTTTGGAAATTATGGGAAAAGGCATGCTGGGAATTTTCGTTGCACTGGTCGTCATCATGATTTTTGTTTGGATTATGGCTAAAATCGGCGGCAAGAAGAAATAAACGAATAGCTTTGTAAGCGAGGGGCATTTTCTAAGATGATTAGAAAATGCTCTTTTTTGAGTTTTTCAACAGGTATCTTGCATAATACCATGTAGGTGTGTTATAAATAATAATAACTATTTTGCAAGGAGGATGTTATGAGAAAATATAATAGAGTAAGAAAAATGTGTGCTCTCATTATGAGCACGGTGTTGGTCGCTTTCCTGCTGACAGGATGTGGCGGTGATAGCAGCAATGGCAGTGCAGACAACGGGACGAACGCACAGGAAAGTAATTCAAATTCCCAGTTGTCCGGCGAGTTGAATCTGTTTACCTGGGACGGCATGTTTCCCCAGGAAATCCTGGATGGATTTGAAAAAGAGACAGGTGTTAGAATCCGTTATTCCAATTTTGATTACAATGAGGACATGCTTGCTAAGCTGGAGGAAGCAGAGGGCGGAGATTATGATTTGGTCATCGCCGATGACTATATTGTTGAGATGGTGATTCAGGAAGGGCTGGCACAGAAACTGGATACTTCTAAATTATCTACTTATGGCAATTTGAATCCCGTTTTCATGTCTCAGTTCTATGATCCGGAGAATGAATATACGGTTCCTCATGGTGCGGGAATAGTTCTTCTGATGTATGATACTTCCCTGACAGATGTGGAAATTACCGGTTATAAAGACCTGTGGAATCCTGCCTTGGAGGATAATATTGCCCTGACTGCCAATTATCGTGTAGTGAACGGAATCGCCCTGAAAGCCATGGGAGAGTCTTATAACACAGAAGATTTGGACGTCATCCGCACAGCGGGCCAGAAAATGCTGGAGCTTGCGCCAAATGTCCGCGTTATCAATGATAATAATACACAGGATCTGTTGATCAGCGGAGAAGCATCAGTGGCATTCCTTTATACTTCCCAGGCAGTAGCGGCCCTGAGTGTACGCCCTGACCTTAAGGTGGTATATCCTGCAGAAGGGCTTGGTTTCGGTGTCATGGCCGGTTTCATTCCTTCCAAGGCGCCAAATGCAGAGGCAGCTTATGCTTTCCTTGACTACATCAATCGCCCGGAAAATGCAGCAGCATGCTTTGAATATCTTGGTTATTACTGTACCAACAAAGCTGCTGAAGAATTTATTTCAGAAGAAATGAAAGATATGATCGTCCTGCCTGAGGATGCGGCAGAGGGAGAGAGTATTCACAATATTTCCCAGGAGGCAGAAGATCTTCATGCTGAAATCTGGAATCAGTTCAAGGATGCATGTGATTAATTGATACATTCAAAGAAACAGCCTTCAATCTTGTGGAAAAACTTACTCTGTGTCGAAAAACGCTATACAAACTTAAAATTTAAGAATTAAACCATTGATTTTTCTCTGCGATACCGTTATGATGGTAATGTCAGGTTTTCCATTGCAGTAATTGCGCCTAGCCTGTACCGGTCGGAGAGATAAAGGAGTTTGTGAATTATGATAAATTTTGAAGAAGAACTGAAGAAATTCCATCCCAGCCTTGAGATTGAGGATGCGGAAGAAGCTATCTATAATCAGGACCTTACTGATATGGCAGATTTACTTGTAAAAATGGTGAAAGAATCCAAGGAAAAGGACGAGGAATAGGGGATAGGATTATGTTTTGTTATAATTGCGGATGCAGCTTATCGGAGCATGATTTTTGTACAGCCTGTGGAGCCGATGTGTCCCTTTACAAGAAAATCATGCAAGTATCCAACATGTATTACAATGAAGGTCTGGAGAAGGCAGGAGTCAGAGACTTATCAGGAGCGATCAACAGCCTGCGCCAGAGTTTGAAATTCAACAAGAATAATATTGAAGCCAGAAACCTTTTGGGACTGGTGTATTTTGAGATGGGTGAAGCGGTGGCAGCTCTCAGCGAGTGGGTCATCAGTAAGAATCTGCGCCCGGAGAAGAATATTGCGGATGATTATATTGATATGATTCAGTCCAATGCTTCCAGACTGGATACGATGAACCAGACGATTAAGAAATATAATCAGGCATACAACTATTGCGTGCAGGGAAGCAAGGATCTTGCAGTGATTCAGTTGAAGAAAGTGTTGTCCTTGAACCCAAGGCTGATTCGTGCCCATCAATTGTTGGCATTATTGTATATTGATTCGGAACAGTGGGAGAAGGCAAAGAAAGAAGTAAAGAAGTGCCTGGAAATTGACAGGAACAATACGCTGGCGCTGCGTTATCTGAAAGAAGTGGATCTGATGCTGAATCCGGATGCTTCCGGAAAACCTGCAGTGAAGCGTAAAAATGAGGATTCCGTACGCTACCAGAGCGATAATGAGATCATTATTCAGCCACTCAATGTGAAAGAGACAAAGAGAAGCGGTGTTTCTACTTTACTGAACATCGGTCTGGGTATGATAATCGGTTTGGCAGCTATGTTCTTTCTGGTGTTGCCGGGCAGGATTGCAGAGGTCAAAAACGAGGCCAATGCCAAAATTGCGGAAATCGGTAACCAGTCTGATGCCAAGACAGCTACTATAACAGAACTGGAAAGTCAGGTAAAGGGATTGGAAGCGGAGATCAACAGAGTGAACCGGGAACTGGAAGGTTACGTAGGAACGGATGGCACTCTCAGTACCATCGATACCCTGTTGTCTACAGCAGCTTCTTATCTTGAAACTAAGGATGCGGCTGCAGCAGGTGCCAGTCTGGACGAGATTTCAGCCGGTATTGATGTGACACAGACATCGGAAGCTTTCCAGAAGTTGTATAATTCCCTGTTTACTGTAGTTGGTTCAGAACTTGCACAGACTTATTACAGGGAAGGAAGGGCATATTACGACAGCAGCAAATATGCAGAAGCGATTACCAGTCTGACCGGTGCAGTGTATTATGATGCTTCCAATGTAGATGCACTTTATTATTTAGCCCAGGCGTACCGCAAAAATAAGGATACAGCCAATGCCATCAGTACTTACCAGAAAGTGGTGGAACTGTTCCCCGGAACAGAACGTGCCACTAAGAGCCAGGAATATATAAATCAGCTTTCAAAATAATGCTGTAAGGCACCGTTTTGATATAACGCATAAGATATAACACATAAAATACAAAAGAGAAAGACCTGTGGAGAGGAATCCATGGGTCTTTTTACATTAGAAAAAGCTTGTCAAGTTAGCAATAAAAAATGAGAAAGGAAGAAAAAAATGGAAGAATTTCAGGTAATTGACCATTGTCTGGTCGTAAAGCTTCCGGAGGAAATCGACCATCACAGAGCAGGGTATCTCTGTGAGCAGGCCGATCACTACATAGTAAAAGAAAAGGTGGAACATGTGGTATTTGATTTTGAGAAGACACGATTTATGGACTCTTCGGGAATTGGCATCATCATGGGACGTTACAAGAAGATATCCTGCTTTGGGGGAAAAGTATATGCAATCCACACGGACCGGCAGGTGAAGCGGATTTTGTACCTGGCAGGGCTGGACAAGTATGTGGAAATCGTGAAGGAAGAGGAGTGAGGACAGGATGGAACAGGTATGTGTAAAAAATGAGATGATGCTGGAATTCGACGCGATTTCCAGCAATGAAAGCTTCGCCAGAGTGGCTGTTGCGGCATTTATCGCACCGTTGAATCCCACATTGGAGGAAATGAACGATATCAAGACTGCCGTTTCAGAGGCAGTGACCAATTCTATTATCCATGGCTATGAGAATTTCTATGGTTATGGAAAATATGGTGATAAAACACCCTCTTATATTGTGGTCCATCCCGGTAAGATTGTGATCCGCTGCAGTTTGACAGAGGATGTATTACAGATTGAAGTAGAAGATAACGGTCAGGGAATCGACGATATTGACAGAGCCATGGAACCCTTATTTACCACCAAACCCCAGTTGGAACGTTCCGGTATGGGTTTTGCATTCATGGAAGCTTTTATGGATGACCTGGAGGTGGAAAGCGAGCCGGGCAAAGGAACTTTGGTACGTATGAAGAAGAAAATGGGAAGCGGGTCCTGGGTCGGTGAGGAGTAAGCTATGGAAGATGTGTCAGTACTGATTGCCAAATCACAAGCCGGAGACAAAGAAGCGAGAGAGGTACTGATAGAGAAAAACCTGGGGCTGGTTCACTCCATCGTAAGGAGATTTGTGGGCAGAGGCTATGATTTGGAGGATCTGTTTCAGATAGGCACCATAGGACTGATGAAATCCATTGATAAATTTGACCTTGGGCTGGGAGTAAAGTTTTCTACCTATGCGGTTCCCATGATCACCGGGGAAATCCGTAGATTTCTAAGAGATGACGGACCTGTAAAGGTATCCAGGACATTAAAGGAAAACGGAATGAAGGTGAGGGCTGCCAGACAGAAGCTGCAGGGCGAGCTGGGACGGGAACCTACCATGAAGGAGCTGTCAGCGGCCTGCGGGCTTTCACAGGAAGATATCGTCATGGCAATGGAAGCTGCCAGTGAAGTGGAATCTCTGTATACGGCAGTGTATCAGGAAGATGGCAGTGAAATCTATCTTGTGGACAAGGTAGTGCAAGGGGAACGGTCGGGCGTAGGCTGCAGTGCCGGCGGCGGTTTCCAGGATTATGAAAAAGAAAAGCTTTTGAACCATATGCTTTTGAAAGATCTTCTGGATAGCTTAACAGACAGGGAGCGGGAGCTGATTCGAATGCGATATTTTCAGGACCGGACTCAGGTGGAGATTGCCGGTGTCATGGGCATCAGCCAGGTGCAGGTCAGCAGGCTGGAAAAGAAGATTCTATTAAGAATGCGGGAAATGGCAGAGAAACCTTAAAGTTTTATGAAGATTTCCACGACATACTTTTCTTCCGAAACAAAATCATTTATTATAGTACCTGTAAGAGGTAAATTCGCAACTGACTTGTATGTTAGTTGGTGCAGGGGCATGAAATGTCTCATTGAACAGCCGATGAGGAGAGCCGAATGAAATTACGTGAAACAGATGAAAGAAAGTTGGAATTGCTTGATAGAGAGGAATTGTTGGATGAAGAAGAATTATATTTGATGGATGAAAGTCCGGAGGAACCGGAATTCTATCAGAATGAGGAAACATCACAGACGTATAAGCGTTCTGCGTACCTGCATATAGGTCCGACCATACTGGCAGTATTGGGTTGTATTGCTCTGATTCTGTTGATTATCTATATTGTTGCAGCAGCGCGTATAAACCACGGTAATGATGCGGAAACTGCCGGCAATATGAAGGAGAATTATTCTTACGAAGAGGTACAGGACCTGCTTGCCGAAACAACAGAAACAGCCAAAGCAGAAGAGGCTGAACGGATTTTAAGCGGCATTAAGCAGGGACTGACGGATGGTCTGGGAACAGCCAAGGCGCTGCGACCTTACTATACCGATGAGATAATCGTTGCAACCGGTGGGCGTATCCGTTTCTTCCCGATTCAGGACAATCTGAAGAAGAACACTTATACCCAAGAGAATCTGGTGAAGCTGGATAACGGTGAACTCCAATATACTGAGGATGGGCAGGTGATTTCCCATAAAGGAATTGATGTTTCTTATCATCAGGGCGAAATCGACTGGCAGAAGGTTGCTCAGGATGGCGTGGAATTTGCTTTCCTGCGAGTAGGCATCAGAGGATACGGCACCGGTAAGGTGGTATTGGACGAGCAGTTTGAGAATAATGTGAAAGGTGCCCTGGCCAACGGAATTGAGGTGGGCGTATACTTTTATTCCCAGTCTGTCAATCAGGAGGAAGTACTGGAAGAGGCCAGAGTGGTGCTGGAGCAGATAGCACCTTACAGAATCACAGGGCCGGTGGTGTATGATGCGGAGAAGGTAGATGATTCCCGTACCAGCAAGCTGTCTTCTACAGAAAGGACCGATATGGCTGTCACCTTCTGTGAGACTGTAAAAGAAGCCGGGTATCGTCCAATGATTTATCTGAATCTGGATACGGCATTTTCCATGCTGGAACTGGAGCGGCTGGAGGAGTATGATAAGTGGCTTGCTCATTACGGCTCTGAAATGTACTATCCGTATGATTACAAGATATGGCAGTACTCGGAAAGTGCAATAGTGGACGGAATTAACGGAGAAGTAGATTTAAATATCAGTTTTGAGGAGTGGGAATAGATGATTTGTATTAAAAACGGTAATATTCACAACGCCATAGATCCACAGAGTTTTGTGGCAGATATCCTGATTGTAGATGGCAAAATTAAGGAAATAGGTGCTGACCTGAACATACCGAAAGGTGCTGAAATCATTGATGCATCCGGTAAAGAAGTCTATCCCGGTTTTGTGGAAGCCCATGGCCACATCGGTCTGGATGGCTACGGAATCGGTTATGAGGGAATGGATTATAATGAACTGAATGATATCGTATGTCCCCAGATGCGCGGTCTTGACGGTGTAAAGCCTTTGGACCCTGCTTTTGCCATGGCAGCCAAAGCCGGTGTTACCAGTGTGTGTGTAGGACCGGGCAGTGCCAATGTGCTTGGAGGTACATTCACAACCATTAAGACAGTGGGAAAGAGAGTGGATGACATGGTCATCCGTGACGGCGTAGCCATGAAATGTGCGTTCGGTGAAAATCCCAAGAGAGTCTATCGCGACAAAAAAGATTCCAGCCGTATGACTACCGCAGCATTGCTTCGCGAGGCTTTGTTTAAAGCCAAAGAATATCTGGCGAAGAAAGAAGCAGCAGGGGAAGATATTTCCAAACGCCCTTCTTTTGATATGAAGATGGAAGCTATGATTCCTGTCATCAAAGGGGAGATTCCTTTGAAGGCACATGCCCATGCAACCGAAGATATTTTTACTGCACTGAGAATCGCCAAAGAGTTTGGTGTAAAGATTACTTTGGAGCATGTGACGGAAGGTCATCTCATTGCTGACGAGCTGTCAAAGGAAAATGTGCCTATGGCAGTTGGCCCTACGCTTACCGGTGCTTCTAAATTTGAGCTGCGCAATAAGAGCTGGGTGACGCCGGGTGTGTTGGATCGAGCGGGCTGTCAGGTATCTATTATTACAGATTCCCCTGTGATTCCGCAGGAGTATCTGCCCCTCTGTGCAGGCATGGCTGTGAAAGCCGGTATGGATCCTTTTAAGGCGCTGCAGGCCATTACCATCAATGCAGCACATCATGCCGGGATTGCGGACAGAGTAGGGTCTCTGGAAGTGGGGAAGGATGCAGATATCGTGATTGCAGACGGTTGTCCGTTTGAAGTATCGACTACTGTGGAGAAGGTGTTGATTGACGGAAAAATAATTGCATAGAAAGCTGGCACAAGAGACACCGCCATGAGGAAGCGGTGTGAGGTGACCTGTTATACAGAGCTGTTTCGATGAAGGGAGCATTAATATGATATGCCCATTCAGCGAAACAGCTCTTCTTTTAACAAAAGATGGATTGCATAGAAATAAAACTATGCATATTATTTCTAATATTTGCCGATACTGAAAACAATTATAAAAAAAGAGAGAGTACTATGGAAAAATAGGAAGGAATGACAGCATGTCAAATGTAACTGTATATATCAAATGCGACAGAAATATAGAAGTACAATCCCCGGATGTGTATCTCAAAGATGTAGGCAGTCTTCGCTGTGCGGACAGTGTCATCAGTGCCAAACTGAAAGCACTGAAGGTACATCATTTCACCAAAGATGGTGTCAAGCGGTGCGTTATCAGTACTTTAAAGCTGATAGAATTGATGGAAGAAACCTGTCCGGGTATTACGGTGCAGGTCCTGGGAGAAACGGATATCCTGTTGGAGTGGGTGGATGTCAATAAACACAAAAAATTGCAACAGTGGCCCAAAGTGGCATTGGTCTGCCTGGTCAGCTTCTTCGGAACTGCGTTTACTATTATGGCTTATCATAATGATGTGGGAGTCAATGAGGTTTTTACAGAGGTTTATCGAATCTGCATGAACCGGGAACCGGACGGGCTTAACGTCCTGGAGATATCATATTCGGTTGGCCTGGCAGCAGGCATTATCGTCTTCTTCAACCACATTGGCGGCAGAAGGATCACCAAGGATCCTACACCGATAGAAGTGGCTATGAAAGGTTATGAAAAGGATGTAGATATGACACTGATTGAAACGGCCAGAAGGGAGGGGAAGGAGATTGATGTTTAAGTATCTTCTTCTGATCCTGATGGGAGTCAGCTATGGTGCGTTAGCCTCAGCCGGTGTCTTCACAGTACTCATTGCAGTAGGGCTGATTCCTCGTTTTGCGGGGAAAACTCACACCAACCGCTATGTTTTCTTATATGAAGAGATGGTGGTGTTTGGAACCATTACAGGTAGCTTTCTTACTGTTTTTGGTGAATACAGCCAGGTGGCCGCATTCCTTCAGGAACGGATGCCCCAGTATGACAGGCTCTGGGTAGGGCTGGGGAATGTAGTCATGATACTCTTTGGCCTATTCTGTGGCATGTTCGTAGGATGTTTGGCGTTGGCCATTGCGGAGATGCTGGATAGTATACCGATTTTCTCCAGAAGGGTATCTTTGAGGCATGGGATCGGACTGGTGATTTTATCGATGGCGATAGGAAAACTTGTGGGCTCGATATGTTATTTTGTCTGGGAACTGCATCGGACAGTATAAGGTAAGTTGTTTTGGGAAACTATATTTTATCATATCGCTGATAATGCGACTAAATTGAGAGGAACGGTAAAGAGAATGGAAGAAGCAAAGAAACAGGAATATGCGGAATACGTAAAATCGGTGACACCCAAACACAATATCTGGATGCAGATGTTGAGAGCATTTATCACCGGGGGAATTATCTGTACAATCGGGCAATTTATATTAAATTACACGACCAATACCCTTGGTATGGATAAGCAGACCTCAGGCAGCTGGTGTTCTCTGATTCTGGTACTGATATCGGTACTGCTCACGGGATTTAATATTTATCCAAGTATCGTGAAATGGGGCGGTGCAGGGGCGCTGGTGCCGATTACGGGATTTGCCAACTCGGTAGCGGCACCGGCGATTGAGTTTAAGAAAGAAGGCTGGGTCTTCGGGGTTGGCTGTAAAATTTTTACAATTGCCGGACCAGTGATCCTGTATGGAATACTGTCAAGCTGGGTGCTGGGAGTGGTGTACTGGGCTGGAAAGATGATGGGATGGATGTAAATCGCTAAAATGCACAGATAGATAAACGCTAAATTTTTGGGGCGGCATGAGGATGCTCCGAATTTGTTGAACTATAAAGTGCAAAAATTGCCCTTTGCAATTGACAAGGTGCAAATTTTGCACTATTATATATGCGGAGGTGTAAAAATGAGCGAACTAAAGGAACTAAGGGTTGAAAAGAAAATGACGCAGCAGCAGGTTGCAGATTTGGTTGGCATCTCTTTGCGCTCCTATAAATCTTATGAAAATGATGACGAAAAGCAAGATACGCTAAAATATAATTATATCATAGAGCAGCTGTCGAAGATAAATGTGATAGACGAGGAACATGGAGTCTTGGAAATTGAAGATATCGCAAGAAAGTGCGAAAAGATATTTGAACGATATGATGTGAAGTTTTGTTATCTTTTTGGATCCTATGCAAAGGGAAAAGCCACACCTGGAAGTGATGTGGATCTACTGATTTCTGCTGATGTAAAGGGATTAAAGTTTTATGGGTTGGTAGAGGAAGTAAGGGTTGCTCTGTGCAAGAAGGTAGATGCCCTGGATATCAACCAACTGAAAAATAACATTGAATTAACGGAAGAAATACTTAAGGATGGAATAAAGATATATGGATAATGCAAAAACAGATTATTACTATATTCAAAAAATCAAAAATGTTTGGAGTTTATAGTAACACATATGCGGAATGTCGATATGGAAGAATTGAGCGTAAATGAAATATTGCTGGATTCGATGTTGTTTCGAATGATTCAAATTTCTGAAAACGCAAAAAGGTTGTCTGAGGGATATAAGAAGGTACATAGTGATATCCCATGGAATGCATTGTATGGTCTGCGGAATCGGATTGTGCATGATTATGGCAACGTGGATTTGATGGTTGTGTATGAAACACTAAAAAATGATATTCCAGAGCTAATAGAATTGATAGAAGAATAATTTTCAGGGGGGATGGGGCCTATATTGACACGAGCAGAGGGCTGGGTCTTTGCGGTAGGATGCAAGATTTTTACCATTGCCGGGCAGGTGATTTTGTATGGGATATTTACCAGCTGGGTGTTGGGGCTGATATATTGGATCGGGAAGATGATGGGGTTGATGTGAAAAGTGGAACGTAAAGTCTGTGGGAGCGGAGCGAGCAATGGGGGAATAGATCAGGGCTGTCGCTCGATAAATGCGGCAGCCCTAATTATTTCACTCACCATTAACATCAGTTTGGACATATGGATAAAAAACCAGGTGAAAATGTCCGATGAATCTGCCAAAGGAGTGGGAATACAACTGAAAATGAGCTGTTTAGCAAGGAAAATAGGTTGCTTATCAAAGAAAAATTTGGCTGTTTTCCATATACAAAAAAAGGGGCTTCCTATGTCCAAAGATTTATGAAATTATGTACATGGGGAACTTTTTTTTCTCTAAATGTCCAAAGGCTTAAATAAAATGTACCCTATAAACTGGACACTCAAAATCCAATTTTATACCCAAAATCCATGGTTGTCCCCGTTTGGTAGACGCCATTTTACCGATTTATGCCTAACCAGATATTCTGGCAATGGCTGACCCCATTTTTACACAAG
>JAFTVH010000091.1 GCA_017465845.1 Lachnospiraceae bacterium | reverse complement strand
ATTGTTAAATGCATAAGTAGTAATCTGTACACCTTCCAGACCTTCCACCTGCCATGCACCTGTAAGAACAATAGACAGACCGGTCATCGTACAAATAATAATGGTATCGATAAAAGTACCGGTCATGGATACCAGACCCTGGCGAACCGGCTCCTTGGTCTGAGCTGCTGCAGCAGCAATCGGTGCAGAACCAAGACCTGACTCATTAGAGAAGATACCTCTTGCAACACCGTTCTGCATTGCTATTATCATAGTACCTACGACACCACCGGTCACTGCTTTCGGATTGAACGCACCTTTTACAACGGTAACGATAGCAGCAGGAACTTCAGTAATGTTATAGATAATCAGAATCACACTGAGTACAACATAGATAATTGCCATAAACGGAACAACGATCTGAGATACATTTGCAATTCTCTTAATACCACCAATCAATACCAAAGCTACACACAAGCTCAAGATAAGAGAGGCGATTACTACAGTCCAGGAGTAAGTTCCGATTCCGGGAATGGTCACTGTCCATGACTGATTCGGGTCAAAGAAATTATTAACTGCAGAGGAAATACCATTTACCTGAGAGAAGGTTCCGATACCAAACAGACCTACGCACACTCCGAAGAATGCAAAAACCTTAGCAAGCCAGATCCAGTTCTTACCCATACCTTTCTCAATATAATAGAATGGTCCACCCAGCGCATGATTATTCTCATCTACCACACGATATTTTACAGCCAGGAGACCTTCCGCATATTTGGTAGCCATACCAAGGAATGCAGCCACCTCCATCCAGAACAATGCACCGGGACCACCGGCTGCGATAGCTGTCGCCACTCCTACGATATTACCGGTACCGATAATAGCTGACAATGCGGTACAGAGTGCACCAAAGGAAGTAACTTCTCCGTGACCGTCATCTTCATTCTTCACCATCCATTTCAGTGCCAGGGGTAATCTGCGCACCTGCAGCAGCCCCAGTCTGGCTGTCAGGAGCAGTCCTCCTGCCATAATCAGCACCATGAGGGGCACACCCCATACGAAATCATCAATTTTGACAAGCAGTTCATTAAACGCTTCCATTTTATTAATCCCTTTCCTCTATAAACAATTTACGCCTTTCACCTGACAGCCACGTCTTTCACGCATTGGATTTTCTGACTTTTGGGACAAAAAAAGACTGCCTCCATTCATGGAAACAATCTCTCAAAAAGTAAAGCAGAATCATTCGGTTCTATCTCTGTCCTTTTGCCTGAGAGATTGATATACTTTCGCATATTTTGCACCTTCGGCACCCGACTCAACGGGATTCTCCAGAGTCACATCCGTTCATAGTCCTCATCCGCACTGCGGAAGCCTGAGAGTGTTACTCCTTCGGCAAGCATAAGCTTTTTCCTACAAACTTCGACTGTTATATGTAGTTGACGCAATAGTTAAATTATCACACTATTTCTGTCTTGTCAACTGTTTTGCATTATTTTTTCAAAAAAGATAACAGTTCCACCTTTTATGGCGAACTGTTATCTTGCTCTCTTCTATGCTTCTTCGCTTTCAATCTCTTCCATCAGACGCATTCCGGCAGTATCCGTAACAGGCAGTGAGAATACGATAGATCTGGCTTTGGACTCCAGTCCCGCATTATCCATAATGGCACGCATAATATCATTCTTCTGTTCCTTACGCACTACGATGAATATCATCTCCTTCTCAGGTACCAGCGTCACTCCCAGGAACTTCTCAGCCTTGTCTGTACCGGTTCCCTTAGCATGGATCACAGTTCCGCCTGCTGCATGGACTGCTCTCGCCGCATCCATGACCAGCTCTGTATATCCCTGATTAGCTATTACTACAAGCAATTCATATTTTGTATCCTTCAAAGTTGATTCCTCTCCTTTTATAAAATCCTGCCCACTGGTCAAATAGTTAAGCGCCTTCTTGCCTCCGATACTGCTTAGCGGTATTACGAAGGCGATTCCGATTCCCGGCACATCAATCTGCATTTTCCGCTGAAGCCCCTGCTTCAAAAGCTTCCATTTCTCTTTCGTCACCACATGGAAAAGCACACATTTCTCGGTTCCTTCCAGTCCGAAATAATCCAGTATTTCGCTGGCAGCGGTTCCCCGCCCTACCGTTATAGTAGATATATCCACGCCCATCTCCTGATAAAACGTGGCAAATCGTTTCGTCAGATTACGGTTGGTAATCGTTACCATCAAATACAATTCGCTCATTTATACCTCATTCCTGCGTCAGCTGTTCTCACAGTCCGCCACACACATTACAAACTCATAAATGCTACAGTTCAATGATAGCATCCTCGTCAAGCGCAGCAAAAGCATATTCCACTTCGCTCTTCTTGCCGTAGCGCTGCTTCAGCTGATATACCATACCCAGTATCTGAATGGTAATAAGCGGTGTCATGGCTACCATAGCTACAACACCAAAAGCATCCGCTACCAGATTTCCGCCCACTGCGATACATGCTCCCTGTGCAAGCGGCAGAAGAAATGTAGCAGTCATGGGACCTGATGCAACTCCACCTGAGTCAAAAGCAATCGCAGTGAATATCTTCGGTACAAAAAATGACAGACCGATCGCAATGGCATAACCGGGAATCAGGAAATACAGAATAGGAATACCCGTCAATACTCTGATCATCGCCAATGCCACGGATGCTGCGACACCGATGGAAAGGCTGGTTCCCATAGCATTTGCCGAGATAGCACCGTCAGTGATCTCTTCTACCTGATGATTCAGCACATATACTGCCGGCTCTGCCTTTACAATGAAAAATCCGATTAATGCTCCTATGGGTACCAACAGGATACGGAATTCATTGGATGCCATCACTCTTCCCAGATAATTACCTGCGGGCATAAATCCTACATTTGCACCGGTCAGGAACAATACTAATCCTATATATGTATACACAAGTCCGACTACGATCTTGCTCAGTGCCCTGCCTGACAGATGCAGCGCAAACACTTGAAACAGTCCGAAAAACAAGATGATCGGCAAAAGGGAAATTGCAATTTCCTTCATATATGCCGGAAGTTCGTGAGAAAAAAGCTTCCACAGATCCACAGAATTCTCAATCTGGGGAATCTGGGTGACACTGTAGCTGCTTTCTGCCGGCTGATAAATCATGCCCAGAATCAGTACCGCCAAAATCGGTCCGATGGAGCAAAGCGCTACCAGACCGAAGCTGTCATCTGCAGCATGGTGGTCCGTACGGATAGCTGCGATACCTACACCAAGAGCCATAATAAACGGAACCGTCATGGGACCTGTGGTTACACCACCGGAATCAAAGGCAATGGCTCTGAAATCTGACGGCACAAAAAATACCAGTGTAAATACAATCAAATAAAATAACACCAATAAATGTGGCAGCGCAATTGAGAACAGCATACGCAAAAGGGCTATTACCAGGAACACACCTACACCTACGGCTACTGCCAGAATCAGCGTCATATTCGGAACCGATGGTACCTGTGTAGCCAACACCTGCAAATCCGGTTCTGATATCGTTATGATAACTCCCAGTATGAAAGATAACACTGTAATAATCCAGATATTTTTCGTCTGTGTCAATTTGGCTCCCACTTTTTCACCCATGGGTGTCATGGACACTTCAGCACCAAGTGTAAAAAACATCATACCCACCATGACCATCAGTGCTCCGAGTAGGAAGCACAGAAGGATACTGGGAGTAATAGGTGCTATGGTAAAGCTCAGGAGCAATACAATGACAATGACCGGAAGTACCGCTTTCAGCGATTCTTCAAATTTACTTTTTAACTTTTGGTTCCATAATTTCAAGCAATCACCTCTGTCAATAATTTACATAATATTTATCATAGCATAAATAAAAAAAATGTTCCAGACATTTTATTTTTATTTTAGAATACCAAAACAATCTTAACAATTTCTTTACGTTTTCAAGTTCTTTTTCATGAGCGAGCCATATTACACCTTTCCCAAACAAACGTACAAAGGCTCAGCCCTCGCAAAATAAGGGTTGAGCCAATCAGGTGTTCTCTAATCAGTTACCGCATTCCACACTGATCTTATTAAAGATTCCCATGATTTCTTCCGTCTTTACTGCTGCTTTCTCTTCTCCGGACTTATCCAGGATCACATTTCCTTCATGCATCATAACCAGACGGTTGCCGTACTCCACCGCATAACGCAGATTGTGTGTAACCATGATCGTGGTCACCTTCTTTTCACGGACAACACGGTCTGTCAGTTCCATAATGATCTCAGCTGTCTTGGGATCCAGCGCCGCCGTATGCTCATCCAGAATCAGGAAATCGATCGGTGTCATGGTAGCCATTAAAAGAGCCAATGCCTGACGCTGTCCGCCGGACAAAGAGCCCACCTGAACTCCCATCTTATCTTCCAGCCCAAGATTCAAAGGGCGAAGCATCTCTCTGTAACTTTCTGTCCGGGCTTTATTTACGCCTCTGCCCAGATTGTAAGGCTTTCCTTTATTATCCGCAATGGACATATTCTCCAGAATCGTCATGCTTGGACAGGTCCCCTTAGCAGGATCCTGATAAACTCTGCCGATATGCTTCTGGCGGATGAAATCTTTCTGTTTGGTAATGTCTCTGTCATTTATCAGGATTTTGCCGCTGTCTACCGGTATGCTTCCGCAGATGATATTCAGCATGGATGTCTTGCCGGAGCCGTTACTTCCTACTACTGATACGAATTCGCCGTCTTTTACGGTAAAATTAAAATCCTTGAACAGGCAAAGTTCGTTCACAGAACCGGGATTATAATTTTTATTGATATTTACCAGCTGAAGCATTAGTCCACCTTCTTTCTGTCCATACTGATGACCAGGATTATCAGGAAAAGTACACTCGTCACAAGCTTGATCGCATTGGGATCGATACCTGCGAACATCGCCAGTGCTACACAGCCCTTATACAAAATGGAGCCGATAATGACGCTGCTGGTGACACGCAACAATGTCATCTTTTTAAAGAGGCTGGTGCCGATGATGACGCTTGCCAGTCCGATGACTACAGCGCCTGTACCGATAGATATCTCAAAGCTTCTCTGCTGCTGTGCATAGATGCAGCCGCTTAATGCCACCAGACCATTTGCTATAGACAGTCCCACGATTTTGACAAGCCCTTTATCCACGCCCAGACTGGTAACGATGGTATCATTGTCACCAACTGCACGCAGCAGGAATCCTGATTTGGTACTCATATACCAGTCAAGGAGATATTTTGCAACCATGGTAATCACAAGTATTATGATAATTCTTTTGTAATTTGCCAGAAAAGAAGGAATCACGGCATTCACCAGATCATTATCAAATATGGTCTTCTGATTGAAAATCGGAACATAACCGGAGCCTGCCACCCAAAGATTGATGGTGTACAGCCCTGTCATCATAATAATGCCGGACAGCAGATCCCTGACCTTCAATTTTACATGAATGAGTCCTGTACAGATGCCAATCAGCGCTCCTCCCAGGAAAGAAACGGGAAGTGTGAGTATGGGCGGCAGTCCCAGCTTACTGATCATAAATACGGTGATCGCAGCCCCGAAAGGGAAACTTCCGTCTACCGTAAGATCCGGGAAATCCAGTATTTTGTAAGTGATATAAACGCCCAGAGCCAAGATTCCGTATATCATTCCCTGCTCAAGGACACTCAATAATAATGCCATGATTCTAACTCCTTAACTGCTTTTTTATCGGCGGTTCGCCACTGACGAACCGCCTGCAATATTATTCTACTACAATTTCATCAAACTTCTGATAAGCACCTGCCACGAAATCATCTGCCAATGTAACATTTACTTTCTCAGCTGCTGCGGTATTCACATACAGACGAGGCTCAGAAATTACTTCAAAAGCCATTTCAGAAGCTTTTGCCTCTCCCTTCAGGACCTTGGCAGCCATCTTACCTGTCTGGATACCCAGTTCGTAATATTCCAGACCCATAGCAGCTACACAACCTGCTTTTACCTGTTCTACTTCAGAACCAAATACAGGAATATTCTTTTTATTAGCCTCTTCCAAAACTGTCTGCAGCGCACTTACAACGGTGTTGTCTGTCAGATTGGAAATACAGTCTACCTTGCTTACCAGGTCTGCGGCTGCCAGAGCCACTTCAGAAATGGCTGTTACACCGGTATCAACGATTTCAAAACCATATGCCTCTGCAAGTTCCTTATACTTTGCTACTGTACTGATGGAATTGGCTTCACTTGTGGTATAGATGATACCAATTTTCTTTGCATCCGGCAGAACCTGACGGATCATCTTAAGCTGCTCCTCTACTGCCAAAGCATCGGAGGTACCGGTAATGTTGCCCACCGGCATACCGTCCTCTCCTGCAAGCCCTGCCTCTACCGGATCGGATACTGCGGTATAAATCACTGGGATGTCTGTATTCATGGTCGCATTATATGCTGTCATGGCACTTGGTGTTGCAATGGCACAGATCAGATCCACCTTCTTGGTGACAAAATTATCAGCAGTCAGACCTGCGGTACTGGGATCTGCCTGGGCATTCACATACTCAACGGTCAGATTCTCTCCCTCCACGATGCCTTCCTCTGCCAGTCCTACCAGGAAACCTTCCCTGCAGTTATCCAGAGAACCATGCACTGCAAACTGGGAGATACCGATGGTATATCCATTCTTTTCTTCACTGCCGCAACCGTTAAAGATACCTGCTGCACAAACTGCTGCCAATACAACTGCTAAAAATCTCTTCTTCATAATTACGCTCCTTTTCTGCCTTTTAGGCCTGCAAAATTTAATTTTTGTCTTGCGCCTGTAAGGAGGGAACATTCCGATACACGTCGAAAACCGCCTCAAATGCTTAACGCATTTGAGGCGGTAATAATCATCCATTATTATCGCGGTACCACTCAAATTGACTGATGTCCTCTCATTCTATGCACCATCATGCACATCGGCTTGATAACGGGTCCGAATCCCGCCGACGCCTACTTACTACATTTTTTTCGGGCCGGCCTCGAAAGTCCATTCGGCAAAAGCTCCTATACTGCCATCCCACCACCGGCAGCTCTCTGTAATACTCACTTAAGCTTACTTCTCTTTCTCACAGGTTTACAAAACATATTGAGTTGGGAAACTGTCTGTTTCTTGATTAAGACAATACTCCCTTTTTAGTCAAATGTCAAGAACTTTTTCCGTCATATTCCAAAAACGAGTTACTATTCGTAACAATTCAGCCCCGTCTGAACTGAGTTTTTTGATCTTGTTTGGAAAAGTGTTCCCGGAACATATTAGCTTATTTCATTACCGCTTATTTACTATATAATTCGTAGTAGCTTGCCGCAGCCCCCAACTCAATCGGTGAGAAAATGTTTCACTATCCTGCAGGAAGTCAAATGAGTCTACAGCTTTTTCTAAGGCTTGCATACAATAGAGAACCAGCCCTAAATTCTGCATAGGAGGCTGCATGCGTTTTATATGCCTTGCCACCATGGGCACATAACTTTGTATCAATCGCTCACGCGCATCATTATCCCCGCTTTTCATTTGCTTCGCACATTCAATTTCTTCCTGCCGATTCATAACATAGCAGGAACCGGATTTTTCGTAGAAGTCTTTGACACTAATATAAACCATGTTGTACCACCTTTTTTATACATAAACTAATTCAAATTTATATCTATCCATCCTTGTAATATTGGTATGTTAAAACAACATATTTTTCACATATTTTATACTACCACATTTTCCATATTTTGAAAATATTCAGCTATGTAGATTTACACACCCGAAGTTACTACTCATCCTATCAATGCCAGTTAAGTTACAGTTTGCAAATATCTTTTTCGCCATGCTTTTGGATATATACAGTAAAACCGGCTCTCAATGTCCATTACACGTTCCCTTTTCCGCCAAATCGGACGCCATACATATGTCTTTGGACATATACAGAAAAAACTGTCTAAAGTGTCCACGATTTGCTCAATTTTTGGACATTGTGAAGAGTTCCGGCTTATATATGTCCAAATACTTAATTAAAATCCAAATAAAATCATTAATTTTTACTGTTTGAAGCGCCTTTTTGGACAATCTAACCTGTTTTTCTTCAATATGTCCAATACTCATCCTATGTAACTGCTTTTGATATTCACGGTTGACCCTAGGCAAGGTTTATCGTTGTACCAGCAACAGAAAATCCGCAAAGCATTGAAATAGAGATGGCAGCCAAACAGTAACCACTTGAATTCAGTAGACAAACAATTTCAAAATGAGAGATTAGAATAGACCGAGAAATGAACTGAATGGGACTTGCAGTAAACAGCACTTTAGGGGCAGATAGGCAGGACTTCGGATGACATACGCAGAGACATAAGATTTACTTACAGCCACAAATTTTGACTTTCAGTATCAAAACGCAACCTGTTTGAAGCGCGAAGCGCTGAGTTTTGCGTTTTGATACTGGCCCTTTGTCAAAATCCGCGGCTGTTAGTAAATCTTATGTCTCTGTGACTGCATCCAACCCCCTGCCTGTCTGCCTCTAAAGTGCGTCCCTTACTCCAAGCCCCCAATTCCGTCCATTTCTCAGTCTACTCAATCCCCTCAAACACCAGCACCACCTTGAAGAAATCCCCGTCCACCGTCAGCTCCAGTTCTCCCCCCTGAAGCTGCGTCAGACTCTGTGTAATGGACAATCCGAGCCCATTCCCTTCCGTATGGCGTGACCTGTCTCCCCGTACGAACCGCTCTTTCAGTTCCTCTGCCGAAATGTCCAGCGGGTACTTGGAAATATTCTTAAATGCGATAGCCACTTTGCCATCCCGCTCTTCCACTGTCAGATACACTCTGGTGCCCCCCATAGCATACTTACAGATATTATTCAGTAAATTATCAAATACTCTCCACAAAAGCTTTCCATCTGCCATGATCCGAACGGGATGATCGGGCTGTCTGGCTACCAGCTCCAACCCCAGTTCTGCCAGCCTCTGTTCATATTCCCCCATAGTCTGGGTCAGAAGCACTCCTACCTCACAGGGCACCATATGTACCTCGATATTACCGGTGGAAGCTTTGGAAGCCTCCATCAGATCCTCTATCAGCTTCTTCAGCCGTGCGGACTGGCGCTTCAGCACTTCTGCATATTCTGTGATCCTTGCATTTTCAGTAGGCTCTTCCACAATCAGGTCTGCATAATTGATAATGGAGGTCAGCGGCGTCTTGATATCATGGGATACATTGGTAATCAGTTCCGTCTTCAATCGTTCGCTCTTCATGCGCTCCTCTACAGCAACATTCAGCCCCTCACCGATTCTGTTCAGGTTCTCCCCCTGCTCTTTCAGATTACCAAACATCCTTCCGGTATCTATCTGATAATCCAGCTCTCCGTCGGCAAGCCTCCTGCCTCCTTCTGCCAGTTTACTGTTGATAAGAGCAAAATACAGTACCACCGGAATCAGAATGATTTTTTCCAAGAACCAGATGATAGCCAGGGCACCTGTTATAGGTAAATAAAGCATGCCCAGCAGCGCAAGTACCACCATTTCTGCAATGAACAATCCTCCCAGCCCGATCAGTGCCTGAACCAAATTCGGCAGATTCCTGAAAACTGCTGTCATTCCCCGGATGCAGAAACGACAGCCGGCAGTAATTCCTCTGAGTATCTGGCAGATCAGCATATTCTTCCACCAGGTACCGGCTTTTACCTGAATCGCCCATATAATGCAATAACCGACAGCTGCAGCAAAACCTGCCACCAGAAGCACCACTGCCAGGATTGTCTCACTCAGGCTATGCCAGTAAAAGTGATCGAAAAAGCCTTCCCAAAGCAGTATTACTATTACAACAGCACCCACACTCAGCAAATCAAAGGGAATCGCTGCAATACCTTTTGCCCGGACCTCCTCTTCTCCATAGCGCCTTCCTGCACTGCATAACTGGAAAATAAAGCTGATGATACACAGGATCCCCATGACAACAGTCAAACCAATCAGATAATAACGCACAGAATACAGCTGAATGTAAATCTCAAACATCTTGCTGAATTCGTCTTCATAGAAAAATGATTTATCAACATAGAGCTTCATTACCCAGCCTTCACCCATGAAAGAAGTATGTGACCGTGAATCAACTACATGTGAGGTTGTTTCTGAACCAGTATCCATGACCAGCAGTAATGGCGCATCTTCCCGTGCATAGATATTGTAAACATAGTTGAGGCTCCTTCCATTATAGTTACCTGCCTGATATGTCCCCTGCTCATCTAACACCTGATACTGAAGATTGGTATCTTCACAGTAACGCTCTACGTACTCTTCCATATCATCGCTGAGCATGGACAAGATATCTATCCCTTTTCTCCAAGCAATATCTGACAGTCCACTTTCAATCAGCTTATCCATTCTCTTTTCATAAAAGCCTTCCTCCGCCATGGCAACGATTCCCACAATTCCTGCCACAGTACCAAAAAACAAAATCACGGTCATAAAATAAGCAAAGACTTTCAAAACGAACCTTTCCGTTAATCTCTTTTTCCTCATTCTCTCGGCCCTTTCTCCATCTTGTAGCCCTGCCCCCAGACTACCTTCAGATAGCGCGGTTCTGCAGGGTTGATTTCCAGTTTCTCCCGAAGATGACGAATATGTACTGCTACGGTATTCTCACTTCCGTAGGGAAGATCATTCCAGATTCTCTGGTAAATTTCCTTGGGCGCGAATACCTGTCCCGGGTGTTCCATAAGAAGCTTCAGGATTTCATACTCTGTAGGGGTTAATGCCACCGGCTCACCATCCAGTGTCACGCTTTTCGCCTTATCGTCCAGTTCGATACCGCCTATTGTAAGCACCGTCTGCTTCATATTCCCACCGCCCAACTGCATATACCTGCGTAGCTGGCTTCTTACTCTTGCAGCCACCTCCACCGGATGAAAGGGCTTGGTAATATAATCGTCCGCTCCAACGTTCAAACCCAGAATCTTATCGGTATCCTCACTTTTGGCTGTCAATAAGATTACCGGCACATTGCTTTTCTCCCTGATTTTTACCATCGCTGAAATACCATCCATCTCCGGCATCATGATGTCCATAAGTACCAGGTGGATATCCTGGCTGTCGATTACTTTCAGCGCTTCTTTCCCGGTATAAGCTTCGAACAGCTGATAATTGGCATCTGCCAGATAAATCTTCAGTGCATTTACAATGTCCTTTTCATCATCACAAATCAGTATATTGTACATAACCATCCTCCTTAAGTACATTGTACTCCAAATGTATATTAAAAATAAATTGGGGAAACCTTTAAGAATTCTTTAAGATACTGAAGAATCAGGAGAGAATGCCCCAAAGAGCAATCCTCTCCTTTTCATTTTTTAAACTTCTTTCTCGCTTTCTTTTTGTGAACGGTATTTTATCGCTTTCTTTTTCAGTTCCTCCAAAGCTTCTTCAAACTTTACAGAACGCATATCCGGGTTGGAACGAATCAGATTTCTTCGGAAGAAATCTTTCATGGATGTCAGATTTCTTCTTTCATCATCATATCTGCGATATCTGGTAAACAGCTCCTTCATTTCCGCTTTCACCCTGTCGGAATAATCGGAAGGGCGCTCCAACACTCTATCCCTGAGATTCTCCAGCTTAGTCTCGATACTGGCTCTGATATCCTCAACTTTCATCTCAAGATTATCAGACATGTCTTCTTTACGCTGGAGCAGTTCCTCCTCAGTCACGGCAATCACGACATCAAGACGCTTCTGAAGCCGCATAAGCTCTGCTTTTGCCTTCTCCATCTGAATCAATACATCGCGCAGATCCATTGCAGCCTTGAAGGACAACGAAAAGTCGGAAAATATAAATGCAGTGAGAAACAGCGTAACTACAGTCAGCACACCATTGGGTATCAGCAACACGATTTTTTCTACCTGCTTATGTAAAAATTCAGTCATAAAGATTGTCAAAAATCCCCATGCCAGCGAAGAACTCAAACAAATATGTCCCTGAAAATTAAATTTTCGGTCAGAATAATCCCAGTAGCGTACCTTAAATAAAGCTTCCATGACCACACCAGTCACATATTCCAAGGCTGTGGCCCCGAGGCAGCCCGCTACATACACCATATAAATATTGTCCTGAAAAGGCATAGATACCAGAAGCATCATGATTCCACCCGTTCCGTAAAGAGGAAGGAACGGGCCACGCATAAATCCTCTGTTCACAAACCGCTTCTTGCTAATGGATACGTAGGCAGACTCAAAGCACCAGCCAAAAAAGCTATAAAAATAGAAGAAAAACAGCCACTGAATAATAGAATACTGATACATGAGTTCTTCCTCCTTCTCTTACTCAGGATTCTCTATCGATACACAGCCGCCTGAATGCTCAGCTTACCCTTGCGTGTCTCATTTTTTACCCCAAGATACACAAACTTTCCGAAGCCCCGTACATTGACGATTTCCTGCTCTTTCAACATGCGGGAATTATTTTCACAGAGCCTTCCGCTTACATATACTTTACCTGTACGGAACAGTTCCAGCACATCATTTCTCGATTTATTATATACCTTTGCAATGACTGCATCAATTCTCTCAGAAACTGCCTGCACGGTAACGGTCTCGGGTTCTTCCTGAGGCAGTTCTTTTAATTCCGTCACGATCTGACAGCGCACATGGGTATGCTTTACCTGGTCCAGATTGTCACAGATAAACTGTGCAATGCTTTCCAGACAAAACAGATAAGCCTCCCTGTGCCCCACCCTGATGTCTCCCAGGGTACTGCGCTCTATCCCCAGATTCATCAATGCTCCCAGGAAATCCCTGTGTGAAAAATCATCTGCGAATTTCTCCATCAATGGTGTAATATGAATACAGGCAATTGCAAAAGGTTCTTCATAGCCAAGCTCGTCTGCGGAACCAAACCGCAACACTTTCCTGTCGCACTGTTCATCACCGCCCCATAGTGTGCAGCCTGCATACCTTAACTGTTGTTCCTCCTGCCAGAAAATATCCTGCTCACTAAGTCCCAGAAAACCGGTGAATGTGAACATATTCTGCTGAAAGGATTTTCGCGCCAGGTCATTTAGTCTGCTCCTTAACTGCTGCAGTTCTTTCTCTGATGAAATAGCCATTTTTTCTCCTTTTCTGCTAAGCAAGTGCAATATCCAGCACCATCATAACTGCGAAGCCTAACGCAAATGCAATGGTTCCGATGTTGGAATGACTGCCTTCACTAGCTTCCGGAATCAGTTCTTCCACCACCACATAAATCATGGCTCCCGCTGCAAATGCCAGAAGATAAGGCAATACCGGTGTCACGACAGATGCCAGACCAATGGCGATCAGCGCTCCTACAGGCTCTACGATTCCCGAAAGTGCCCCCATTCCAAATGCCTGCAGCTTACTTTTTCCCTCGCTTCTTAAAGGCAGCGAAAGGATCGCGCCCTCCGGGAAGTTCTGAATGGCGATACCGATGGACAAAGCCACTGCTCCGGCCATGGTCACCGTCCCTTCTCCTGTCAGGATTCCTGCAAAAATCGCACCGCAGGCAGCACCTTCCGGCAAATTGTGAAGTGTAACAGCCAGCATGAGCATAGTGCTTCTCTTCAGTTTACTTGGCACGCCTTCAGGTTTCTCATCTCCCACATGAAGATGCGGTATCACACTGTCCATCAACAGCAGGAAGCCTATTCCTAAAAGGAAACCCACAAGGGCAGGAAGAAACGCAAGCTTTCCCATATCCTCGCACATTTCCATAGCAGGAATGAGCAGCGACCATACTGACGCAGCTACCATTACGCCTGCTGCAAATCCCAGAAATACCCTTTGTATGTTAGGCCCCATTTCTTTTTTCAGGAAAAAGACGCAGGCAGCGCCCGCACCGGTCCCGATGAAAGGTATCAATACACCAACTAATATTTCCATTCTCTTCTCCCTCTCTTTGTAATGGCAGAAAAGGCCGCATGCAACAATTACAGCGGCCCTTTTTATCATCTTTACTTTTATCAGGTAAAACTGATGATTTCTTCTTTAGGAGCTTTGGTCTTCTCTACGCTGATCGCATGCAGGACGGGACCTTCTCCATTATAATCTTCCCAATATTCCTTACTCACTGTAGCTGTCACCTTGACCCATTCTTTCTGCTTCAGGCTTTCCGCACCTGCATATTCACAGGCATAGCCCAGAAATGCCATATCGTCGGCACAGCAGGTCATGGCCATTCTTCCCGGTACAAAATATCCTTTTTTCATCTCTTCCGGCTTCAGCACCAGCGCAGTGAAACTAATTTTCTTGCCGATATATCTTTCCAGATGATCCATGCTGTCCAGATACCAGATTCCATATCCGTTATTGTCCAGCTCGATAATCTCCTGATTCAGATCATACGGAAGATCCTCCTCCAGAATCTCATCGATTTCTCCGTTGGCATCCTCAAAGATAACATCGGCATTGGGATTGACCGCTTTAATATTTCGTTTGTAAGTATTCAGATCTGTTATGCCATCACAGCGGTTGAAGATGATCATTTCTGACTTTCTGATCATCTCAGCCAGCAGGGAACGCATGTTAGTGTAATACATAGGGAAAGTAGAACCGTCAATCGTTGTGATCTGCTGCTCGATTTTCCAGTACCAGGGCAGCTTCATATTTTTGTAATTCCACATTCCGTTATACTCGATGATGATGCGCTCCGGCTTATGCTTCTTCTCCAGCTCCACCAGATGGCTGGGTGTAAATTCCTCTTCGCTGTCGATTACCTCTATGACTGACCGGCTCTTACGAAGCAGCTCCTCGTCATATTCCACTTCTCCCTCTTCACACAGAAGGATCAGTGTCTTTCCTTTAATCTGAAAATAAGGCTGAGCCAAAGTAAAAGAAATAAACTCTGTCTTACCGCTTTCCAGAAAACCATTGATTACATATACGGGCTTCATATGCGCGCCGCCTTTCTCAAAATATTTGTCTGCAATTTATTTGCCAAACAGTTCTGCAAGCTTATCTTCTGCCAGGTTGGAACCGATGACACAGATCTTACCGGTTACAGCAGGCTTGCCTTCTCTGATATCATGCTCTTCGGGAACATAATCATAATATACCCAGGTTCCGTCTCCGGCAGGCACCATTCCCTTGGCACGCAGGATAACACCATACTCTCCGCTGTCAAGAGCTGTGAGGATTTCTTCCATGCGCTCTGCGGTGTAGGTATTAGGTGTCTCCATGCCCCAGCTGGTGAATACTTCGTCTGCGTGGTGATGACCGTGATGATCATGGTGATGATGGTCATGATCGTGGCAGCCGCAGGTGCAGTGTTCATCATGGTCATGATGGTGCTCGTGGTCATGATCATCGTGGTCATGGTGGTAATCGTGGTCATGATCATCATGGTCGTGATGGTGCTCATGGTCGTGATCGTGATCATGATGATGCTCATGGTCATGATCGTCGTGATCGTGATGGTGCTCATGGTCATGATCGTCGTGATCGTGATGGTGCTCATGGTCATGATCATCGTGGTCATGGTGGTGATCGTGATGGTGCTCATGGTCATGATCGTCGTGATCGTGATGGTGCTCGTGTCCGTGATCATGGCAGCCGCAGGTGCACTCCTCATCATGCTCGTCATGGTCGTGGTGATGATGATGGTGATGATCATGGCAGCCGCAAGTGCAGTTCTCGTCATGCTCCTCATGCACATGCTCCAACATCTCTTTCATCATATCTTCCAGCTTATCAGCGCCTTCAATTGTTTCAAGAACAGTCTTTCCATCCAGCTGATCAAGCGGAGTTGTAATAATCGTTGCCTTATCATTATGTTCACGAAGCATCTCCACACAGGCATTCATTTTTTCCTGAGAAGTCTTGTCCGCACGTGTCAAAATAATAGTGCCGGCATATTCAACCTGATTAATGAAGAATTCACCGAAGTTCTTCATATACATCTTGCACTTGGAAGCATCTACTACAGCTACTGCGCTGTTAACCTCAACATCCAGATCCTGTGCCACATCTTCCACTGCCTTTAAGACATCGGACAGCTTACCTACTCCGGAAGGCTCAATCAATACTCTCTCAGGTGAATAGGTGGTCAGTACTTCCTTTAAAGAGGTACCGAAATCTCCTACCAGTGAGCAGCAGATACAGCCGGAATTCATTTCTTTGATTTCAATGCCGGACTCTTTTAAAAATCCGCCGTCAATACCGATCTCACCAAATTCATTTTCAATCAGAACTACTTTACCTCCGTCCAGTGCTTCCTTTAACAGTTTCTTGATCAGGGTTGTCTTACCTGCACCAAGAAATCCAGATACTACATCAATCTTGGTCATTTCTCTCATTTCCTTTCCATATCCCATCCAGTCGATACTGTGGGATTTCATCGCTGCTTTTTATCGCAGACACTCATATCCGGCAAAGATACTCTTCTTCTCTGCCACTGTCTCTTATTTTCCACCATTCCGGCTTCATTGTCAATATCTCTAATGGTGAAAGTTTTATTAATAAGCGCCTAATCTATTTCCCGCAAAATCAAACTCAAGGGAAGAATCGCCAAGTTTCCCTGTTCGTCGGCACCGGATAAGATGCCTATAAATTGTCCGTTTTGATTGAAAACGCCGCCTCCGGACATGCCGGGCTTAGCATATGTGAAGGCAAGCATCATGTATTGAGAATAGTCTTCCATATATATCCAGGATTCTATCAATTTGCCCTGATAGGCGTTGCCGGCTACGCTATCCCGCGAGCCCATAACCAGGATGATGTCCTCCGGCTGCAGATTGTCATACGCTTCTTTGTCTACAGATACATATCGGCACTCTGCCAAGTTCTCCTCCGGAATCTCTTCCATAGGAATCGTAATGATTCCCAAATCGCAGTCTGATACTGTTCTCCAGTGCCAGAGATTATCCCTGCTTTCAAGAATCGTTCCGTCAGCCAAAGTAATCTCCGGATTCTGAGCCTCTTCTATCACATGGGCGGCAGTGACGATTACCATATTCTCTTTATTCATGCTCCAGATAATTCCGCTTCCAAGAAGTTCTCCTGTATTAATCTGTACCATGACACCTGCTACTTTTTCCTGCAAAAGTCCGGCCAAGTTCTCATTTTCAGGTTCTTCTACAGTGAAGGTCTCATTAGACAGATAAACTGACTCTTTTTGCGTTTGACCGGAGATGTTCTCACCCTGCTCTTTCTCAGCCTCCTGCTCCTTGATTTGATGAGATTCACTTTTCACTCCTACATTCTCATTGCCGAAAGTACAGCCGGGCAATAAAATAACTGCCATCATCCAAGCGGCCACAACACCTATCCTGCTTTTTGTCATAACGTTTCCACCATTTGCAATTAATCTACATTAATTTCTCCAGTTGTCACTAACGTGTTACTAAAATACTAAAAACCCAGTAAAATCAAGCCTTTCAGCGATTTTACCGGGTTTATGGATGTAAGCAGAACGATAAGCCGGGTTATGTCGTGAATAATCATCTATCTAGAACGTCTGTTACCAGACGCTTCAAGCGACCCACCTGAAAACAGGCCGGGCAAGCCTATCGTTTTCGTTTTGGTCTTGCTTCGGATGGGGTTTACATGGCTCCGCCTGTTACCAGACGGACGGTAGTCTCTTAAGCTGCCTTTCCACCCTTACCAGTTGAATCCATAAATGGATTCAACGCAAACTTGTAAACAAGCTTTCCAAAAGATTGCTACGCAATCTTCCCGTTTTTCAGAAGAAAAACTGGCGGTATATTTCTGTTGCACTAGCCTTGGAGTCACCTCCACCGGACGTTATCCGGCATCCTGCCCTGTGAAGCCCGGACTTTCCTCACCCGACAGCTTATGCTGCCGGCCGCGATTATTTATTCTACTTACGCCCAAAAATTCTAACACAGTAT
>JAFTVH010000090.1 GCA_017465845.1 Lachnospiraceae bacterium | reverse complement strand
GAATGATGAGAAAATCATTGCAGTTCCTTTTGAAGATCCGAATTATAACTGCTACCAGGATATTTCAGAGCTGCCTCCTCATGTAGTGCAGGAGATGGAGCATTTCTTTACGATATATAAGGCGTTGGAGAACAAGACGACTGCTGTTAATGAAAAAGGTAACAGAGAGGAAGCTATAGAAGTTATTAAGAAGTGTCTTGATAATTATATCAATACGTTTATAAAGAGTTGGTAGGTTTAAGTGTTATTTAGACATGCATCTTACCTTGGAGCTGTAAAATTGAATGCTGAAGGAAACCCCGGAAACCGAAGTGATGGAACATATCACATTGGTCTTCGGGTTTTTTGTTATTATGCAGTGAAGGGCGTAAAACAGGTGAGTTTGCAACCCTGATATGTGACAAGGGCAAGATTGACAAATCAAATGTTGTAATTTATAATGAAATCATTATTTGGATGAGGAGATAGCATACATATGAGTAATATGAGAGGGATCGACACGCCGGTTCGTAAAAGAAGAAGGCGTGTATTTAAAGAAGTAGCCAATCTGGCATTCAATTCCACAAATCTGAAAGACGATATGGAAGCGCTGCCTTATGAAATTGTAGATTATGAAGAAACAGAATATTTGGAAAGTGTATACCGTGACAGAGCAATCATAAGGGAAATGATAAGACTGGCCATGGGAATGAGCCTACGACAGGAGAAACGTAATCATCCGGGACATCTGACGGAAGGACTGGAGGAAAGTAATATCGATGAAAAATATTATGAGCCGCCTCTTATGCAGGTAATTCCTTCTGCCTGTAATGCCTGCCCGGAACATCATTATGAGATTACAGACTCCTGCATGGGTTGCATGGCACATCCCTGCCAGGCTGTGTGTCCCAGAGGCGCCATCAGTATGGTGAAGGGCCGTTCCGTCATTGATCAGGATAAATGTATCAAGTGTGGTAAGTGTAAAGATGTATGTCCTTACGATGCCATCTGCCATAAAGAGCGTCCTTGTAAAAAAGCTTGCGGTGTCAATGCCATTAAGAGTGATGCCAGAGGCAGAGCAATCATTGATAACGATATGTGTGTATCCTGCGGTCAGTGTATGGTGAGCTGTCCTTTCGGGGCGATAGCAGACAAGTCTCAGATCTTCCAGCTGATTCGTGCGATGCAGTCCGGTCGTAAGATCATTGCTCAGGTAGCGCCTGCTTTTGTGGGGCAGTTCGGTCCTAAGGTAACACCGGAGATGTTTAAGACTGCGCTGAAGGAATTAGGATTTGCAGATGTATACGAGACTGCTATCGGTGCAGATTTGGGCTGTATGGCAGAAGCAGAGCATTATGTAAAAGAAGTAGCAAGCGGTAAGCAAGCATTTGCCCTTACCTCCTGTTGTCCTTCCTGGTCAGTAATGGCGAAAAATCTTTTTCCTGAGACCATTGATAAAATCAGTAATGAGCTGACCCCTATGGTTGCTACAGCACGAATCATCAAAGCGGAGCATCCGGATGCCAGCGTGGTATTTATCGGACCCTGTGCGTCCAAAAAGCTGGAAGCCAGCCGCCGTACCATTCGTTCCGATGTTGACTTTGTGATTACTTTTGAGGAATTGACAGGAATGTTCGAGGCCAAAGGTATTTTGCTGGATGAAATCAAGGCTATGGATCAGATGCAAGATGCAACCGGTGCAGGTCGTGGTTATGGCGTAGCAGGCGGTGTAGCCAGCGCTATTGAAGACTGCATAAAGAAGTATTATCCCGGCACGGAAGTCCATATAGAACATGCCGAAAGTCTGGCGGAATGTAAGAAGATGCTGCTGCTTGCAAAAGCCGGCAAAAAGAATGGCTGCCTGATCGAAGGTATGGCTTGTCCCGGCGGTTGTATCGCAGGTGCAGGTACGAATATTGCAATACCTCAGGCTGCGAAAGAAGTGCAGAGATTTAAATCTGCAGCGGAAAAACAGGTGCCTGAGAGTACATGTTAGAGTAAAAATGGTCGGAAGGGACGCTGAGGGGCAGTCGGCAGGGATGGGAATGTTAACACGGCCGACTCCTCTTAGGTGCTTCCCGGCAATTTTTACTTTAAATATATATTGAACATCGGTTAGACCTTTAGATTAAAAGGGATTACCGGTGTTTTTTGATATAGAAACTTAAAATAATGCTAAAAAGAGAGGAAGTAAATAAGGGAGTTCATTGTATCTTATAACCGGAGTGAGTATAATGGTTAGGTCACGTTAGAAGTATGTATACAGGAGGAGCAATTATGAAATTAATAGAAAATTTACCGATGCCCGGGGATATGAATAAGGATGAAATTATTGAACTGCTTTTGAAGGAAGAGTATGGTTTTCTGCCGGAGGCACCCTTTTCAATGGAAGCAGAAGTGGAGAAGAGTGAAGATAATTTTTGTGCCGGAAAGGCTGTTTTGAAAAAGATAAGATTGACCTGTAAGTTGGAACAGGGAACATTTTCTTTTCCGGTGTATTATACGTGTCCTGCGGGAAAAGAAAATCCGCTTCCCTGCTTTATCCATATTAATTTCAGAGATTTAGTGCCTGACAGATATCAGCCCTCAGAAGAGATTGTGGATGAAGGATATGCGGTTCTTTCATTTTGCTATAAAGATGTTACTTCTGATGACGGAGATTTTACCAATGGCCTGGCAGGAGTAGTTTATCCTCAGGGGCGCACATCCAAGACACAATGTGGGAAAATCGGTCTTTGGGCATGGGCAGCCATGCGTGTTATGGACTATGCAATGACACTTCCGGAACTTGATCATGCCCGTATCAGCGTAGCGGGCCATTCCAGATTAGGCAAAACCGCCCTGTTAACCGGTGCACTTGACGAAAGATTCTATTGCGCTTTTTCCAATGATTCCGGATGCAGCGGTGCCGCTCTTTCCCGAAATAAACAAGGTGAAACCATCCGTAAAATATACGACACCTTTTCGCACTGGTTCTGTGAAAACTATGAGAAATATGCCGATAATGAAGATGCCCTTCCGTTTGATCAGCACTATTTAATTGCAGCTAATGTCCCTCACAGAGTCTACGTAGCCAGCGCCGTAAACGATTTATGGGCAGACCCAAAAAATGAATACCTGTCTTGTGTAGCAGCCGGTGAATATTATGAAAAAATAGGATTATGTGGATTTGTTCATCCTGACCGACTTCCGGTACCGGGGGAGTGCTTCCATGATGGTTATATTGGGTATCATATAAGAAGCGGGAACCATTATTTTAGCCGTGAAGATTGGAAATATTATATAAAGTACTTAAACTGAAAAAAACCCATTGCAGTTTTTTCCAAAAGCGTTTACAATGTAGTAAGTACGTTTTATGGAGGAAAAAACAATGACTAAGATTAGAACAAGATATGCACCCAGCCCAACCGGTAAAATGCATGTGGGAAATCTGCGTTCTGCTTTATATGAGTTTTTGATTGCAAAGCATGCGGGCGGAGATTTCATGCTCCGTATCGAAGATACAGACCAGGAGCGTTTCGTGGAAGGTGCTACGGAGATCATTTACCGCACAATGGCTAAGACAGGACTGATTCATGACGAAGGTCCCGACAAGGACGGTGGTTATGGTCCTTATGTGCAGAGTGAGAGAATGAAGACCGGCATCTATATGAAGTATGCCAAAGAGCTGATTGACAAGGGTGAGGCTTATTATTGCTTCTGCGACAAGGAGAGACTGGCAAGCTTAAAGACAGAGATCGTAGAAGGCAAGGAAATCATGATTTATGATAAGCACTGCCTGCATCTGTCCAAAGAGGAAGTGGAGGCCAATCTTGCGGCAGGAAAGCCTTTTGTCATTCGCCAGAATAATCCGACAGAGGGTACCACTACTTTCCATGATGAACTGTATGGAGATATCACAGTCAACAACAGTGAACTGGACGATATGATTCTGATCAAATCAGACGGATATCCTACTTATAACTTTGCAAACGTAGTTGATGACCATACTATGAATATTACACATGTAGTTAGAGGTAATGAGTATCTGTCTTCTTCACCTAAGTATGTAAGACTTTATGAGGCATTTGGCTGGGAGGTTCCGGTGTATGTGCATTTGCCTCTGATTACTGATGAGAATCATAAGAAGCTGTCCAAGAGAAGCGGACATTCTTCTTTTGAGGATCTGATTGAGCAGGGATTCCTGACAGAAGCGATTGTTAACTATATCGCTCTGCTTGGCTGGAGTCCTGAGGACAATAGAGAAATCTTTTCGCTGGACGAGCTGATCCGTGACTTCGATTATAGAAGAATCAGTAAGTCTCCGGCAGTATTTGATATCGTGAAGCTGCGCTGGATGAATGGCGAGTATCTGAAAGCAATGGATCTGGACGTTTTCTATGAAATGGCTGAGCCGTATCTGAAAGCCGCACTGACCAAAGATTTAGACTTAAAGAAGATAGCAGCTATGGTGAAGACCAGAATTGAAGTTTTCCCTGATATTGCAGCACAGGTAGATTTCTTCGAGGAGCTTGGGGAGTATGACCCTGCTATGTACACACATAAGAAGATGAAGACCAATGCGGAATCTTCCCTGGAGGTATTGACAGAAGTACTGCCTCTTTTAGAGGAGCAGGAGGATTACAGTAACGATGCGCTGTATCAGACACTGCTCGGTTATGTGGAGAAGAAGGGATGTAAGAATGGTTATGTTATGTGGCCGATCAGAACTGCTGTGTCCGGTAAGCAGATGACACCGGCAGGAGCCACAGAGATCATGGAGATTCTTGGTAAAGATGAAAGCTTAAAACGTATCCGTAAGGGTATCGAGCTTCTGCAGAATGCCTGAACAATTAAATGAATCACAGCGTAAGGCTGTTATGCACGGAGAGGGGCCCATGCTGGTTCTGGCGGGGCCCGGCTCCGGAAAGACATTTACAATTACCAATCGAATCTCTAATCTGATCAATCATTTTGAGGTACCGCCTCAGAATATTCTGGTAATCACATTTACCAGAGAAGCTGCAATGAATATGCAGCGCAGGTTCCTGGCATCGCAAAACAGGATTTATCCTGTGAATTTCGGAACCTTTCATGCTATCTTTTATCAGATGCTCATAAAATCCGGCTGTAAGCAGGCGGAAACTATTCTTAAGGATTCTGACAAGAAACACTTGATGATTCCCCTTTTAAAAGATTATATAAAAACTATGGAACAGAGTACTTTTCCCGGTAATGATGTTCTGAACGAGGATGCGGGTAAATGTCTGGCTGCTATCAGTTATTATAAAAATACAGTCAATTTTGATAAGGCAGCAAGGATTTTGGAAGAACCCTATCGACAAGGATTTACTCATATATTGACTAAATATGAAGAGAAAAGAGCAGCTACCGGTAAAATGGATTTTGATGATATGGTTTATCAGTGTCTGAAAATGCTTCAAGATGATAAGAGTATATTGGAAATCTGGCAAGAGCGGTTTCAGTATATTCTGATTGATGAATTTCAGGATATCAATCCCATACAATACAAAATTATAAAATTGTTAGCAGGACAGAAGTGTAATCTCTTTGTGGTGGGAGATGATGATCAGTCCATCTACGGATTCCGAGGATCGGAACCTTCCCTGATGAAGCATTTTCTGGAGGATTATCCCGGGTGCGAGCAGATATTGCTTGACCAAAATTACCGAAGCAGTCAGGATATCGTAAAAGCATCGCTTAAAGTAATCAGTGAAAATAGGAATCGTTTCGTGAAGGAACTGAAAGCTGCCAAAGAGGAACGTACTGAACAGGAAGCCTCAAAGGTATCTGTCAAAAGCTTTGTGGACAAAGGAGAAGAATATCAGTACATGACAAGATGCTTATCCACACTAAGTACGGAGCAATTAAAAGAGACAGCAATATTATTCCGCACTAATTCTCAGATGCAAGGATTTGCCTCCAGGCTGTTAAAGGCAGGTATTCCCTATGTAATGAAAGAAAAAGCGAGCTGTATCTATGATCATTTTGTGATGCAGGATATCAGCGCTTTCCTGCAGGTGGCCGGCGGCGATTTCAGAAGGAGCCGGTTTTTGCGGATTATGAATAAGCCCTATAGAGGAATCAGGCGGGAAGCTTTGGAAAAAGAAATTGTGGTATTTGAAGAAATAAGAGCTTATTACAGGAAATATGCCTATCCTGAACAACTTCCAAAGCTGTTGATTCGGCTGGGTGAGCTGGAAGATGGCTTAAAACGACTTGGGAAGCTGTCCCCGTATCTTGCCGTATCTTACCTAAGGAAAGGAATGGGATATGAAGCCTACCTGCTCAGGAAAGCAGGAACTGACTCGGTAAAGTTATCGGAATGGATGGAGGTGCTGGATATGGCCGGTGAAGAAGTGAAAAACTTTTCCAATGCTAAAGAATGGCTGGCATACCAAGATGTCTTTAGATATGAAATGGAAAAAGGAACAGAAAGTCAGCAAGGTGACCAAAGCCAACAAAATGGTGTTCGCATGATGACAGTACATGCGTCCAAAGGATTGGAATTTGAGAGGGTATGGATACCTGATGTAAATGAGGGAACATTTCCTTATGGTCATATGCAGTCGGAGGAAACGGTGGAAGAGGAAAGACGGATGCTGTATGTAGCCATGACCAGAGCAAAAGAATTCCTGGAGCTGACCTTCGTAACAGGCACAAAGGAACGCCCCAGGCTGATGTCCAGATTCTTAAATCCGCTGGTGCAGAAGCAAGTTTGGAGTAAGATGTTGTAGTGAATCTGATGGGTTCTATTCCTGACCGTCTACCAGCTCATCAAATTCGCAGTTGTCAAGATACTCATCAAAAGCATCAGATACGCGCTCGTATTCATCGTCATCATCAATGAAACCAAGCTCAGGTTCTTCGTTGGGATCGTCCGGATTCTCACTGTAACGATAGAACCATACTTCTCCGTCCTGGTTCTCACCGTTTTCGTCCAGCGGCAGCAGAACAATATAATCTTGTCCTTCTACGGCAAGAATAGTGATGATCGCACAGTTGACTACCTCACCGTTTTCGAGTTCCAGTTCAACGGTCATTTCTTCATCTTCATAATTATTTTTACCCATATGATTTCCTATCTGCGCCAGGCGATTGCGCAAGGGAGACAGACCCGCCTATTCTTTCATCTGTCTTATTTTAATATTACCACTTGAAGATTTTTTGCGCAATAGATTTACAAGTTTACGGAAAAAAAGTATAATGATGGTGGTTGCAATTTGGGGAAGTCTGCATTGGCAGTGGAGGTATTTATGGCAGAAAAGAATCGACAGATCAGCCTGTATCCTTTGGGAGTACATCGAGAAGATATGGGTATTCGAGTGTCCTTTGTATCGAAGATGGAAAATTGCGGTTTGATTTTGTATGGGAAAGATGATGGCAGTGAACTGCGAAGAATATCTTTTGCACCTGAGGACAGGGTAGGAGATATTCATTATGGATGGGTTCACGATGTGGATGAGGATAGTGTTACATATCAGTTCTATGAGGGAGATAATGTTGTGCCGGATACCTGTGGCAGGTTTTTTGAGAAACAGGAGGACTATGGTCAGGCGAGAGAAGAAAAGGATATGAGAGCCGGTTTTTTAAAAGAGGATTATGACTGGCAGGGGGATAAGAAGCCGGAAATTCCTTATGAAGATTGTATCTGTTATCTGCTCCATGTAAGAGGATTTACAAAGCATTCATCTTCAAAGGTTGCTCATAAAGGAACTTTCAAGGGTGTCACGGAGAAGATTCCCTATTTGAAGAAATTGGGAATTACCACGGTAGAGCTTCAGCCTGCATATGAATTTATTGAAAGAGAGCCGGGCGAGGAAAAGTTGAATTATTGGGGGTATAAGAAAGGCTTTTACTATGCTCCTAAAGCATCATATGCCGCAGGAAAAGATCCTGTAGAAGAGTTTCGTGACATGGTCAGGGAGTTTCACAGGAACCGGATGGAAGTGGTGATGCAGTTTTATTTTCCGCTGGAAGTATCAAGGTTTGACATCCCGGACATCCTGAGATTCTGGGTGATGGAATACCATGTGGATGGTTTCAGACTGATGGGAGAACAATTGCCGCTGAAGTATCTGTCAGATGATCCTGCACTGACAGATACTAAGCTTTGGCTGGATACTGTGGAAGGGAACAGGATAAACGCTGGCTGTCATTATAGAAATATTGCCGGTGGAAAAGGGAATTTATCGGTATATCGCAATCTGGCAGTGTATCGTGATGATTACCTGAATGACATGAGAAGATTTCTAAAGGGTGACCAGGATATGCTTCGAAGCGTATGCTATCAGATGAGCAATAATCCTCCTGAATACGGTAAAATTAATTTTTTCAGTAATTATTACGGATTTACCATGATGGATATGGTATGCTACAACGATAAGCACAATGAGGAGAATGGAGAAAGCAACAGAGACGGAAGCTGTTATAACCAAAGCTGGAATTGTGGGACAGAAGGACCTTGCAGAAAGAGGCAGGTTAGGGAATTAAGGGCTAAGCAATACAAGAATGCCATGAGTATGCTGTTTTTATCCCAGGGGACACCCTTGATTTTTATGGGAGATGAATTTGGTAACAGCCAGAATGGAAATAACAATCCCTATTGCCAGGATAATGAAGTAACCTGGCTGAATTGGAGGGATTTGGAGAAGAACAAAGAACTATATGAATTTACAGTCAGCATGATAGCTTTGCGAAAAGAGCATGATGTGCTGCATCTTTCAAGAGAACCGATGGGTGTAGATTATTCTTCTATGTGTTATCCGGAATTGTCTTATCATGGCACAGAAGCTTATCGGCCATCTCTGGAGAGTCAGGATAGAAAAATCGGAATAATGTACTGCGGTAAAAGGAGAGGTCAGAAAGAAGAAGATTTTCTTTATCTGGCTCTGAATATGCACTGGGAAGCTGGTGTTTTTGCTATGCCAAAGTTGCCCAAAGGGATAGACTGGGAACTTTTGCTCATAACAGATGAAGCAGGACAGGAAGAGACCATGCAGGAGAATAATTTTAACAGCACTGTGAAGTGCATACCACCCAGGACGGTGGCAGTATTTGCTGGCAGAGAGAGGAAAGATAATGAGTAAAGCCTGGAAGCATTTTAAAACCGTAACATATCATAAATACCTGGTGGCAAAAGGATGTTTTGCTATAGGGTTATACAAACAGGGAATCCTCCATGATATATCTAAGTATAGTATTACAGAATTCAGAGTGGGAATGAAGTATTACCAGGGGGACAGAAGTCCCAATAATGCAGAACGGGAAGATATCGGTTATTCCACTGCATGGCTTCATCATAAAGGACGCAACAGGCATCATTACGAATATTGGATTGATTATAGTCTGGATGATGTGCCGGGTGGAATGGCGCCGGTTCCTATGCCGGATAAGTATATTGCGGAAATGATGATGGACCGTATCGCCGCCTGCAAAGTATATCTCGGAGAAAATTATACGGATAAAGCGCCGCTTGACTATTATTATAAAGGAACAGACAAGGCGCCTTTGCATCCTTACACACGAAAAGTATTGTTGGAACTTCTGGAAATGTTAGCTCGGGAAGGGGAAGAGCAAACCTTCCGGTACATCCGGGAAGAGTTCCTGCGGAAGGTGAAGACAGGCACGAAATTCTGAATTGGGAATATGATAAAGTAAACCAATCAAAGGAAGATTTGATAATGAACTGCCTGTGGATTTTTCTGCTGCTGTTTTGCTGTGGAGGAAACAGATGCGGCATGAGAAGCGGTTGCAACGATAGCTGTGGCCGTGGAGATGACTGTGACTGTATAGATAACCGTGGACGAGAAAGCGACTGTGACTGTGACGATGGCTGTAGCCGTGATAACGGTTGTGGCCGTGACAATGACTGTGGTTGCGATAATGACCGAAGACGTGACAATGATCGCAGACGTGACGATAGCTGTGGTTGCGATAATGACCGAAGACGTGACAATGATCGCAGACGTGACGATGGCTGTGGCTGCGATGATGACAGAAGACGCGACAATGATCGCAGACGTGACGATGGCTGTGGTTGTGATGATGACAGAAGACGCGACAATGATCGCAGAAGAGATGATGACTGTGGATGCGATGATGATCGCAGACGCAATGATGAACGTAGATGGGAAGGCAACCGAAGATGGGATGATGAGCGTAGAAGAGAAGCACCTGTATCCACATCAAGGTACCCCGATATTTCCAGAAATGAGACATGTGGTTGTGAAAATGACTGATTTAAAACAGTCTGCATGGAAATGTGCGTTTTACCGGCAGCATAGCATTGGCTATGCTGCCTTTTCGATTGGTACTTTATTCGACAGTAACAAGACTTGATAGAAAAATACATTTTTTACGGGAAAGGGTATTTCATTCATCGTTGTTTTGTGGTAAACTATATGAAAGATTTCGAAGGAGGGTAAGTCACATGGTTAGTAAAAAGAAAGATAATTATGTTGCTTATGTTTCTACATATACAATGGGTGACAGCCATGGCATCAGAGTATACAACGTAGATATGGAAAATGGCAGATTCAAGGAAAAAGATAAAGTAGAGATTTCCAACTCATCTTATATTTCAATTTCCCACAACAGAAAATATCTGTATTCTATTACAGATTTTGGTGTAGAAGCTTATCGTATTCAGGCAGATGGCAGCCTGGAACTGATTAATTTTGCTCCTATCAATGGTATGAGAGGATGTTATCTGTCAACAGATTATACGGATTCTTATCTTTTCGTGGCAGGATATCACGATGGCAAGCTGACGGTATTGAAACTGGAAGAGGATGGATCTATCGGAAAGATTACGGATGAAATTTTCCATAAGGGTCTGGGAAGTGTAGCAGAACGAAATTTCCGACCACATATTAATTGTGCCCGCATGACTCATGATAACAAGTATTTATTGGTAGCTGATCAGGGAATGGATCATGTAAATGTATATCGTTTTGATGTGAAGCGTGGAACGGTGAAGCTGGTGGATGTAATCAGAAGTGAACTTGAATCTGCACCAAGACATATAAAGATTTCCATGGATGGTCAGTATATTTATATAGTACATGAGTGGAAATGTTATATCGATGTATACCGTTATGAAGAGAGGAATGGAAATCCATGGTTTGAAAAGATTCAGACGGTTTCTACAATCGCAGATAGTGACAATCTGGTAAATAATGCAGCAAGTGCACTCAGCTTTTCTGATGATTATAAGTATCTGGTAAGCTCTAATGCAGGCGACAATACTGTTGTACTATTTGATGTAAATATGGAGAATGGTATGCTCAACAAGAATTTCTGCCTTCCTGTCAGCGGAGATTATCCCAAGGATGCAGAGTTATTCCCGGGAGGAAAGTTCCTGGTATCATTGAACCATGAAACTAATAATATGACATTCTTTAAAGTAGATACCAAGAATCATACGATTATTATGAATGGTCCCGAGATTAAGATAAACCAACCTAATTGCATTGTGTTCTATCGTTTGGGTAATTAATGCCCTTTGACGTGAATTGTAGAATATAGAATGGAATAAAATGAAAAAGCAGAATTTTAGAGAAATGACATGATTCCTCAAAATCTGCTTTTTCTTTCTTTTATAGGTTATATATTTGAAAAGTACTTTGCGTTTACTTCATGTAAAACCGTTCCAATGAATCCATTCTGGCTGACATATTGACCATCATGGCATCAAGCACAGTGAGGGCAGCCATACACTCCATGACAACGACTGCTCTGGGAACGATAATAGGATCATGACGACCTTTAATCTGCAGTTCGATCTCTTCTCCGGTCTGTGTTACTGTCTGTTGAGTCTGGAAAATGGAAGGAGTAGGCTTTACATGTGCACGGATAACGATATCGCTCCCGTCACTAATGCCTCCCAAAATACCTCCGGCATGATTGGTAGCTTTGGTGATATGATTGTCTTTCATCAGAAAAGCATCGTTATTCTCGCTGCCCTTTCTTGATGAGACTTCTGTTCCATCCCCGATTTCTACGGCTTTCACAGCACCTATAGACATCATGGCTTTGGCCAGGTTGGCATCCAACTTTTCAAAGACGGGATCACCGATACCGGCAGGAACACCTCTGATAATACATTCCATGCAGCCTCCTGCGGAATCACAGGCTTCGCGGGACTTCTGCAGATAATCAAATGCTTTCAGGCTTGTCTCATAGTCAGGCATAGCAGTAGGTGTGGAATAAATTGCATCTTTATCAAATCGTGAATAGTCAATTGTAAAAGGACCGATACTTCGTGTATATGCAAGGACTTCAATTCCTAATTGATTTAATATTTTGGCTGCAATGGCACCCGCTGCCACACGACCGATGGTCTCTCGTCCTGAGGAACGTCCTCCACCTCTATAGTCCCGGAAGCCGTACTTGGCATCAAAGGTATAATCTGCATGTCCCGGACGATAACAGGTGGCGATATTGCCGTAATCTCTGGATATCTGAGAAGTATTACGAACCATAAGAGAAATCGGAGTGCCGGTGGTTCTGCCTTCAAATACGCCTGAAAGAATCTCCACTTCATCAGCTTCTTTGCGCTGGGTGGTGATGCTGCTCTGACCGGGTTTGCGGCGGTCAAGATATTTCTGGATATCTTCTTCGCATAAGGAAAGACCTGCCGGACAGCCATCGATTACAACACCCAGCGCCTTGCCGTGGGATTCTCCCCAGGTGGTGATGCGAAATATTGTGCCAAATGTGGAACCTGCCATATGTGTGTACCTCCATATTAAGGGTATAATATTAACAATTTTGCTGAAACTACCAGTTGATTATATAAAATCTGAAAGAAATTCGCAACTGTAATTATGAAAAATACTTTATCTTTTAGCAAAGAAACGATATAATAGGATGAAATGATGTTATAGATGTCGTATAACCTTTTGAAGCAGACATCATATAATCAGCATAGAAAACAGGAGGTATTATTTTCATGTATAAATTGTTAAAACAGGAAGGCCGCGCTAAACGCGGGGAATTCCACACTGTGCATGGTGTTATTCAGACCCCCGTATTCATGAATGTGGGAACAGTAGCTGCGATTAAAGGAGCTGTGGCAACTTCAGACTTAGAGCAGATCAAGACCCAGGTGGAACTGTCCAATACGTATCACCTGCATGTGCGTCCGGGCGACCGTATTATTAAGCAGTTGGGCGGACTTCATAAATTCATGTCCTGGGACAAGCCTATTTTGACCGATTCCGGTGGATTTCAGGTATTTTCCCTTGCAGGGCTTCGTAAAATCAAGGAAGAGGGTGTTTATTTTAATTCTCATATAGACGGACGTAAGATTTTCATGGGACCGGAGGAAAGTATGCAGATTCAGTCAAATCTGGCATCTACCATTGCCATGGCTTTTGATGAATGTGCACCAAGTAAAGCAGACAGGAAATATGTGCAGGCTTCTGTGGAGCGTACCACCAGATGGTTGGAACGGTGTAAACGGGAGATGAATCGTTTAAATAGTCTGGAGGATACCATTAACCCCAATCAGATGCTGTTTGGTATTAATCAGGGCGCCGTTTATGATGATATCCGTATTGAACATGCAAAGCGGATTGCAGATATGGATCTGGATGGCTATGCCGTAGGAGGTCTGGCAGTTGGAGAGACTCATGAAGAGATGTATCACATTCTGGATGAGGTAGTACCCTATCTTCCTTTGGAAAAGCCTACTTACCTGATGGGCGTGGGTACACCGGCCAATATTTTGGAAGGGGTAGAGAGAGGTGTGGATTTCTTTGACTGCGTTTATCCCACAAGAAACGGACGCCACGGCCATTTATATACCAACCATGGTAAAATTAATCTCTTTAATGCAAAATACGAATTGGATGACAGACCTATTGAGGAGGGATGCCAATGTCCTGCCTGCAAGCGATATTCAAGAGCATATATCAGGCATTTGCTGAAAGCGAAAGAAATGCTTGGCATGCGCCTTTGCGTGCTTCATAATCTTTATTTCTATAATACGATGATGGAAGAGATACGTGATGCCCTGGATGCAGGAAATTTTGCAGCATATAAGAAACAGAAGCTGGAAAATATGGCGACACCGCTGGATTGAATCGTGACTGTACGACATCGTAAGATGGAAACACAGACCTGATTACAAAAATTTTATACTTTTATTTCAGAAACTACTTGCCCATATGTACATTTTTGTGTATTATTGACAGTAAGGCTTGAATATTAAGCAATACAATGCAGGAGGAAAGAAAATGAACATTTTATTAACCGCTACTGACGCAGCATCTGCTGAAGCCGCTGGAGGAACTATGGGTCTTCTTATGACCTTTGTGATTTATGCTGTTTTAATTGGTGCTATGTGGTTTTTCTTCATGAGACCTCAGAAGAAGGAGCAGAAGAGAGTTGCCGCTATGCTTGCAGCTCTGGAGATCGGTGATTGTGTACTTACCACAGGTGGAATGATCGGTATTGTAATCGATATAACAGACGATACTGTCATTGTTGAATTCGGTAATAACAAGAACTGCCGTATCCCTATGGAGAAGTCTGCAATAACCCGTGTTGAGAAACCCGGCGAGGCCTAAAGAATAGCCGGAAATGTAACTGTCTGAAAATTTAGAGTAAAAGGACGACAGGAATCAGACGTATAAACAGGCTCCCGGGAGCAGTCACAGTGATATAAGACTTGACTAACAGCCTGTATATTGACTAAGGGCCGGTATCAAAACGTAAAACCTGCAGCCAGACGGCTGCTCAGACAGCTGCGTTTTCATACTGAAAGTCAAAATACAGGCTATAAGTAAGGCTAATATCACTGAACATGCTCCCGGGAGCCTGTTTATACGTCTGATTCCTGACTGACATGCTTGAAGTTTCAACAGTTAAATCTCCAACCTAAGTAGTTAAGCTAAAAATAATAACAATAAGGCAAAGTGAATCATAGCTTTTGTATAGAAAGGGCTTGAAATTTGGGTGAGTATCGGGTATGATAATGAGAAAGTCTTTGATGGTGCGCTTTGATGAAGTACAGTATTGAAGCAGTTGAAAGGTACATAAAGAATACATAAAAGGAAAAGGTGTTGGTTATGGAATTACGGATTACGTGTATTCCCGGTGATGGAATTGGACCGGAGATTGTGGCTGAAGCTAAGAAGGTCTTAAACCGGGTGGCTGAAAAATATGGCCATACGATGAATTTTACAGATATTTTGATGGGAGGAGCTTCTAGTGATGTACATGGAGTTCCTTTGACAGAGGAAGCGATTGCGACTGCAAAAGCAGCAGATGCTGTGCTGATGGGCTCAATCGGCGGTGATACAACGAAATCTCCCTGGTATAAGCTGCCCCCGAATCTTCGCCCGGAAGCCGGACTTCTGGCAATTCGTAAGGCTTTAAATCTGTTTGCAAACCTGCGTCCTGCTGTACTTTATGAGGAACTGGCAGGGGCTTGTCCTTTGAAAGAGGAGATCAGTGCGGCAGGATTCGACATGATGATAATGCGTGAACTGACAGGCGGTCTTTACTTTGGAGAAAGAAAGACTGTTGAGGAGAACGGTGTGTTGAAAGCAATCGATACCCTTACATATGATGAGAATGAGATTCGCAGAATTGCCATCAAGGGTTTTGATATTGCAATGAAGCGTAATAAGAAAGTAACCAGCGTAGATAAGGCTAACGTGCTGGATTCTTCCAGACTTTGGAGAAAAGTAGTAGAAGAGGTGGCTAAGGATTATCCTGAAGTGACGTTAGAGCATATGCTGGTGGATAATTGTGCTATGCAGCTGGTTAAGAATCCTGCACAGTTCGATGTGATTCTGACTGAGAATATGTTTGGCGATATTTTATCTGATGAAGCAAGTATGGTAACCGGTTCTATTGGTATGCTTGCAAGTGCCAGTCTGAATGATACCAAGTTTGGATTGTACGAGCCCAGCCATGGTTCTGCACCGGATATTGCAGGACAGAATATAGCTAATCCTATAGCTACTATTCTGAGTGCATCCATGATGTTGCGTTACAGCTTTGATCTGGACAAAGAAGCTGATGCAATTGATGCTGCGGTAAAGCAGGTTCTTAAGGATGGTTATCGCACTGTTGATATCATGTCTGAGGGGTGCACTAAGGTAAGCTGCAGCCAGATGGGCGATTTGCTTGCAGAAAGAATTTAACCGAATCAAGTAAGTCCCACGCTTCAAGCGCGTGGAGCGCTAAGCGGTGGGTAGGGGACTTACTTGTGTCAGGTGGAGTACAAACTCCACCTGACAAACCGCGAAGCGGTTATGAGGTTATGAGCAAGTAGCGAAGCGGATTGCGAATATCCGCTTGATCATAGATAAAGATAACAGAGAGGATGAAAAATATGAGAAGTGATTCAGTAAAGACCGGTGCCCAGCAGGCACCGCACAGAAGTCTTTTTAATGCTTTAGGATATACAGAGGAAGAGCGCAGACGTCCTATGATCGGTATCGTAAGCTCTTATAATGAGATTGTTCCGGGACATATGAACCTGGACAAGATTACGGATGCCGTTAAAATGGGTGTTGCCATGGCAGGTGGTATGCCAGTTGTATTCCCGGCAATCGCAGTATGCGATGGTATTGCCATGGGTCATGTAGGTATGAAGTATTCTCTGGTTACCAGAGACCTGATTGCAGACAGTACAGAATGTATGGCTCTGGCTCATGGCTTTGACGGTCTGGTATGTATCCCTAACTGTGATAAAAATGTACCCGGCCTTTTGATGGCCGCTGCAAGATTGAATATTCCTACTATTTTCGTGTCAGGTGGTCCTATGATGGCCGGTCATGTACACGGACAGAAGAGAAGCCTTTCTTCTATGTTTGAAGCAGTGGGAAGCGTGGCTGCGGGCACCATGACTATGGAAGAATTGGCTGAGTTTGAGGAAAAGGTGTGTCCTACCTGCGGTTCCTGTTCCGGTATGTATACTGCTAACTCTATGAACTGTCTTACCGAAGCAATCGGTATGGGCCTTAAAGGCAACGGAACCATTCCTGCTGTATATTCCGAGAGAATCCGTCTGGCTAAACATGCCGGTATGAAGATTATGGAACTGGTAGAGAAGGACATCAAACCCAGAGATATTATGACTGAAAAAGCATTCCTGAATGCATTGACCGTAGATATGGCACTTGGCTGCTCAACTAACTCCATGCTGCATCTGCCTGCAATTGCGAGAGAAGCAGGCGTAGATTTGAATCTGGATCTGGCAAATGACTTATCTGCTGTGACTCCTAACCTGTGTCATCTGGCTCCTGCTGGTCCCACTTATATGGAAGACCTGAATGAAGCAGGCGGTGTCTATGCTGTAATGAATGAGCTGTCTAAGAAGAACCTGCTGCACCTGGATGTGATAACCGTTAGCGGTAAGACTATGGGTGAGAATATCGCAGGCTGCATTAATAGGAATCCTGAAGTTATCAGACCTGTTGAGAATCCTTACTCTCAGACCGGCGGTATTGCTATTCTGAAGGGTAATCTTGCTCCCGACAGTGGTGTGGTAAAGCGCTCTGCAGTAGTGCCTGAAATGCTTGTTCATGAAGGTCCTGCAAGAGTATTTGACTGTGAAGAAGATGCAATTGCAGCGATCAAGGGCGGTAAGATCGTAGCCGGTGATGTAGTAGTGATCCGTTACGAAGGTCCGAAAGGCGGTCCCGGTATGAGAGAGATGCTGAATCCCACTTCTGCTATTGCAGGTATGGGACTTGGTTCCAGTGTTGCATTGATCACTGACGGACGTTTCTCAGGCGCTTCCAGAGGAGCTTCCATAGGACACGTATCTCCGGAAGCAGCTGTTGGCGGACCTATTGCCCTGGTAGAAGAAGGCGATATCATCAGCATCAATATTCCGGAGAATAAACTGAATGTGCTCGTATCAGATGAAGAACTTGCTGCAAGACGTGCGAAATGGCAGCCGAGAGAGCCTAAGGTTACAACAGGATATCTGTCGAGATATCGCGAATTGGTTACAAGTGGCAACAGAGGTGCTGTTCTGGATGTTCCAAAGAAGTAAAGAGGAGGATAAGAGAAATGCAGTTGACAGGTGCTGAAATCGTTGTAGAATGCCTGAAAGAGCAGGGGGTAGATACTGTCTTTGGTTATCCGGGAGGAACTATCCTGAATGTATATGATGCTCTTTATAAGCATTCCGGCGAAATCAATCATATATTAACATCTCATGAGCAGGGCGCTGCTCACGCTGCTGACGGTTATGCCCGTGCTACCGGTAAGGTAGGCGTTTGTATGGCTACCAGCGGCCCCGGTGCAACCAATTTGGTTACCGGCATTGCCACCGCATATATGGATTCCGTTCCAATGGTAGCAATTACTGCCAATGTAAATCTTCCTCTGCTTGGAAAGGATTCTTTCCAGGAGGTAGATATTGCAGGCGTTACAATGCCGATTACAAAGCATGGCTATATTGTGAAAAATGTTGAAATCCTTGCAGACACGATCCGTAAGGCATTTCATATCGCGAAGAGCGGTCGTCCCGGTCCTGTACTGGTAGACATCACAAAGGATGTAACAGCTGCGGTGTGTGAATTCACCCCTCAGGCGCCGAAAGCAATGGAGAGAATCAATCGCTATACAGAAGAAGATATCGATAAAGTCGTGGAGCTGCTTACGAATGCCAAGAAGCCTTATATCTATCTTGGCGGTGGCGCAGTGGCCTCCAATGCTGCAGAGGAAGTGGCTAAGTTTGCAGAACTTCTGGATGCACCGGTATGCGATACTCTTATGGGAAAAGGTGCTTTTGACGGAAAGAGCGACAGATATACCGGTATGATTGGTATGCACGGTACCAAGACATCCAATCTGGGTGTCAGTGAGTGCGATCTGTTGGTTGCTATGGGAGCCAGATTCTCCGACCGAGTAACCGGTAATCCAAAGAAATTTGCGGAAAATGCCAAAATTATACATATGGATATTGATGCTGCCGAAATCAATAAGAATATCCACGCAGATGCAGCTATTATTGGTGATTTAAAGGCTGCACTGGCTGAAATCAACAGCAGATTGACTAAGCAGGATCACAGTGATTGGATGACTCATATTAAAGAATTGAAAGTAAAATATCCTTTGAAGTATGATGACAAAGTATTATCCTGCCCTTATGTAATTGAAACCATTGACAAGGTGACCGAAGGAAAAGCCGTTATCACTACTGATGTAGGACAGCATCAAATGTGGGCTGCCCAGTATTACCGGTACACAAGCCCTCGCACTTTCCTCTCATCAGGAGGTCTTGGAACTATGGGATATGGTCTTGGAGCATGTATCGGGGCACAGTTGGGACAGCCTGATAAAGTCTGTATTAATATTGCAGGTGATGGATGCTTCCGCATGAACATGAATGAACTGGCTACCGCAAGCCGCTATAATATTCCTATCATTCAAGTGGTAATCAACAACCATGTGCTGGGTATGGTTCGCCAGTGGCAGACACTGTTTTATGGCAAGAGATATTCTCAGACAATACTCAGCGATAAAGTAGACTTCTGTAAAGTTGCTGAGGGACTTGGATGTGCAGCAATCAGAGTTACCTCCAAGGAAGAAGTGGAACCTGCTATCCGCAAAGCCATTGAGTTGAAAGTACCTGTTCTGATTGAATGCATGATTCCTGAGGATGATAAGGTATTCCCTATGGTTCCGGCAGGAGCACCTATCAGTGAAGTATTTGACGGGGATGATCTGAAGAATAAACAGGCGTAAGAATTCAAGCTTGTAATTAAAGAGTTTTACGATACAAAGGAGTTGTAAGGCGTACATTACAATGAAAAAGAAATATATTCCGGTAAATAAACTGAAGAAAATGATAGTGTTTGTCGGAATGCTGTGCGTTGGTGCATTTATGTTTTATCTGGTAATGACATGGTATTATATGAGTCGTTTTACAATAAATACATGGATCAACGGTATTTATTGCACAGGTAAGACTGTAGAAGAAATAAACTCGGAGTTTCTGCAGATTGCAGAGACTCCGAGTGTTCGCATTATAGATTTGCAGGGGCGCGAATATGAGATTACAGCGCAGGAGCTTTTTTACTCCGTTGACTATACGGAAGCGCTTCGTGAGCTTCTTGCTTCTCAGAAAGCATGGCGATGGCCGGTTGGACTATTTGAAAGGAAAGAACTGACTGCAAGCCCTAAAACGGATTATGATGAGGAAGTGTTGCATGATTTCTGGGAAAGTCTGTCTTGTGTCCGGGAAGCGCATGAAGATGATGCTTCTTTGTCTATTCTTTGGACGGAAGAAGGATATCTTCTGAAAGACATGACTGAGGATAGGCTGGATATAGAAGCCGGGTTTACCAGACTTAAGGATGCAGTGGAGAATGGACGGATAGAAATGAATCTAGTGGATGAAGAGCTATATCGTGCAGTTGAAACCACTGAAGAACAGAAGCAGATTCTGGCACAATGGGAAAAGGTGAAAGATTTTCAGAAATTAGAAATCATATTCGATATGGGGGATGAACAGATTGTTCTGAATCAATCCAATATCGGTGAATTTTTGATTCGTGAAGAGGATGGTAATTTTCTGGAAGAGGAAGATGGCAGCCTTGCTATCTCAAGAGATAAAACAGATGCGTTCATAGATTCACTTGCTGATGAATACGATACCTATAAGAAGGAGCGGACTTTCGTGTCTACAAGGGGCGATATGATTACTCTGGCAAAAGGAAGTTATGGCACGCTGCTTAATCGGGAAGCAGAAAAAAAATATCTTTATGATGCGCTGGTAAATCGCATCAGTGAGGTGCATGTGCCGGAGTATGAAAGAGAAGCTTACCACAGAGGTCTGAATGACATCGGCAATACTTATATTGAGATAGACATGACAGATCAGAAGATGTACCTTTATAAAGAGGGAGAGTGCCTGGTAGAAACTGACATCGTCACCGGAAATATGAGCAAAAGGTGGGGGACTCCGGAGGGAGTCTACTATGTTTACGCTAAACAGAAGAATCGTATTCTGAGAGGCCAGGGATATGCTTCACCGGTGAAATTCTGGATGCCTGTAAATGGGAACATCGGAATCCACGATGCCGGCTGGCGGAATAAATTTGGTGGAGAAATTTACAAAACATCAGGTTCCCATGGATGTATCAATACTCCTTATGAGAATATGAAGACGATATATGAGGAAGTGGAAGTCGGGGTACCGGTAGTTATGTTTTACTGATAGCATTAATAGTACTTTAGTACTAAATTTGAAAATAATTTAACAATGCAGTTGACTAAAGCGCACGAAATGATTACAATGTGATTTATATTTTTAAAACAAATGGAGGAAGAGATATGTCCAGAGTTTACAATTTTTCGGCAGGACCGGCAGTTTTGCCTGAGGAAGTACTTCGTGAAGCAGCAGATGAGATGCTTGATTACAAGGGCACAGGTATGTCCGTAATGGAGATGAGTCATCGATCTAAAGCTTATGACACGATTATTAAAGAAGCTGAAGCTGATCTTCGGGAACTGATGAATATTCCAGATAATTATAAAGTATTATTCTTACAGGGTGGTGCAAGCCAGCAGTTTGCAATGATTCCTATGAACCTGATGAAGAACGGTGTGGCTGATTATATTGTAACCGGCCAGTGGGCAAAGAAAGCTTATCAGGAAGCATGCATTTACGGAAAAGCTAATAAGATTGCATCTTCTGAGGATAAGACATTTTCTTACATACCTGATTGTTCTGATCTGCCTATCAGCGAAGATGCAGATTATGTATATATTTGTGAGAACAATACCATTTACGGCACAAAATTCAAGACACTGCCCAATACTAAGGGTAAGACACTTGTAGCCGATGTGTCCAGTTGTTTCCTTTCTGAGCCTGTAGACGTAACAAAATATGGTGTCATCTACGGCGGCGTACAGAAGAATATCGGACCGGCGGGTGTAGTCATTGTTATCATCAGAGAAGACTTGATTACTGAGGATGTTCTTCCCGGAACGCCTACCATGTTGAAATACAAGATTCATGCTGACAATGATTCGCTGTATAATACACCTCCTGCATATGGTATCTATATCTGTGGTAAGGTATTTAAATGGCTCAAGAAGCAGGGCGGTCTGGAGGCTATGAAAGAATATAATGAGAAGAAAGCAAAGGTTCTGTATGATTTCCTGGACGAGAGCAAGCTGTTCAAGGGAACTGTTCGTAAGGAAGATCGTTCTTTGATGAATGTGCCTTTCGTAACCGGTAATGAAGAACTGGATGCCAAGTTTGTAAAGGAAGCAAAAGCCGCAGGATTTGAAAACCTGAAGGGACACCGTACCGTGGGCGGTATGAGAGCCAGCATTTACAATGCTATGCCTATTGAAGGTGTTGAAAAGCTGGTAGAATTTATGAAGAAGTTTGAAGCAGAGAATGCTTAAACTGAATTAGGTTTAAGTTTCTGCACTACATATCCGAGAGAGGAAGGAAAAGAAGATGTATAAGATTCATTGCCTGAATCCTATTTCTAAAGTAGGTTTAGAGAAATTAACTGCAAATTATGCACTGACCCAGGAGGTAGAAGCTGCGGAAGGTATTCTTGTGAGAAGCGCTTCTATGCACGAAATGGAACTGCCTGATAATCTTCTTGCAGTAGCCAGAGCCGGTGCCGGTGTCAACAATATTCCCCTTGATAAATGTGCTGAGAAGGGTATTGTTGTTTTCAATACACCTGGTGCTAATGCAAACGGTGTAAAAGAACTGGTAATCGCAGGTATGCTTCTGGCAGCCCGTGATATCGTCGGCGGTATCGAATGGGTGAAAGCTTCCAGTGAAAATGCTGACATTGCTAAGACTGCTGAGAAAGAAAAGAAGAAATTTGCAGGAACTGAGCTGATGGGCAAGAAGCTTGGAATCATCGGACTTGGTGCTATCGGTGTCAAAGTAGCGAATGCTGCTGAGAGCCTTGGCATGGAAGTATACGGATACGATCCTTATCTGTCTGTAGATGCTGCATGGAGCCTGAGCCGTACTGTAAAGCATGTTTTGAATGTAGATGATATCTACTCTAACTGTGATTTTATCACTATTCATGTGCCTCTTATGGATTCTACCAAAGGAATGATTAATGAAGAAGCAATTCATAAGATGAAAGATGGTGTGATTCTTTTGAACTTTGCAAGAGATCTTCTTGTAAAAGAAGAGGATGTACTGGTTGGATTGAAAAATGGAAAGATTCGCCGCTATGTATCTGACTTCCCTAATCCCACCACTGCAGGTCAGGAAGGCTGCATCGTAATTCCTCATCTTGGTGCCAGCACAGAAGAATCTGAAGACAACTGTGCAAAGATGGCTGTAAAGGAAATGATGAATTATCTGGAGAATGGTACTATTGCTAATAGTGTAAACTATCCTAACTGTGATATGGGCGTCTGCACACAGGCAGGACGTATCGCAATTTTCCACAAGAACATCGCCAACATGATTACCCAGTTTACTGCATGCTTCGGCGAAAATGGAATCAACATTTCCAACATGATGAATAAGTCCCGCGGTGAAGTGGCTTACACCATGATTGATGTTGAAACAGCACCTACTGCAGATATCATTGAAAGACTGCAGGCTATCGAAGGCGTATTCAGAGTACGTGTTGTAAAATAAGTATATATAAATAAAAACTCCGCGTATTCCAAAAGTTTTATCTAACATTTTGGAATATGCGGAGTTTCTATTTATATGCTTTTACCTAAACAAAATAGGCATTCCTTCCCCTTCGTTCAGATCCTGCAGCTCCTCCTTAAGCTTTGCATCACTTTTACAGGAAGCCTCACTCTGCAGATCCATATAAAGAATAAAGAAGTCTTCCAGACTCATTCCCTTTTCCTTTGCAATTTCTTCCATAATCGGTTTCAATTTCTCTAACTGCACAGATACCTGTACCTTCTGCGGATCAATATTCCCCATCACCTTATTCGCATAATTGTTAATTCTCTCTAAAATCTTTCTGTTTTCTTCAGTCATTATATTAATCCTTTCTATGAAAATTTTCTTATACATTTTAACACTTCTCCCTTGTGATGTATACCCATTTTTGATAAAATATATCTAAAGAAATGCAAAGGAGACTAAGTAATGGCGATAATTATTCCATTTAAAGCATATAGACCCGCTAAAGGGATGGAAGCTGATATAGCAGCTCTGCCATATGATGTTTATAATCGGGAAGAGGCTGTAGAAGTTGTTAAGAACAACCCTAAATCATTCCTGGCAATTGACCGCGCAGAGACACAGTTTGGACCGGAGACTGATACTTATGCACCGGAGGTTTATGCCAAGGCAAAAGAAATGATGTGGCAGTAGATTGAAGACGGATGGTTTGTTCAGGACGAAAATCCATGTTATTATTTGTATCAACAGACCATGGAAGGACGCTGCCAGACCGGTATCGTAGCCTGTGCATCTATTGATGACTATCAGAATCAGGTCATCAAGAAACATGAGAATACCAGATCTTATAAGGAAGAAGACCGTTTCCGCCATGTGGATACCTGTGATGCACAGTCGGGACCTATTTTCCTGGCGTACAGAGCTCAGGATTCCATTCGTGCTTTGATAAAATCCATTCAGAAAGAAACACCGGAATATGACTTTATCACAGAGGATGAAATCAGACATACTGTATGGGTCATCAGAGATTTAGATGCACAGAAGGCAATAAAGGATGCATTTGAAGGTCTGGACAGTATCTATATTGCAGATGGCCATCATAGATGTGCTTCTGCTGCCAAAGTGGGTCTTAAGAGAAGATCTTCAAAGCCGGATTATAACGGAAAAGAATCTTTCAACTTTTTTCTGGCAGTATTGTTCCCTGATGAGGAACTGAAGATTATGGATTACAACCGAGTGGTAAAAGATTTAAACGGGCTTTCGGAGGAGGAATATCTGAAGAAAATCGGTGAAAAATTTATTGTGCATAATGTTGGAAAAGAGGTATATCATCCGAAATGTAAGGGTACTTTCGGTATGTATCTGGATGACTGCTGGTATGAGCTGATTGCAAGAAAAGAAATCTTAAGTGAAGATTCAGTAGAGGGACTGGATGTTTCGCTGCTTCAGAATCATCTGCTCAGTCCGATACTTGGTATCGGTGACCCCAAGACGGATAAAAGGATTGACTTTGTGGGTGGAATCAGAGGATTAAAAGAACTGGAGAGAAGAGTACATACTGATATGAAGGTAGCTTTTTCCATGTATCCGACATCTATTGAAGAACTTTTTTATGTGGCAGATGATAACAGACTGATGCCGCCAAAGTCTACCTGGTTTGAGCCAAAGCTTAGAAGTGGACTGTTTTTGCATGGTTTGAGCGGAATGGAGGAAATATAAAATAGAGATGCTTGATATCGCCGGTCAAAAATGCGGATCGACGTTAAGTGCGTGACGCAACACGCAGATAGGAAGAGTATGGATAAGAAACTGTATAAGATGATGGACTGGACAAAGATTGAGAAAATTATTTATTCCGAATGTGATAATCCTCATGAACTGCTGGGACCGCATCCTGTGGGAGGTCAGACCTTGATTCAGGCATATTTTCCCATGGCTAAATCCGTAACGATTCAGTTTGAAGAGGAACTGAAAGATGTAGAGATGGAAGTGGCGGATAATGATGGATTCTTTGCAGTGCTGTTACCTTACGATAAACTTCCAAACTATCATTATCTTGTACTTGGAAGCGATGATTCACAGTCTGTTTGTGGGGAGCCTTATCGTTTCGAACCTTTGATTACCCACGAAGATACAGAGAAATTTAAACATGGTATCCATTATACAATTTACGAAAAGTTGGGTGCACATCCCTGCAAAATAGAAGGAGTACAGGGAACTTACTTTGCTGTCTGGGCTCCCAATGCCATGCGGGTCAGTGTAGTGGGAGATTTTAACCATTGGGATGGACGTGTGCATCAGATGCGCAGACTTTGGGATTCCGGTATCTTTGAATTGTTCATTCCGGGTGTAAATAAAGGTGATTTATATAAATTTGAATTAAAGGCTCAAGGAGGTCTGACTTATTTAAAAGCAGATCCTTATGGGAATGCTTCTCAGATGCGTCCGGAGACAGCTTCTGTGGTAGCTGATCTTACAGAATTTACCTGGGAAGACAGGGAGTTTATCGAGAACAGAGCTACTTTCCAGACCGGCAATGCACCCGTAAGCGTATATGAAATGTATCTTGGCTCTTTTGCGGAGCCGAAGGAAGGAGAGTATTATGCTAATTACCGTGAGATAGCGCCTAAGCTGATCGATTACATCAGGAAAATGGGATATACGCATGTGGAACTGATGCCTGTTATGGAGCATCCTTTTGATGGTTCCTGGGGATATCAGGTGATTGGCTATTATGCGCCAACCTCCAGATATGGTTCTCCTGAGGACTTTATGTATCTGATCAATGAATTGCATAAAGCCGGAATAGGCGTAATTTTAGACTGGGTTCCTGCTCATTTCCCAAGGGATTCCTATGGGCTGTCCAATTTTGACGGAACTTGTTTGTATGAACATTTAGATCCGAGGCAGGGGGCACATCCTCACTGGGGAACTTTAATTTACAATTATGGCAGGGCAGAAGTGTCCAATTATCTGATTGCCAATGCTTTGTTCTGGATAGAAAAGTTCCATGCAGATGGTATTCGTATGGATGCGGTAGCCAGCATGCTTTATCTGGACTATGGGAAAAAGGATGGCGAATGGATAGCAAATATGTTTGGCGGCAAGGAAAATCTGGAAGCCATTGAGATGATCAAGCATTTGAATTCTGTTATGAAGAAACGCAATCCCGGTGTATTGTCTATCGCGGAAGAAAGTACGGCATTTCCGATGATAACCGGGGCTCTGGACAAGGGAGGACTGGGATTTGACTTAAAGTGGAATATGGGCTTTATGAATGATTATCTTGGCTATATCAAGAATGATCCTATTTTCAGAAGTTATCATCATGGAGAAATTACTTTCAGTATGATTTACGCATACAGCGAGAAATTCATGCTTGTATATTCTCATGATGAGGTAGTACACGGAAAGGCTACTCTGGCAGGTAAGATGCCCGGTGGCACCAGCGAAGAAAAATTAGCTGGACTGCGTCTGACATATGCATATACTATGACTCATCCCGGTAAGAAATTGCTTTTTATGGGTCAGGATATTGCAGAATTTAATGAGTGGAATGAAGCCAGAAGAGTTGAATGGAAATTACTGGATGATCCCGCGCATGCGGGAGTGGCAAAGCTGATGCAGGATTTAAATCATTTGTATTGCAGCAATAAAG
>JAFTVH010000005.1 GCA_017465845.1 Lachnospiraceae bacterium | reverse complement strand
GATAGAGGCTGGAACAGTGAAGAAGAGATGCTGGCAGATATGGCGGAGTTCAGAAGGGAAAGAATGAAACAATGAAAATCATGCTGGATACCAATGTTTTGATTTCAGCATTTGTTTTTGGTGGGCGTGCAGGAAAGCTGTACAGGGATAATCCTGAAGATGCTGCTTCAGCCACTGGTAGAAAATGCAGTTTATCATGGTATAAAGATATATGGGCATACGACTACAAAATGTGTTTTGGAAGAATATAAATAAAAGTAAAAACAGGCGTATCGTTTTCGTTGGCGATATGCTTGTTTTTTTAAGTTCAGATAATGGACCAATGTCATGTTGCCGGGGGCAATGGTTTGCAACGAAGAAAAGTGTTCCTATTTCTACAAAAAATGTTCCTATTTAAAGTCTCTCGAAAGAGAAAAATGTTATAATTATTTTATAGTAGGGAGGATATGTATGCGGAAATGGTTGTTAAATCTCAAATTGACGAAAAAATTTTTCCTTTTGATAGTACTGGTGGTACTAAGCTTGTTTCTAACGGAGATGCTGAACAGGCAGAATGCTTATAATAAGTATAATCAAAAAATTTATGAGCAGAACGCACAAATCCTAAGCTTTTATGTCAATTACATTGAAACTGTGTTTGAGAGGATCGAGGCAGTGACATATTCTATAATTGGAGATCAGAATCTGCAGGAGGAGCTGGTCTACATAAAGGAGAACTATCGGGAGTTGGGATACTCTTCAAATCTGAAGGCGGCAAATTCCAGAATAAGAAGCTATTTTCAGAAAGAGCCATATTTCAAATACTTTTTGCTGAAGACAGATGTATATCAGTTCAGCTATGGCGGAGTGGCAGCAACAGAGGAAGAGATCGATCAGTACCTGGAATATGGCAGGGACAAAGAAGGACGTCTGCAGATGATCTCGGAGGAAGGCAGGCTGCTTCTGGTAAGAGAACTTCGAAAGGCTGCCGGCTCCGAATATGTGCATTTGGGATATATACTGGCGTGGGTGGATTTTGAGGGGATTGTGTCAGATATGCGGAATGCATTTGCTAATGATAGTCAGGATATTGATCTTGCCATCTATGACGGTGATATCTGCCTGTACAGCAATTCGCAGGAGCTGGAAAACTATCAGGAAACTGATGACGGGTGGTATTCCGCAGGAGATGATTTTGTTGTTGTATACACTCCCCCGGAGCTGGGATATACTATGATTTTACGGGCCAACTACGCCAGGATGCAAGGTGAAATTCAAAATATATATCGGACATCATTGTTGACTTCATTTCTGGCAGTGATTGTTGCCGTGATGTTGAGCAATTATCTTGTGAAGCAGGTGATCAGAGCGCTGGAGCGCATCATTTTCAAAATGGATGATTACGGAAAGGGAACATTGCCTGACAGGGAAGAAGAAAAGTGTTATCTGGAAAGAGGGGACGAAGTCGGACGGTTGTATCGACATTTTTTTCGGATGGCGGAAGACTATAAGAAGCTGATGGACGCCTATTATGAAAATGAAATGATGATGAGAGAGATGGAATTTTCCTGGCTGCAGAAACAGATTCAGCCCCATCTTCTGTATAACACGCTCTCGGCAGTGAGCTGGATGGCTTATTCCAATAAAGATGTAGAGACTGCTCATATGGTGGAAGTGTTGGGGAGGATGATGCGGACCATCACAGATCAGAAGGAGGCCATGATCAGCGTGGACAAGGACCTGCAGATTGTGGAGGACTATGTAACAATTCAGAAATTGCGGTTTGGATCGCGTCTGCAGGTATCCATAGAGATCAGTCAGGAGACGCGAAAACGCCTGATTCCTAAGATATCCATTCAGCCTCTGGTAGAGAATTCGGTGATCCATGGTTTGGATGAGATGATCGGAGACTGTGTCATCCGGATATTTGAGAGGGACTGTGAGGATGTCACAGAGATTGTAGTGGAGGACAATGGCCCCGGTTTTGAGTGGGATATGGCGGAAAGCAGAGAGCAGCAAAATGGAGCTTCGGGAGGAAGCGGGATTGCCTTGTGCAATATCAGCCGTCGGCTTCAATACGCATTTCCCGGAAAATCAGGTCTTGAGTTCAGAAGGATAGACGGCGGAATGCAGGTTTGCATTCGAATTCCTAAAGAGTAGAGCTTAAGTATGGATGGGGGAAATGGCAATGGATGCATTGGTAAAGATTATGCTGGTGGATGATGAGCAGTTTGTGCTGGAACGGATTCAAAAAACAGTTTCGTGGGAACAGATGGGTATGGAATTGACCGGATGTTGTACCAACGCCATGGAGGCGCTGGATCACATGATCAATGAAATGCCGGATATTTTGATCACAGACATCAAAATGCCGGTTGTGGGCGGACTGGAGCTGATTGCAAAGACGAAACAGATGAATCCGTCCATCGAGTGTGTTGTGTTAAGCGGGTACGCAGAGTTCGACCTTGCCAGGGACGCTATGCAGCAGGGGGTAAAGCATTATTTGCTGAAGCCTTTCTCAAAAGCGGAATTTGAGGCGGTATTGGAAAAGACCAGGAGTCAGATTCTGGACCGGCGGCAGGAGCAAATATTGAAATTGGAAAAAAGGACCGAGATTGTAGAAAAGATTGCGTGGGAGCTGCAGCTTTTGAAGGAAAATTACGAGCGGGTGGATGCATGGAAGATCCAGACACTGATGAAGGCCTATCCGGACTTAAGCATGCTTCGATCTGCGGTGATCTATTTACTGGTAAAATCCCCGGAAATTAACAGAGCGCCGGCAGAATATATTTCCGGGCTTTTTGCCGCAGGGCAGGATATCTACGTCACCGCGGCAAAGGCTTTGAATGAATTGTTTTGTGAGGAAGTAAATGAATCCTTGCTGGTACGTAAAATCAAAGAATATACAAAGAATCACTATGGTGACGAGAGCCTGAATCTGCAGCTGATTGCGGACCGGGTGGTGCATCTGGGCGTAAAATACACGGGGCGCTGCTTTTTGAAGGAGACCGGATGCAAATACAGTGAATATCTGTTGCGGATTCGCATGGAGAAGGCGAAGGAAATGCTGAAAAGCCAGGACGGATACCGGGTGGAACACATTGCGGAGACAATCGGACTTGGGCATGATGTGCCGTATTTTTACCAGCTGTTTAAGAAGTATACCGGAGTGACGCCGAAGGAATACAGGAGTGATCTTTTTTAAAAAAACTGTGATCGATTATCTATAGTTTTCCCTCTGTTACGGTGCTAAACTGTAAAAAAACAAAGGAGGGATACTGTGGGAAATGTAAAAAACGCAGCGGTTGCTGTAAAGAAAAAGAATTTTGTGAAAAGAGTTCAAAAATACTGGGTATTCTATATACTGGCCATTGTGCCGGTAGCGTATCTGCTGGTGTTTCGATTCTGGCCTATATTGCTGCAGATTGTACTGTCTTTAAAGGAATACTCTATCAAAGGGGGAATCTGGAAAAGTGAATTTGTAGGTCTGGAAAATTTCAAAACATTGTTTTTGGATGATGACTTCCATCAGATTTTTTTCAATACCCTGCGGATTTCAATTTTGAGGCTGGTGTGCGGTTTCTTCCCGCCGATCATTCTGGCCATCATGCTGTTTGATATGTCCAGCAATAAATTCAGGAGGATCAGTCAGAGTATTCTGTATATTCCTCACTTCTTTTCCTGGGTAATTGTATATGGTATTGTGCAGATTTTGTTTCAGAGTACAGGTTATATCAACTACATATTGGAAGCTTTGGGATTTGAGTCCGTTGATTTCCTGATGAAGTCCCAATATTTCCTGCCCATCTTGATCGGCAGCGGCATCTGGAAAGGAATGGGATGGGGGACTATCATCTATCTGGCAGCGCTGACCGGCATTAATACAGAACTTTTTGAGGCTGCAAAACTGGACGGTGCGGGGCCTCTCCAGCGAATTCGGTATATCACACTGCCGGGAATTACCGGAGTGATTATGTTTGTGCTGATAATGGATCTGGGTAAGCTTTTATCAGCCGCGGGGACAGAACAGATTCTGTTGTTCTACAATCCCACGAACTACACTATCAGTGATGTGATCGGAACCTGGGTGTACAGACAGGGCCTTGGCAAAATGCAGTACAGTCTGGGAGCTGCTGTATCCTTCTTTGAATCTACCATCGGTCTGATCCTGGTATTGCTCAGCAACTGGCTCGGCAAAAAATTTGCAGGCGTAGGCGTCTGGTAAGATGGGAGGATGGAAATGAAGAGGATAAGTTCGGAAAAAACATATCAGGTGTTTATTTACCTTGTGGTGGGTCTGCTGGTTGTGATCAGTGTCTTTCCCCTGGTCTATGTGCTTGGTTTGTCTCTGACAAGCGAAACTGAATTTTTGAAAAGAGGGAATTTGATGATTTTTCCTTATGAACCGACCCTGACCGGATATCGGCGCGTGCTCTTTGCAACGGATACCTATGTAAAAGGGCTTGGTGTCAGTGTGGCCAGAGTAATTGTGGGAACTGTGACCAAGATGATCTGTACTATGATATTGGGTTATATGGTTTCCAAAAAGGATTTGCCCGGGAACAAGGTACTCATGGGAATGGTTTTGGTAACGATTCTGTACGGCGGAGGGACGATTCCTACCTTTTTGACCGTCTCAGGGCTGGGACTTCTTAATACCTTCTGGGCGATGATTCTCCCGGGGCTTGTGGACAGCTGGTCTGTTCTTGTGTTTAAGCAGTTTTTCGGGAATATTCCGAAGGATGTTCTGGAATCCGCGGAGATTGACGGAAGTAGTGAGCTGCAGAAGTTTATTCGGATCGTGCTGCCCATGAGCAAACCGGTTCTTGCGTCCCTGGGACTTTTTGCAGCGGTGGGTCATTGGAACAGCTGGTTTGACGCTGCGATTTATCTCAGCTCCAAACATGAGCTGTTTCCGTTGCAGCTGATCCTGCGCAATTTACTGACCAGTGCGAACCTGGGGGCGGAGCTTGCGGCGGATCTGGTGGGAAATTTGGAAGAAACACAAACATCCACTTCCCTGCGAATGGTGGTGGTTGTAGTGGGCACTGTGCCGATCCTGTGCGTATATCCATTCTTACAGAAATACTTTACCGCCGGAGTATATACGGGAGCAGTGAAGGAATAACGGTATGAAAGTCGATGCGGCCGATCGATTTTGATATGATAGCAACTTTTTATAGGAGGTATATTTTTATGAAGAACAAAAAGCTGGTTAAATTATTGGCAATGCTGCTTGCAAGCTGTACGCTGTTGTCTGCCTGCGGACAGTCTGCTTCCGGGCAGCCGGAAGCGGAGTCAGCGAAGACGGATGCAGAAGACAAGGCATCGGAGGAAACTGCCAAAGCTCCTGCAGACAGTGCGGCAGAAGTGGAAAAAGATTATTCCGGTGTAGAGATTGAGGCTTTCTTTTTGCATCCCTGGGTTAATGTAGAGCCCACAGGGGAAGATGTGTTGGCAGAGTATATCGGAGAAACCTTCGGCGGTCAGTGGAAAATGACTCTGGCCTCGGAGGGGCAGACAGAGCTGATCACACGTATGGCTTCCGGGGATGAACCCGACATTATTGTGTTTAATGGGGCGAAAGAGTTGGATTTGATTTATGAGCAGGGTGTTTTACTGGATGACTGGACTCCCTATGCGGAACAGATTCCCACCTATCTGGAAAGCATGACAGAGACGCAGAGAGCCTACTACACAACGGAAGAGGGAAAGTTAAAAGCTATTTCCTTTGCGCCGGGCGAACAGCTGTGGACGTTCATGATCCGTCAGGATTGGCTGGACAATCTTAATCTCGAGATGCCCACCACCGTCGAAGAAATGCTGGATGTCATGAGAGCATTTACCTTTGATGACCCGGATGGGAATGGCAAAGATGACACCTATGGATTTACAGCGGCAGGCGGTGGAGGAGTAGGAGAATTGGCACATCTGCTGATGATGTATGATCATCCTGACATCTATATCAAAGACGGGGAAGTGACAAATGCATTGGTAGAAGGAACCTATAAATCTTACCTGGACCTGGCAAAGATCATTGTTGAGGAGGGGCTGATCAATCCTGACTGGTACACAATTGGCTGGGAGGATAGAAAGCCTTCTCTCTATCAGGGTGCATACGGAATTGTCTATTATCCGCCCAAAGCTTTGATTTCGGAGACTATCAGTGGTTTGGGACTGGAAGGCGATGAGGCCGATGCAATTGCCGACATATGGTCGCTTATGGACTTGTGCGGCGGAAAGAGTGTTCCTGTGCAGGCAATCAGCGGATATACGATTTCTGTTTCTGCAAAATGTGCGGAGGATCCGCTTAAAATGGAGGTGATCTGCAATTTCTTTGAAGGCTGCGGCGAGTTCAATGAGCAGTTTGCGAATGTTCGAAGCGGAATGTTTTTGTACAGTGATAGTGGTGAGCGTGGTTATGAGATAGAAAACGGAACCTATACTACCTGGAGCGCATATACGGATGCCACAGCTGAATTGAGGGAATACCTGAAAACCTATGGCTGGCAGAACTGGGGAATACTTATCAACCATAAATCCGGATCACAGTTTTCCAGAAAGACAAAAGAGCCATCTCATTGGTTTGAAAGGACTGTAGAGTTGTCGGCTGAGGTGGATCAAAGGGAGACATACAGCAATGAGTACCAGCTTTATAGCGCAGACCCAACGCTGAAGGCGAATCTGGAAGACAAGCTGAATCAGTACACAATCCAGTACATCATGGGTGAGGTGAGCGAAGACAGCTATGAGGATTTTGTAGCAGACTGGCTTGATGATGGTGGGCAGGAATACCTGGATGATGCCAAGGAGCAGTTTATCGACCTGGGATTTATAAAATAACTCCTTTGCAGGTAAAGGAATAGGAAGAAAAGTATATGATCAATGTAAATAATTATCAGGGGATTACTGACAGCGAAGTACTGGAAAAGGCTATAAATGATCGCGGAACTGATGGAATTGTCATAATCCCGCCCCGTGATTCCGAGATTGACCCGGAGCGCGATTACTGGCTGTTGGATCGCGCCATTTTGATCCCGGCCAATACTACCGTGGTGTTACAAAACTGTACCATCAAGCTGTCAGACCGCTGCCGTGACAACTTCTTCCGCTCTGCCAACTGCGGCCTTGGAATCGCGGATCCGCAGCGAATTCAGAACATTCATATCCGCGGTGAGGGGCTGTGTACCCTTCAGGGCGCAGATCATCCCCGTGCCACCGGAGACAGCAGCAAAATTCTGGCCTGTCCCTGTCCCTACGAGCCGGAGGACCTGTGCCGCCTGGCATCCTGGGTTCCGAAAGAACGAAGAACCCCGGAGAAGCTGGATTTCTTGGATGCACATGACCATTCCTATGGCACCGATGCGGGCAAAGAAGGAGAGTCGCAATACGGCGACTGGAGGGGAATTGGAATCCTTTTAGCCAATGTGGAGCACTTCTCTATTGAAAATGTGCGTATCGTGGAGTCCCACGGCTGGGGTATTTCCCTGGAAGCCTGTGCCTATGGAAGTGTACAGAAGATCAATTTTGAGGCCCGCATGTCGAAGATGATTGACGGACTGCGTCAGAACATGGAAAATCAGGACGGTGTCGATCTTCGAAACGGCTGCCACCACATTATTGTGTCAGACATCACCGGAAGAACCGGGGATGATATGGTCGCCCTTACCGCGATTGCACGTGATGTAGTCCGCCCGGGCGGAAGCCTTAAGTCTACCCACGTCATGCACAGTGACTGGTCCAGACGGGAGCGGGACATTCATGACATTATTATCCGCAATGTGATCGGCTACTCGGATCTCTGCTGGCAGGTGCGTCTGCTGTCCTGCAACACCAGAATCTGGAATGTGGTGGTGGACGGTGTCATTGACACAGCGCCGGACGATCAGTGTCATGGCGGCGGTTTAGTTATCGGAGCGGATGATTCGGACTACGGTAAGAACCTGCCGGAGGGAATGAAAAACATTTCCATCTCAAATGTGATTGCCCATGGAAATAATGCAATCTCCATCAATGGATACCTGAAGGATTCTGTAATCTCCAACGTAGTGAACCGGAATCCCAAGGGCGGAGTGATAAAAGTGAGACGGGAAGAGTGGTTGAGCAATGTGCAGATGAGTAATGTACTATCTTATCAGGGTGGCGATACGCCTGTTTTACTTTGAAACTTTATCCTCCTTATACTGCCCCGGCGTAATCCCCTCAAATCGCTTAAAGGCCCGCTGCAAAGTCTTAACATCCGTATACCCGGTAGCCGCCGCGCAGGCCTTAATGGTCTCGCCCTGTGCTAACAGCTTTTTGCACTCTTCCAGCCGCATCAGATGAATATAATCGAGAATCCCGATTCCCATTAATTTGCGGAAGGAATCGCCCAGATAAGATGCGGATATGGAAAAGTGGTCGGCAATATAGGCGATGCTCAGGTTGGGCTCCCGATAATTATTCTGAATATACAGTTTCACCTGCTCGATCCACGCAGGTCCCTCCGAATTCTGTTTACTGCGGTATTGCAGGATATCATCAAAGATGGAAGAAATCTCCCTTTGAAGGTCCACAATGGAACGGGTGTGCAGCAGACGGGCAGAGTACTCCGCTTCCAGAGCCTCCGGTATCTTCATATTACAAAGCTTATCCAAAAGGATGCTGACCAGGCCGAAAGCCTGGCACTGGTCGTAAGCGAGATACTGGATATCCTGCGGAAAGTAATTTGTAATAATCTCATTTATAATGTCCTGAGCTTCTTCAAAGTGGTTCAGAACCAGACTGCCGGACAGCTTTTTCTTTAATTCCTGAAGCTCACTGTTTCGGGAAAGAGAAATGCTGCCCGGTGTCGTCTGATAAAAGCCCACTTTGTCATCTTTTCCCCAGAAAGAAATGTAGGAAGTCATCATATAGGCCTCTTCATAGGCAGCAGAAAGCTCCGTCCACAGGCTGTGGCGGCCGCTGATCGCAACATATGTCTTCAGTTCAAATATTTTCTCAAAAAAGTCAATACAGTTGTTGGCCCGGGTGACCAGTTCCTGTTCGGATGACGGATCCTGTGCCCGGATAATGCAGACAACCGTATTATCCATGATCAGGCTGGTTCCCCGGGAGGACTCCTCATTCAGATTCAGGAATTCTTCATCTATTACATTTTTCAGAGAAAAGAACAGCAGGGAATAAGACTCCAGACTTTCCTGATGTCCCTGAATAAAAACGCAGTTTTCCACATCCTGAAAACAGAAGATGACTACCTGATAGTTTGCAATAGGACGCAGGTTGGGATTCTGCTCATGAAATTCCAGAATCCAGTCCTCGCTGGGATAGATACCTTTCAAAAAGCCCTGCAGTGTGGCTTCGGAAATCTGGGTATCATAACGGGCTGCCTGACTGGAAAGGGTACTGTTATCGCTTAAAAGCTGAAACAGAGCACCTTCCAGCCTGCGGCAGCTTTGCGGCATGGAATTCCCCTTATATTTCTGCTGATTCTTATCGATAATGGACAGCAGGTGATTGATGGGGTCAGAATTTTTCTGTGTAAAATAGTATGCTAACACAAGGCCCAGTAAAATCAGCAGGCACAGCACGATAATACAGACATAGGTAAAGCTGTTGATTTTATGGTAAAAACTGCTTTTGGCAATACCGATACCATAGCAGATGCCGAGCTCTTCCGATGGCGTGCCCAGTATCAGCAGGCTGCCATTGTCTGCTTTGAGAAAGACATCTTCAGATTCCTGATGGGCAGTCAGCTCAGAATAAGTGGGCAGCCAGTCAGAAGGAATGTCAGGATTGGTGGAGCCGATCAATATGTTTTCTTCACTTACCAGGAAGATTCCGCCGTTTCCGTAATCATCCAAGGGCTGAAGCTTTTGGTCAAGCATATCCCAGGACAGGATCGAGTATGCCACGGCGACATAATTTTTCAGATGCTTGTCAAGGATGTTCTGATAGAGGACAAGCCATGTTCGGTCTTCCTGTGTTATAATAAAGTAACCCTTAAACCCTTGGCAGGAATCTATAAATTGTTCTGCGGTCAGCCCATATTTGTCCAGATAGGCACTATAGATGGCAGATGCGTATCTGGTTTGATCTGTGACAAAGCTGTCATTTTTATAAAAATAGATACCGAGACTGTCAAGACAATCATATCGGGACACCTGAACGGACAGACTGCTGACCAGGTCCTTGACATTGAACAGCGTATTGCCTGTCCAGGTACCCTGTGTAAACAGAATCTTGGTATTTTCATCCTGGGCAGCAGTATAGACAGAGCCCCAGGCCTGGTCCAGTGTATTATCGCAGATGGACTTTACCTGGGACAAAATGGTTTCCTGATAGCGGGAGGCATCCTGCCTCATGATACTGCGTGCATAAAAATTAAAAAAGATACAGATGAGCAGCGGAATGACCAGCATGATCAGGTAGGTGGAAAACAGGAATCTGTAGTCTTTGAGTAAACGGGGCCCGGATTCTGCCGTGGATGCAGAATTGCTTTGACGATTCATAACTTTGCATTTCATAAATATAAGCCCCTCCTCTTTGAATGATTATAGTTAGTATAGCAGATTAAAAAATGAGTCACAAGAGAATCCGTAATTTTGACTTATTACAAAAAAATGGTATATTGGTTTTCCGTAAAACAGACACCTGTATGGAATTCTGTCTCTTTTCCACCGGCTGCGGTACATGTATAGTGGATTCAACGACAGGAAAACGCAAGACCTGTGGATAAAACGAAAAGGAGAGAAGTGTATGAAGAAGAAACAATTAGTAGCATTGCTGATGTCAGCTTTCATGGCAGCAGGAACACTTGCAGGATGTGGCAGCGAACCTTCCGCAGAGGAAACTTTAAAACAGGAAACTTCAAAGGATGTGACTTCAAAAGAGGTGGATGCGTCTAAAACGGATGTGTCACAGGAAAAGGAATCTGAAGATGTGGCAAGTACCGGAGAAACAGAAAGTGAATTTACGTTACCGCTTACGGAGAAAAAGGAGACGCTGACCATGTTCCTTCCGGCGGATTCCGGATTCTTCCAGGTTTACAGTGATTATAATGAAGGACCGTTCTTTCAGAAGCTGGAGGAAATCACCAATGTACATATTGAATTTGAAACACCTGTATCAGCAGAGGAATCTTTTAACCTGATGATTGCTTCCGGAGAACTGCCGGATATTATTGGTTCTCCTTATTTATATCCAGACGGATATGATGCAGCTATTGATGACGGATATTATCTGGATCTGACTCCTTATCTGGATACTTGCCTGTCAAATTATAATAAGATCAGGACAAGCAACGTGAAGTTCGCAACAGATACTCTCACAGATACAGGACGCGCGGCAGCAGTATGGGCGCTGTATACGGAGCCCCAGGGACCCTGGGCAGGATACCAGATCCGTCAGGACTGGCTGGACGAGCTGGGACTTGAGATGCCGACTACCTTCGATGAATTGGAAGAAGTATTGATTGCCTTCAGAGATAAAAAAGGTGCCTATGCGCCGCTGGCACTGCACTCAAACGGCAATGACCTCTATGGTATGCTTTCCGCAGGTTTTGGCGCTTATGATGCATATATGAATGTGGATGGTACTGTTGTATGCGGATTCATCACAGAGGAATGGAGAGAATATCTGAAGCTCATGAACAGATGGTATAGTGAAGGTCTGATCGACCCTGATTTTATGACCCGCAGTAACTGGCAGGTGGATCAGGAATTGGTAACCACCGGTGCATCCGGCGTATGGTGGGCAATGTATACCATGCCTGCTACCTATGAAGCTACAGATGAAAACATGGTAATCCAGGCAATGCCCAGTCCCAAGCTGAATGAGGATGACCAGCTTCATATCCGTCTTCAGGACAATTACGATTACGTAGGCGTTGCTATTTCCGCAAAATCTGAAAAAGCCGAACTGGCTATGCGCTGGCTGGACTTTTTCTACACAGAAGCAGGAAGCCTCTTTGCAAACTATGGTACGGAAGGGGATACCTTTAATTATGATGCAGAAGGAAATATTGTATTTACCGATAAGATTATGAATAATCCGGATGGTTTAAGCGTTACCCAGGCTATGAAGACACACCTGCTGGTTCCCAATAAGATTCCAAGCTACTATGACTGGACAAGAGAGCTTGCTATCATTCCTGAAAAGGATGTCGCCTTCTACGATGTATGGGGTGCAGAAGACTTTAAGGATGATTATATACTGCCTGTAGCTTTATCCTATACAAGTGAAGAAGCTTCAGAACGTGCAAGCCTGGCTGCAGATATCGATACTTACTTCAGAGAGGCTACCAGCCAATTCATTATCGGCGTGCTTGATATCAATGGCGCTGATTGGGATACTTACGTAAGTACCATTGAAGGAATGAACGTAGACCGTGTGGTAGAGATCACACAGCAGGCACTGGATCGTTATCTGGCAAGATAGGAAAGAAGAATAGATGACGTCTATGATCTCCAGCCGTAGTTGTATGGCTGGAGATTTTACTAACAGTTCTGACTTGTCTGAACTGTTACAGGTTTTATAAGTGCGCCGGGTGGGCGCGCTCTAACAAGCAGGACGAGGAGGATTTTTATGAGCGAGCTTGCAGTGAAAAAAGGGAAAAATGCAGCATCGGGAAAATGTAAGCTTACGTGCAAAGCCATTGTCAGGGATATGCAAAAGCACTGGAAAGTGTATCTTATGGCTGTGCCGGGGCTGGTGATGCTGATCTTATTTGCTTATCTGCCGATGGGCGGCCTTTTGATGGCATTTGAAAATTATAAACCCAAGGACGGAATCTTCGGAAGCCAATGGGTAGGATTAAAAAATTTCAGGGACTTTTTTTCTTCCTATTATTTTGGGAGGACAATGAAAAATACCCTATGGATCAGTGCGCTGCAACTGTTGATCGAGTTCCCGGTCACCATTATATTTGCGCTGCTGTTGAATGAGGTTGCCAACAAACGGTTTAAAAGAACCATTCAAACCATCAGTTACATGCCCTACTTTGTATCCATGGTAGTCATGGCTGGTATTATCATTGACTTTTGTTCCTCCAGAGGAGCTGTGACGTCTATTGTACAGATTTTTACCGGAAGTAATAAAAATTTGCTGAGTGTTCCGGGGTATTGGAGAGCGATTTATATTATCTCCGATTTATGGCAGGGGCTTGGCTACGGAAGCATTATCTATATTGCAGCACTTGCCGGTGTGGATAAAGAATTGTATGAGGCGGCTTCGATTGACGGAGCCAATCGTTGGAAGCAGACGATTCATATCACCCTGCCCGGCATTTCTTCCACGATCATCATTATGCTGATTCTGAAGATTGGATCCATTATGAGCGTAGGATATGAAAAGACCATATTGCTTTACAACCCGCAGATTTATGAAACTGCAGATATCATTTCCAGCTATGTGTATCGTAAAGGTTTGGCGGAATTCAATTACAGCTATTCCATAGCAGTCAGTTTATTTAATTCGGTCATTAATTTTGCATTGCTGGTAATTGCCAATACCTGCAGCCGCAAATTCAGCGAAACCAGCTTATTCTAGGGAGGTCAGTATGAAACGCAGAAAATCTATAGGAAGCAGAATCTTTGATACGTTGAATACACTGTTTTTTATTTTTATCATGATCGTATGTATTCTTCCCATCTGGCATGTGGTCTGTGCTTCTTTTTCGGAAGCCACCTGGGTCATGAAGCAGACAGGAATTATTTACCGGATTCAAAATTTCAATCTTAACGGGTATAAGCTGGTATTTGAGAATCGTGAGATCTGGTCCGGGTATCTGAATACGATTCTTTATTGCTTTTTCGTGACGGTAATAGGCCTACTGGTGGTTGTGTTGGTAGCTTATGTGACGGCTCAGCGCAATCTGCTGTGGTCCAATGCAATTATGCTGTTTGCCTCATTTACTATGTTGTTTAACGGCGGTATTATCTCTTCTTACCTGGTAAATACCCAGCTGTTAAATATGTATAACAGCAGGTGGGCAATTATCCTGCCATCGTGTTTTAATGTGTTCTACCTTATTTTAGTAAGGACTGCCATAAGGACGGTGCCGGACAGCCTGGTGGAATCCGCTAAGCTGGACGGGGCAGGGGATATGACAATTCTTTTTCGGATCGTGCTTCCTCTGATCAAGGCGACCATAGCTACGGTGATTCTTTATTATATTGTTGCCCAATGGAATTCCTGGTTCTCGGCGACAATTTATCTGCGTACCAGAACGAAGCTGCCATTGCAGATCATTATAAAGGAAATCCTGGTGACCGGTGATACTTCCTCCATGGCAAATGCCATGAGTACTATGGATAATACGGGGGATATGACGATGTATAAGCAGCTGATCAAGTACTGTACCATCGTGGTCTCTACCTTGCCGATTTTCATATTGTATCCGTTTATTCAGAAATATTTTGAGTCGGGTGTTATGATCGGGGCGGTGAAAGGATGAGGTGCATGAACTATCCGCCTATTCCTCATTTAAAGAATAATCCTGCGCTGGAAGATCAGTATTATTTGAAGCAGAATATTGTTTATTCCAAGCAGACCGGAGAAGACTTAAAGCTGACCATGATTCTTCCGTGGCATCAGAAAGAAGAAAATATTGCAAATAAACCCATGCCGCTGCTGGTATATGTGCAGGGCAGTGCCTGGTGCACACCGGATTTTGATTATGAAATCCCACAACTGGCATTGTTTGCCCATGCCGGATTTGTGGTTGCCACGGTGGGACATAGAAACTGTACGCAGGGACATCCATTTCCTGCCTATCTGAAGGATGTGAAATGTGCCATCCGTTATCTGCGAAAGCATGCAGAAGAATACAGTATCGATCCAGAGCAGGTGGTCATCTGGGGAACCTCCTCCGGCGGCAATACCGCTCTGCTGGTAGGTCTTACCGGTGATGAGGAGCGTTATGTAACCACAGAGCATGCAGGATATTCCGATAAGGTCAACGCGGTTGCCAGCTGTTTCGGCCCCACAGATTTGAATTCCATGGTATTGCCCGGCGGCGCTCAGGCAGCCATGGAACTGGGCATGGCGCTGTGTGGCTGCGATGATGCGGAGGTATGGAAAAGGGTGGCTTATGAAATGAGTCCGGTGAATCATGTGGAAAAGGGGAAGGAATATCCTCCTTTTCTGCTGCTTCACGGTACTGCGGATCAGGTGGTACCATGCAGCCAGATGGAGATGATGTATGAAAAGCTGTTGGAGTGTGATGTGGATGTGCAGGCGTATTTGATTGATGGAGCGAATCATGAAGGGAATTTCTGGACGGGGGAAGTGCGGGAAATTATAATGAAGTTCTTGGTGGAAAATAACAACAATGGTTAATGATTTATTAAGTACTTTAGAAGCAGAAGATTATGCAGGGGGAAATAGATAGCCTAAGACAGGGGAGGTGGTGATTCGTATCACTCACAACCTCCCCTGAAGATTTACCGAGTATTATTCAATATAAGGAAATTGCAGTGTAAAGCAGGACCCTTTCCCCGGTGAACTTTCTATATCAAGAAAGAAATTGTCTGAATAAATCAAATTCATTCGTTGTATTACATTGCGCAAGCCGATACTTTTGTTAGACATTAGTGCATCCTGATTTAGTAACTGCTGCAGCTCGCTGAGCTTTTCAGCGCTCATGCCATTCCCATTATCACTGATCTGTACGACAACGAAATTGGTGCCATCATGTTCAGGAAGCCATTTTCTTGTAATATTAATGGTCAGAATACAATTGGAATCAATTTCTTGTGAAAATCCATGAAATATGGCATTTTCAATGAAAGGTTGAATAAAAAGTCTGGGAACCTTTGCTTTTAAAGTATCAGGGTCTATATTTTGTATTACTTTTAAATTCTGGTAGTAGCGTTGGTCCAAAATGGTCAGATACTGATTATTATGAGTTAACTCGGTTTTCAAATCGACCATTTTATCGGAATTTAATGCATATCGGATTAAGGAACCGGTACTTACAATTGTCTGCGGCAGCTTATGGTCATAGCCCAGAGCATCTGTTGCCTGAATATACATAAGGTTTAAGGTATTAAACAAAAAATGTGGATTAATCTGAGACTGCAGTGCCCGTATTTGTGTATCATTTAATAATTGAAGGCGATTCTGCAATTCTTCATTAATTTCATTATTGGTCTGAATCAACTCTATAATACGCCCTACAATATAATTGATATCCTTGCTTTCGTGAACTTTACCTGAAGATAAAAATTCAGGATGCTCCAGGAAACTTCGAATTTCCTGTATTGGCTTAGAAGACCGGAATGTATAGAATAGAGCAAAAAGTATTGTAAATACGATTAAAGTAAAAGCAATGGAGAGAAACGTTGCATGGACAGAGGAAAGTTTAGATTCATAATCCTGCAGTTGTGTAGTCATAACATACGTCCAGGGATATTCCGAAGAATGTAATTGAGCAAAGGAGTATGTCGTATCACGTGTGTGTTTTATGAGAGTGCTTTCTTTTTCATCCGGTTCATATAGAGTAAGAAGAGCTACGGTTTCCAATGGTTCCAATAGAGCACTCTGGTTATAGCGATAAATAATGTTATTATCATCAGAGATTAATAAGAAGCTCTGGCGTTTATTCTGATTGATGGTTTTCAAAAGGGTGAGACGGGATAAATCTACCATGATTGCAACGACGGATCTGGAGTTATTTGTCGTGAATTCTTTTGCAATACAAATGCAAAAGGGATACTTGCCGTTAATTGCATAAGGAAAATAGCTAAAACCGTTTTGATCGGCAGATAAATGCATCAGCCAGTCTGTATCGGAAAACTGGTCAATATTTCCGTATACATTACCGGAATAAATCATTCCGGATATTTCAGAATATAGATAAATTTCCTGTATGGGGTCCAGACTGAATTCTAAAGTACGCAGCTGTTCATGAACACTACTGTAATAATTTTCCCAGATCTTTTCAGGAGATTTGGAAGAATAAAAAAACTGCAGGGAATCGTTAATTATGAGAGAAGATATCATATAGCGAATATCCATCATATAGTTATCCAGATAGGTTGCCACATTCTGAAGCTCTATTACACTTTTGTCAGTAATTTCGCTTTCAATAGTATCACTGGTATAGCTGTAGCAATAAATTGTAAACGAGGTCAATACAAGTGTCAGTGTAAGAAAGATAATGAAAAAATTGCGTATGAACAGGCCGTTTTCCATTAATTTGTCTTTAAACTTTATCTTGGCAATATTATGTTTCGTCTTCATTAAAAATCTCCATGGAAAGTATCTTTTTGCGGTAGTCACTGGGGGCATAGGATGTATAGTGTCGAAAATTGGTATAAAAGCGGGAAATATTCTGGTAGCCTACTGCAGTTGAAATATCTTTGATAGGCATAGCTGTTTTTAAAAGTTCAACAGCATTTTGCATGCGCACGGTTGTAAGATAATCTACAAAACTGATTCCCATTTCCTTTTTAAACTGATAGCTGAAATAGGATGGAGACATATAAACTATTTTTGCAACCTGTTCGCGAGTAATGTCATGATTATAGTTAGCCTGAATATAGTTTGCTGCCTGCTGAATCTGTGTATTGTCAGACAGCCTGGAAGATATTTCAGGTACTTTATCCTTATGGTTCGGAGAGACAAAATCTTTCAGCGATTGAAAGGAATGATACAAATCAACCTGACATGATAACTTTAATACATCCTTCACATTTTTTGCAATCTGCTCAGTAAAAGCGGTTGCATCCGGGAATACACCTATTGCAACGAAATAAAAGGAAGCTGTAGATTTGCGAAAAAAATAAAAAAAGGTATTCTCCTGAGAAAATTGAAGGATATTCTTCAGAGAATGACTGAACTGTTCTAAATCCGGATAGTGTAATGATAAAGCAGATGTCTGATCAATGGTAAATTTAATCAGATACCCGCTGCTGTTGTCGAGAGTAAATGGAAAGTTAAATTTTTCAAAAGCTTCTTCCAGCTGCTGGTCGGAGTGAAAGGTATCAAGAAAGACATCTGCAAAAAACAGTTCAGTTGCTTCTTCGGCTAAATCAATTGTGTAGTGCAGTCTGCGGCGTGCGGCAGAGAGTTCACTTGCTTCCTGAAGATATTGTTTGAGATTTTGATATTCAAAAGGCTTCAAAATATAGTTTAATACATTGTATTTGATAGCTGTTCGAGCATATTCAAAATCAGCATAGCCGCTGATGATTATAATTACACAATGAGGGAAACGCGTGCAGATTTCTCTTGAAAGCGCCAGGCCGTCCATTTGCGGCATACAAATATCTGTCAGCACAACATCTACATCTGCTGAATGTACCATCATATATTCCAGGGCTGCTTTTCCATTATGAAAACAGCCGCAAATTTCCACATCCGTGAGATTTTGTCGGATATATCTGGATAAGGAATCCAGAAACATCATCTCATCATCTACAAGAATCAATCTCATCATAATCGGGCTCCTCTTTTCAAATATGTTTACCAAAATAGTATCATAAAAAGGGCCTTTTCTCAATGAACATGTTTCCGAAACATACAAAACAGAATCTATCGTACAAAACGTTAATTGATTTGCGGCATTAGCAAAAGATATAATAAAAATGCGAGAAAGAGAAAAGGAGATGGTTATATGTCTATAGCAAAGGCAAAGCCTAAAAAACTTAATAAGGTTACCTTGAAAGAAAATCTGCAGTTGATGGTAATGACAATACCGGGCTTGATTTGCTTAATTCTGTTCAACTATCTGCCCATGCCGGGAATTGTAATAGCATTTAAGAAATTGAATCCAATGAAGGGAATGTGGGAAAGCCCGTGGGTAGGAATGAAGAATTTTGAGTTCTTTTTTAAGTCGCAGGATGCTGTGAGAACGATAAGAAATACGGTTGTTTATAGTGTTGTATTTCTGGTCATTGCGTTACTTACAAATGTGGGACTTGCACTGATGCTTTATTATTTGAAAAACAGACGGGCAACCAAGATCTATAACACAATTGTAATCATACCGAAATTTATGTCTATGGTTATTGTTTCATATATTGTGTATGCCCTGCTGTCACCCAGTAATGGTGTGTTAAATCAGATAATTCGTTTTTGGGGAGGAGAAGGTATTAAGTGGTATTCAGAACCGCGTTATTGGCCGTTTATTCTTACTTTCGTTTATGTATGGCAAGGGGTAGGTATGGGATCGGTATTATACTATTCCTCTCTTATGTCCATGGATGAATCCATGATAGAGGCAGCAAAGATTGATGGTGCTAATTTACGGCAACAGATTTGGCATGTAATTATCCCGCATTTGATCCCGATTATTACCATTACAACGATACTGGCAATCGGCGGACTTTTCAGTGGAAGTCTGGATCTGTTTTATCAGGTTCCAAGGGATCAGGGAGTACTGTATCCTACTACAGATATTATCAATACTTACGTATACAGGGCGCTGGTAGGAAATAGCCTGGAGAAGTCTGCTGCAGTTAATTTGTTTCAGTCTCTCATAGGAATGGTCCTGGTAATTGTTTCTAACAGTATTGTTAAAAAAATCAGTCCGGAGAATAGCTTTTTTTAAAGGAGACCAGTTATGAAAACTGTGAGAAAAAATAAATGGAAAAATAACGGAGGACAGATCGCATTACATATTGCATTTACATTGATTGCTATCATTTATATTGCACCGTTGATGATTGTAATTTCGGCATCCTTTACCAGTGAAAGTGTGTTGAATGTCGGCGGTTTCGGACTCTTTCCGAAGGAATTTACTACAGATGCTTATCGGATGATTTTTGCGAAACCACAACAAATTATTGATAGTTACAAAACAACCATTACATATTCTGTAATCGGAACAGTCCTTTCAATAACGGTCATGGGACTTTTGGCATATCCTTTGGCCAGAAAGAATTTCAGACCAAAGGGTATCATTAACTTCCTTGTATTATTCACCATGCTTTTTCATGGTGGATTGGTGCCTTCTTATTTAGTGAATACAAGATATCTGCATCTGGATAATACTGTCTGGATATATATTTTGCCAACTTTAGTGACTGCTTATAATGTGTTTGTAATAAAAGCAGGGTTTATAGGGATACCTGATGAATTGTATGAAGCAGCCAAGGTGGACGGCGCAAGTGAATATTTTATATTCTTTAAAATTGTGGTTCCTCTTTCCAAGGCAACGCTGGCAACGGTTGGATTTCTTAGACTTGTGAGTTTATGGAATGATTGGATGACTTCCAGTATTTACATCAACAAAGCAGACCTTTTCTCTTTACAATATATATTACAAAAGATATTGAAAGAGGCGAAATATATGCAGAGTCTCGTAAATGAGGGTGTTATTACCAGTACGGATCTGGATGCAATCATGCCGGTAGAATCACTGCGATATGCCTTAGCTATGGTAATGGCTGGTCCTATGCTGATCGTATTTCCTTTTTTTCAGAAATATTTCGTAAAAGGTATGGTTGTCGGAGCAGTAAAAGGGTAGATTATCAGCTGTGAAAAACGGCTTGTAATAAATTAATAATTTAGGAGGAATTGGAATGAAAAAAAGAATTTTGGCATTATTACTGGGTGCAGTAATGACCGTGGGTGTACTGACCGGCTGCGGCAGTTCGGACGAGAATGCAGACAACAAGAGTGAGAGCAATACGTCCGTATCCGAACAGGCTTCGGTAAGCTCTCCTGGTGAAACTGAGGCAGAAAAGGAGAAGGAGCCTGTTACGCTGGAGTGGTACTTTAACGGCAATGGTCCTCAGCAGGATACTCAGAAGGTAGAAGATTATGTGAATGAGCTGCTAAAGGATTACGAAGGTTTAGAGCATGTGACGCTTCATATGAATTCTTTTTCCGGCTCTGACTATGCACAGCAGTTATTGCTTGCACAGACATCGGGAAAGCAGATTGATATTATTTCAACTTATGGACTGGATTACACAACAGAAGTGAATAATGGTACTTTCCTTCCTTTAGATGATTATCTTGCATCGGAGGAGTTTTCCGATATTCGCGAAGAGCTTCCTGAATGGTTATTGGAAACGCTGAAAGTGGATGGTGTTACCTATGTCATCCCCAATCAACAACAGGCTTGTAATAACAGATTCCTTGTAATGCCGAAAGAGTACGTGGAATATGCAGATGTGGATTTATTAAATAGTATCAATCTTGCAGAAGGGTATGATGAGCTGGTGGCACTCCAGGAGGAGTTGGAAAGAATTACTCTTGCCATTAATGAAAATAAAGGAATGTCAAAGCCTGTTTTTAACCTTGTACCAACTTATTTGGATGCCCGTGAGCTTATTCAAAGAGATGTTCTGCAGAAGGCTTCCGGATTTGTAGTGAATGTAGGAAGCACAGAAGTATGTAATATTTATGCAACAGAGGAATTTAAATATCTTTGCCGGAAGATTGGAGAATATGTAGCAAATGGCCTTTATCCGGAGGACGATGCTGTGGATCAGGTATTTGCATATGGTAATCCGGAAGTTAAGCAGATGAATGAAGATGGTTATGTTGCATTTACCATTGCGCAGGATTACCTTGAAGAGGAAGATGTGGCAAAAAAATATACGGATACAGCCGGGTATGAATGCGTAGCAATCCAGTTGAATGATAATTTCTACGTTCCCTTTGGATGGTCTGCAGGTGGTAGCGGCGTGACATCTACTTCCGAAAATCCGGAAGAAGCCTTGAAATTTATTGAAGTACTTCATACAGAAAAGGGAAAAGAAATATATAATGCGTTAGTATATGGACTGGAAGATGTACATTATGAAAAGCTGGACGACAATCACATTAAAACATTAGAGTTTGACAGTTCTCAGGGTGGCTCGGATACCAGTTACCATACCCCTAAATGGAAGATTGGTAATACCTTTAATGCATACCTGAATCAGGCAGTTACGGATGAACAGATAAAAAGGCAGATTACTTTAAATGAAGATCCTGATAATCAGGTATCTGAATTAATGGGCTTCTGGATTGACCTTACTCCTGTTGAACTGGAAATCTCACAGTGTCAGGCAGTGATTACTGAATATCGAACCGCTTTACAATATGGTTCTATGGGAGCTGATTGGGAAGCATACTACAATGAATTCATGGACAAGCTGGAAGCTGCCGGCATGCAGACTGTTCTTGATGAATTACAGTCTCAGGTAGATGCTTTTATCGCATCTAAGTAATCAAATGAAAACAGGCTTTTGATAAGCGAATGGTTTAAATATTTACCCCGGCGAAATGGAAGCTATCGTCGGGGTATTTCAGTATCAAGGCATTTAAGATACATAAAAATTTATATAAGGGCGGTAAGTAATATGAATTCCAAAATGAGTGAACATACATTATGGTATCAGAAGCCTGCCGATAATTTCAATGAAGCTTTACCGTTGGGAAATGGCCGCATAGGTGCCTGTGTTTATGGGAGAACAGATAATGAGACG
>JAFTVH010000089.1 GCA_017465845.1 Lachnospiraceae bacterium | reverse complement strand
ATGTTTCATCGGAAGTTCAATACTTCCTTCCATCTCGCTCACATTCACATACTGGTTCATACAACTGATCTGAACGGAAATGCTCGGATCAAAATAATTGTAAAAATCACACCAGTATTCAAATGCCGCTGTTTTATCTTCATTCTGGGCCAGCTGATAATTGATATCTCCGAACATGATACATTTCGTATAATGGGTATCATCTACACGACAGATACCGTCTCGAAACATTTCCTGATATGGGATGCTCTGCTGAGCCGTTCTCGGAACGTTGCTGTTCTTCTTTTCACGGAGCTTTTTCTTTACCAGTTTTTTCTTCTGTTCTCCCGATAGAATAGAACCCTGTTCCTGACCACCCTTAACCTTTGTTCTTACCGGCACTTTTTTTGTGTCTCTGACTGGCTCCTTTGTTTTCTTTTCCAATACCAGATACCTCCTTCTCATTAATTTCTTTTTGAATGGCAGCATAAAAATTCTCTGTCTGATATGGTCGGATACCAGGTCTCTTGAATTTCACCTGGATCATATTCATCAGAATCTTTTCTAATGGTCTGCCATCTTTTTCGTATATGGCAAACATAAAAAATGGCATTGCTATTAAGATCATAGCCATTGCTGCCATCGTGTTTCCCAAAAGACTTCTGGATAAAAAATAGACCGGAACTGCTGTAACTCCTCCAAGTCCGAAACAGATGATCTGTCTCTTAGTGAGGTTGAACATCACTTTGGTCTTTACTTTCGTCAAGTCCTTTGGTACCTGTACATATGCCATTCTCTTCACTTCCTTTCATCGTGATATCACTTTCTACTTCATTTCCCCAGACATCCCAGCCTTCACTTTTCTGTCTGGCCAACAATTCAATACGCGGACCATCTCCCATCAGTTTTTCAATCATGATCCTTGCTTCCTGTGGTTTTTTACTGTGTTCCTCAATATGCGTCATGATCACCTGATGCACTCCGGCAGAAACTCTTTTCGGCTTTCCTTTCGTTGCCAGAATACAGAACTCCACGTTGCTTCTGGTCCAATAACCCATTCCCCAGAACAGGCTGGCTGCCTTTTTATTCATCTTTACCCACACAAATGCAATAGTCTTATACTTAAATCCCCAAGCATCCAGAACGTATAACCCTTCTCTTAAACACGGACGTGTGACCCACATAAAAAGAGCACAGTCTTTATCAGCCAATTCCATAATCGGAAGTTTCTTGATATCTTCCAGATTCATGGTCGGATAATGGCTCTCTGCACTGCGCCCGCCTTCTTTTTTCGTGTATGCCCTGTACTGCCAGGGTGGATCCGCGTAAATTACTTTATATTTCTTTTCTGCCATCCACACCTCATTTCTAATGTGCATTGAAGATCGACTTAGAGATACCTCCAGTCTTAAACAATGCGAAACAAAGAATTACGGTGTAAGCTGCTATTGAGAACAATGCAGAATGAATATCCGCAGCGACTGTCATTGAATTGACCAGTACACAATAAATGCCTACGATCACAATGATGAAAAATCCCTGGAATCCCAATGCCAAAAGTCCTCTTGCATAGTTATTTCCAATCTGACCCCATTCCCTGTTTGTCATTGTTGCAAACGGAATCGGTGCTACTGACGTGTATAAATAAATCTCAATCATACGTCCATAAAGGACTACGGTGATCAGGATGGAAATGATCTTCATACACATCGAAACTAACATTGTTTCCAACGAAAGCTGCAACAGTTCACCAAGCTCCATCGACTCCATAGCAGTTTCCATTTCAGTTATGGTACTTGCTATATCAATGGTCGTACTTCCTCCTATCACGCCTGCCGCTGAGTTGACCAGATGTTGCCCCACATCAAATATCGCCATGGTGATATTAAAGGTATTTGTTACCAGATACACAGCGATAAAAGATTTGAACACCCACTTAAAGAACATCCATGTATCAATTTCGTGCATGTTATTCCTTTCTGTTACCATACTGATCAATTCATAACACAACACAAACGTGATGATCATCCCGGCAATTGGAATGATCACGGAGTTTGATAAACTCTCTATCATGTTAAAGATACCGCTGTTCCACGCTTGCGGAGTCTGTCCTACCTCCGCAGCAATGGTACCGGTCTTATCATTTACATCGGTGAACATGGTAGTCAGATTGCTCGATACAAAATTGGTGAGAAGTTCCCTGATGGCCTCCTCAATCTTTTCAAATAAATCAAACAACCGCTACTTCCTCCTTACTTTCTGAAATACTGCATGGCCTTTACAGACCATGCAGCAAAGGTTAAAACAAGCCTGAAAGAAGTGGTACAAGAGTTGTTCCGATAAGAGCAACACCACCACCTGCCATAAGCTGTTTCATACCCTGTGATTTTGCACCCGGATTATCGTTACCGTAACCTTCCATCAGGTTGATAACGCCCCAGATGCCAAGACCTGCTCCAAGAGCGATTACTAAGGTCTGTACTACACCTACTGCACTAGCAATAAACGCCATCCGCATCCTCCTTT
>JAFTVH010000088.1 GCA_017465845.1 Lachnospiraceae bacterium | reverse complement strand
TGGAGAAGTGACGTTGACCACTGCCCTGATGAAGCAGAAGCTTACAGGCAATACCAGAGAATATATCAGGCAGGTACTGAAAGAGAATCAAAGTCCAAGACTGGAGGGTATGCCACCTTTCACCGGCGGACTGGTAGGATATTTTTCCTACGACTATATCAAGTATAGTGAGCCGACATTAAAGCTGGATGCGGAAGATGCAGATGGATTCAAGGATGTGGACCTGATGCTGTTTGATAAAGTGATTGCCTTTGATAACTATAAACAGAAGATCATCCTGATCATCAATGTGAAGACAGAGGATATCGATACCAATTACAATAAAGCTGTCATGGAACTGAAGCAAATGCAGAATCTGATCAAGAATGGAGAGAAAGAAGCGCCAGTTCCACTGAAACTGAAATCCGATTTCAGTCCTTTGTTTCAGGAAAAAGAATATTGCAGCATGGTAGAAAGAGCAAAGGAATATATCAGAGAGGGAGATATTTTCCAGGTAGTATTATCAAACCGTTTGGAAGCCGAAATGGAAGGCAGTCTTTTAGATACGTACAGAGTGCTGCGAACCACCAATCCTTCCCCATATATGTTCTACTTTTCCGGAAAAGACGGAGAAGTAGCCGGTGCCAGCCCGGAGACGCTGGTGAAGCTGGAAGATGGCAAGCTTTTTACTTTCCCGCTGGCAGGTACCAGACGAAGAGGTGCAACAGAGGAAGAGGACAAAGTACTGGAGGAAGAGCTGCTGCACGACGCCAAGGAGCTGGCAGAGCACAATATGCTGGTTGATTTGGGGAGAAATGATATCGGCAAGATCAGTACCATCGGCAGCGTTCAGGTGGAAAAGTACATGAGCATCGAAAGATATTCTCATGTAATGCATATCGGCTCCACAGTAAGCGGACAGATTCGGGAAGACAAGGATGCGCTGGATGCGGTAGATGCCATTTTACCGGCAGGTACGCTGTCGGGTGCACCCAAGCTCAGGGCATGTGAAATCATCAACGAGCTGGAAAATAATAAGCGGGGCATCTATGGCGGGGCCATAGGGTATCTGTCCTTTACAGGAGATCTTGATACCTGCATCGCCATCAGGCTGGCGTTTTCCAAGAACGGCAAAGTATTTATCAGGTCAGGTGCCGGTATCGTAGCAGACAGTGTACCACAGTCTGAATACAGAGAATGTATCCAGAAAGCGGCAGCAGTGAAGAATGCCGTATATGCAGCTGAGGAGGTGGGGACAGATGATATTATTGATTGATAATTATGACAGCTTTTCATATAACGTATATCAACTGGTGGGTACGGTAAATCCCGATTTGAAGGTCATCCGGAATGATGAAATGACGGAGGAAGAAATTGAGGTACTGAAGCCTACACACATTATTTTATCCCCGGGGCCGGGAAGACCGGCGGATGCAGGTATCTGTGAAGATGTTATCAGGGCGTTTGCAGGAAAAGTTCCTATCCTGGGCATCTGCCTGGGGCATCAGGCAATCTGTGAAGTATTCGGCGCAGAGATCACTTACGCCAAAGAACTGATGCACGGCAAGCAGTCGGTGGCAACACTAGATACGGACAGTCGGTTGTTTCGGGGAATGACGAAGCAGATGACGGTAGCCAGATATCATTCTTTGGCTGCCAATCCCGATACTTTGCCGGAATGTTTAAAAGTGACGGCGGTTACCCCGGACGGAGAAATCATGGCAGTAGAGCATAAAGAATACCCGGTATATGGTGTGCAGTTCCATCCGGAATCGGTACTGACACCGGATGGAATCGGGATTATCAGAAACTTTTTGGCTAAGTAGAAAGGGGCAGAATTATGATTAACGAGGCAATTGCAAAATTAATGAATAAAGAAGATATCGGTTACACCATGGCAAAAGAAGTGATGAATGAGATCATGAGCGGAACAGCCAGCGACATTCAGAAGAGTGCCTATCTTACGACCCTTGGCATGAAAGGCGAGAGCATCGAGGAGATTACTGCTTCTGCTGAAGAGATGAGAAGCCATGCAATCTCTCTGGTTCATGAGGGAGATGTGCTGGAAATTGTGGGAACGGGCGGTGATAAGTCTAATTCCTTTAATATTTCCACCACGGCTGCATTGATCATTTCGGCAGCAGGTGTTCCCGTAGCCAAGCACGGTAATAGGGCAGCCAGTTCTAAATGCGGCGCAGCTGACTGCTTAGAAGCGCTAGGTGTGAATATCACTATAGAACCGGAGAGAAGCGCCCTTATTTTAAAAGAAATCGGCATCTGCTTCCTGTTTGCTCAGAAATATCACACAGCTATGAAATATGTGGCTCCTGTCCGTAAGGAGCTGGGAGTTAGGACCATATTCAATATCCTGGGACCTCTCTCCAATCCGGCGTGTGCAAGTCTGCAGATAATGGGCGTGTATGATGAAAACCTGCTGGAACCTATGGCTAAGGTGCTTTCCAATCTCGGCGTAAAGAAAGGCATGGTAGTGTATGGACAGGATAAGCTGGATGAGATTTCTTTAAGTGCACCTACCAGTGTCTGTGAAATAGATGAAGGAAGCTTTCGGACTTATACCATTACACCGGAGCAGTTCGGATTTACAAGATGTGCAAAAGAAGAACTGGTGGGCGGTACCCCTCAGGAAAATGCAGAGATTACATTGGAAATCCTAAAGGGAACGAAAGGTCCCAGAAGAGATGCGGCAGTCTTAAATGCAGCCGCAGGGCTTTATGTAGCAGGAAAAGCGGATACCATGACAGAAGGTGTCCGTCTTGCGCAGGAAATGATAGACAGCGGAAAGGCATTAAAACAGCTGGAAAGTTTTGTACGGCTGTCCAATGAATAGGTGAAACGATGATTTTAGAGCAGATTGCAGAGAAGACAAAAAAGAGGGTGGCACAGCAGAAAAAAATCATTTCACTGGCAGAATGCAGAGCCCGGGCGGAGGCAGTCCGGGCAGAGAAGATTCCTGAGGATGCCGGCAATCCATTTTACAGTGCACTTGCAAAGCCGGGCATCAGCTTTATCTGTGAAGTGAAAAAAGCCTCTCCATCCAAAGGTGTGATAGCAGAACATTTTCCTTATGTAGAGATAGCAAGGGAATACGAGGCGGCAGGTGCGGAGGCCATTTCCGTACTGACGGAACCCTATTTCTTCCAAGGGAGCAATGAGTATCTGAAAGAAATCCGTGCCAATGTATTACTGCCGATTCTTCGAAAGGACTTTACGGTAGATGAGTATATGATTTATGAAGCAAAGTCCATTGGCGCAGATGCAGTGCTGTTGATTTGTTCTATTTTGTCACAGGAGCAGTTGAATGAATACAGACTTTTGGCAAAGGAACTGGGTCTTGCAGCCCTGGTAGAAGCCCATGATGAGAGAGAAGTGGAAATGGCACTTAAGGCAGGAGCCGAGATTATAGGCGTCAATAACAGGAACTTGAAAGACTTTACAGTAGATATCAATAATTCTTTACGATTAAGGCAGCTGGTGCCCGACAATATCCTTTTTGTATCAGAGAGCGGCATGAAGACCCCGCAGGATATTCAGAGGTTAAGAGAAAACGGTACCGACGCTGTGCTGGTCGGTGAAACTTTTATGAGGAGTGCTGATAAAAAGGCAGTGTTACAGTCGCTTCGGGGAGATGCGCTATGAAAAGGGAGAATGCAGAGAAGCAGAGGACGAAAATCAAAATCTGCGGTCTTACAAGAGAAGAAGACATTCTGTGCGCCAATCAGCTGAAGCCGGACTATATAGGCCTGGTGTTTGCAAAAAGCAGGCGTCAGGTCACAATGGAGCAGGCGGTAAGATTAAAGAAGCTTTTAGACCCGGATATCACTGCTGTGGGGGTCTTCGTAGATGAGAAGCCGAAGCAAATTCTGGAATATTTAAGCAGAGGTATCATTGATGCGGCACAGCTTCATGGAAAGGAATCTGAGGAAACTATACGATTCCTACGCAGGACATCGGGAAATCCTGTTATTAAGGCAGTTGTAGTCAGGCAAACAGAAGATATCCTGAAATGGAAAGATACGGAGGCAGATTATCTGCTGCTTGACAGTGGAAAAGGAAGTGGGGAAACTTTTCGGTGGAGCCTGATGGAAGAAGCAGCCGGACAGTCAGAAATATTTTTTGATAAGAAAATATTTCTGGCAGGCGGAATACATCCGGGAAATATTCACGAGGCCATCCGGAATGTACATCCATATTGCATCGATGTAAGTTCCGGGGCGGAAACAGATGGGGCAAAAGATCCTGTGAAAATGAAAGCACTGGTGGAAGCGGTAAGGAATGTAGGCGTGTAAGAGAAAAACACAAGGTATGCTGAAATATCAAATTAGGATGTCAGCGTGTGAAGTATAAAAATAGGAAGGAAAGAAGTATGAGCAAAGGCAGATACGGAATACACGGAGGTCAATATATCTCCGAAACATTGATGAATGAACTGATCAAACTGGAGGAGTGCTACGAATTTTATAAGAAGGATCCGGAATTTAACAGAGAACTCCAGAAGTTGCTTAACGAGTATGCAGGCAGACCGTCCCTGTTGTATTATGCAGAGAAAATGACGAAAGACCTTGGCGGTGCCAAGATTTATATTAAGAGAGAAGATCTGAACCATACCGGTTCCCATAAAATCAATAATGTACTGGGACAGGTGCTGATGGCGAAGAAGATGGGCAAGACCAGAGTTATCGCTGAGACAGGCGCAGGCCAGCACGGTGTAGCGACAGCTACGGCAGCTGCTTTGCTGGGGCTGGAATGCGAAATTTTCATGGGGAAGGAAGATACAGACCGTCAGGCTTTAAACGTATATCGTATGGAACTTCTGGGGGCGAAAGTGCATCCTGTAACAACAGGTACCATGACATTAAAAGATGCGGTAAACGAGACGATGCGAGAATGGACCAATCGTGTGTCAGATACCCATTATGTGCTGGGTTCGGTAATGGGGCCTCATCCTTTCCCGATGATCGTCAGAGATTTCCAGAGCGTCATAAGTAAGGAAGCGAAGGAACAGATTCTGGAGGCAGAAGGAAAGCTTCCGGCAGCAGTCATCGCCTGTGTGGGCGGCGGCAGTAACGCTATGGGAATGTTCTACAATTTTATAGAAGACAAAGATGTGGAACTGATCGGTTGTGAGGCAGCCGGAAAAGGCGTGGATACTGCTTTTCATGCAGCAACCATAGCAAAGGGATCCCTTGGTGTATTCCACGGTATGAAGTCCTATTTCTGCCAGGATGAAAACGGACAGATTGCTCCTGTTTATTCCATTTCAGCAGGACTTGATTACCCGGGCATCGGACCGGAGCATGCACATCTTCATGATATCGGAAGAGCGCAGTATGTACCGGTAACGGATGATGAGGCAGTCAGTGCATTCGAGTATCTGGCTAGAACGGAAGGAATCATCTGTGCTATTGAAAGTGCCCATGCTGTAGCCCATGTGCGCAAGATCGCAGCCAATTACAGTCCTGAACAGAGCATCATCATATGCCTGTCCGGACGCGGAGACAAAGACGTAGCAGCCATTGCAAGATACAGAGGAGTAGATATTCATGAATAATAAATTAAGCAAAGTATTTGACAATCCAAACCATAAAGCATTTATCGCATTCATCACAGCAGGGGATCCTTCCGCAGACTGTACCGTTTCCTATATTCTGGAAATGGCAGAGGCAGGAGCAGATTTAATTGAAATCGGCATTCCTTTTTCTGACCCCACCGCAGAGGGCGTGGTCATACAGGAGGCTAATATCCGGGCGTTAAGAGGCGGCATGACGACGGACGGTGTCTTTGACATTGCAAGAAGAGTCCGTGAAAAATCGCAGGTTCCCCTGGTGTTCATGACCTATTTAAATCCGGTATTCCATTACGGGTATGACAGATTTTTTGCCAGATGTGAAGAACTTGGTGTGGACGGCATCATTATTCCGGATCTGCCGTTTGAAGAAAAGGACGAAGTGGCAGTGCCTGCTGCAGCTCACAATGTCAGCCTGATTTCCATGATTGCACCTACATCGGAAAGCAGGATTCAGAAGATAGCTTCCCAGGCAGAAGGATTTATTTACGTGGTGTCTTCCATGGGTGTTACCGGAGTCAGAAATGAGATTAAGACAGACATCGGTTCCATGGTAGAAAGCATCCGCAAAGTGACTGATGTACCCTGTGCAGTAGGATTTGGTATCAGTACGCCTGAACAGGCCGCTGCCATGGCGGCTGTATCAGACGGGGCTATCGTGGGAAGTGCCATTGTAAAGCTGATTGCCAAAGAAGGGGAGAATGCTGCTCCTGTGCTGCGGGAGTACGTGAAGAGCATGAAAGAAGCAGTGGCAGCTCTGTAAAGTGCTGCAGGCGCGGCTTGGCGAATGGCGCGGGCTGAACAGTAGAAATAATCTGAATAAGTAAATGAAAAAAAGCTGGACATTCTGCCGTACCTGAGTTATAGTAAGTAAGTCAAACAGAGTAGGGAAGATAGCGTTAAGTGCCGCCGTAAACGGGGAGTTGATGGGCGGACGAAGGCTTCATAACCGCGGTTATCTTCCCGCATCCCGCTGGAGGTACATAATATGAATGAGAAGAACTGTAAGCTTTTTGCAACTCCTTTTTCAGCAGAATATTGGCGGTTGTCTGCCAATGAGCTGAAATCTACCAGGGTATTAGTGCTGGCCGCCCTTTTGACGGCGCTGCGCATCGCTATCAAATCCCTGAAAATCCCTATTGGACCTAACCTGACCATTACCTTTGGATTCGTGATCAATGCCCTTGGATCCGCTATTTACGGACCGGTAGTGGCGGCAATTACATCTGCTATCAGCGATACGGTGGGGTCGATATTGTTCCCGTCAGGCACCTACTTTTTTCCGTTTACGCTTGTAGAGATGGCAGGTGGTGTGATTTTTGCGTTGTTTTTCTATCGGGCGAAGATAACGACGATGCGGGTTGTACTGGCCCGTTTCTTTGTAACTGCAATCTGTAACCTGATTTTGAATCCGATCTGCATGTATTATTACTATAAGATATATTCAGAGCAGTCGTACGCTATTTTTACATTGCCAAGAGTAGTAAAGAATCTGGCACTGTTCCCGATTCAGGCGCTGATCCTAGTGATTTTCTTCAATGCGCTGCTGCCTGTTACCAATCGGATGGAACTGACATATACAGGGAATACTAAGTTAAAAATCGGACGAAGAGAGTCTATGGCGATTGTGCTGCTGACAATAGTAGCTGCATTGGCTGTTGTCGGATATTATTGGTATCGGGCGCTTTCATAAACGGAATCGTAACTGCCCCGGGTTACAATTCAGTTGTCCTAGTGACGTTCAGCCCACGTCCATTCGCAAAGCCGCACATTCGGTGCTTTCCGCTGCTTCGTTTACTCTTCCAGATGTGATGGAAGCAGTAGGTGCGATTATGTGATACAGCATCATATAATGTAATTTATTGGTAAAGTAGTACATAGTGTATTTGGGAGGTAGGATATGAGAAAATGGAGTAAAAGAATCAAAGTTACATTTAGCATATTGTTTGTAGGGTTAATCATGCTTGGTGTATCATGTTTATATAGAAATTATAGGAATGAAAACAACAATACCGAAAAAATAGTTGTGAGAGGAGAAGGAATGTGGCCGTCACACACTTTTGAATCTGCTGTTGATGAAGCATCTACTATAGTGTATGGAAGAGTTGTAGACAAGTCTGATACCAAGGTTCATGAAGTGGCCAATGTGAATGGACAGGCGTATTATGAATATTACAGAGAAGTATCTGTAGAAGTGATTGATATATTAAAAGGCAATAGGGATGATACCACTATTACTTATCTGGAAATGGGAGGAGAAACCGAGGAGGTAATATATATTTTTGAAGACATGGAGCCGGTAGAGGTTAATGGCGAATATATTTTCTTCCTAAATAAATATGGTGCATTTCTTTCGCCAATGACCCTATTGCCAGTTAGTAATGGTACAGTTTTAACACAGGGGAAAATCGTTCCGGCGGACGAAACAAGTCAAAGTACTAGATCTGTGAATGCCAGTGTTAAATCATACCTTGAAGCAATTCAATCAGAATTGACAGATTGATGTTTCTGTAGTTAGGGAAGATGTATAAATAACCATGCCAAAAGAGAGGAATCAGTTCCTCTTTTTTGCGAATTGTGCGCCTGGCAGAAAAATAGGTGAAAATATAAAAATTTTTGTTGACAAACCCATCACGACTATGTATAATGAATCAGTGTGTGAATGAACTTACACAGGAGAATGCTATGTTAGTGAATTTATCTGATGTTTTAACATCTGAAGGCAAGAAGACACATTTAAGTGTTCCTTTGGAGATGACAAGCTTCACAAGCAGATTGGGACGTTTCCTGATTACAGAGAAGAGCCCCGTGGAGTTTACTTTTACCAACGCCGGTACTAATAAGGCGAAGATAGAAGGCAAAGTGGAATTGACATTCAGGACGAAATGCGACCGATGCCTCACGGAAGTACCTACGTCTCTTACGTTACAGTTTGACAGGACAGTGACTTCTCCGGATGTAGAAGTATCCGAGGATTCAGAGGATGACATTAACTATATGGAAGGTTATCAGTTGAATGTAGAGACTTTTGTGTACGACGAAATTTTACTTAACTGGCCAATGAAGATTATGTGCCGCCCCGATTGTAAAGGTGTATGCCCGGTGTGTGGGAAGAATCTCAACGATGGAGAATGCGGATGTGATACATTTGTACCTGATCCTCGTATGGCAGCAATACAAGATATCTTCAACGCGAATAAGGAGGTGTAACGATGTCTATTTGTCCTAAGAATAAATCTTCCAAAGGTAGAAGAGATAAGAGAAGAGCAAACTGGAAGATGAGCGCTCCTACATTGGTAAAGTGCAGCAAATGTGGCGCACTGATGATGCCTCACAGAGTTTGTAAGGCTTGTGGATCTTACAACAAGAAGCAAGTTGTAAGCGTTGATTAATGAATAAAGACGCAGGAAAATCAAGGGTTTTCGGGATACCGGACCCTTGATTTTTTTTTGATGAGAAAGATCATCGTGTGGATTGCCATAAAAGATGATGTGTTTTCATAAATAGCAAACAATTACAAACATTTATATGTTGAAATAAATGTAAAATATAACACTAAAGTTGAAGAAACAATTGCTAGTGGCTTTTTATGATATAGGAAAGTCCAACGGAATTTCCTATATCATAAAAAAGTCCTTGATTTTTACTACAGTGTCTAGTATAGTTAAGGAAGATTATTTACCAAGAGAAGGAAGCGCCCACATTGGGCAGCTTATGGAGGAAGAGAATGGCAGAGATGGTAAATGTGGCTGTGGACGCCATGGGTGGAGATAATGCACCGGTAGAAACTGTCAAAGGAGCAGTAGAAGCAATCAATCAGGACAAGCGCGTGAAAGTGTATCTGTTGGGACAGGAAGCTGTTATTAAGCAGGAACTGCAGAAATATACTTATGATGCATCACAGCTTGAAATCGTACATGCACAGGAAATCATTGAGACGGCAGAGCCTCCTGTTATGGCCATCCGCAAGAAGAAGGATTCTTCTATTGTAAAAGGAATGCAGCTTGTAAAAGCAGGAACCTGCGATGCCTTTGTATCAGCAGGAAGCTCAGGTGCGGTACTGGTAGGCGGTCAGGTCATCGTAGGCAGGATCAAAGGTGTGGAGAGACCACCTCTTGCTCCGCTGATTCCGACAGAGAAAGGTGCAAGTATTTTAATTGATTGCGGTGCAAATGTTGACGCAAGGCCCTCTCATCTGGTACAATTTGCCAAGATGGGAAGCATCTACATGGAAAATGTAGTTGGTGTCAAGAATCCGAGAGTTGCGATCGTAAATGTCGGTGCGGAGGAAGAGAAAGGCAATGCACTTGTAAAAGAGACATTCCCGCTTCTGAAAGAGTGCAAGGATATCAATTTCATCGGTAGTATCGAAGCAAGAGATATCCCTACCGGCTATGCTGACGTTATCGTATGCGAAGCTTTTGCGGGCAACATTGTACTGAAGCTGTATGAAGGTGTAGCGGCTACTTTGTTAAAGCAGGTGAAAGCAGGACTGATGACAAGCCTTCGCAGTAAAATCGGCGCATTGTTGATCAAACCGGCTCTGAAGAAGACTATGAAGACATTTTCGCTGGAAGAATACGGCGGTGCTCCTTTGCTTGGACTGAATGGTCTGGTGGTTAAGACCCACGGAAGCAGCAAGGCTGTGGAAATTAAGAATTCTATCCTGCAATGCATAGCATTTAAGGAACAGAAGATAAATCAAAAAATCAAAGAAAAAATTTGCGTAGAAAGCTAGGAAAGAAGGAACAGGTATGGTATTTGAAAAATTAAAACAGATTATTGCAGATGTGCTTAATGTAGATCCTGATGAGATCGCAATGGATTCCACATTTATGGACGACCTTGGTGCTGACTCTCTGGATGTATTCCAGATTATCATGGGAATCGAGGAAGAATTTGATATAGAGGTTCCGGCTGAAGAAGCAGAGAATATTACAACTGTAGAAGAAGCAGTGGAAATGATCAACAGTGCTATCAACTAAATCCTGATTATCAGAGTATTCCGGAATCGGTGGATTCTGGAATACTTTTTTTAGAAAGTGTAGAGAGATGTTAGAAGGATATACCTTACAATTATTAGAGGAGCGGATCGGATACCGGTTTCAGAATATTGCATTGTTAAAGCAGGCACTGACCCACAGCTCCTTTACCAATGAACAGAGAATCAATAAGCAGAAGCATTATGAAAGACTGGAATTTCTGGGAGATGCTGTCTTGGAAATGGTATCCAGTGAATTTCTTTTTAAGACCCATCCGGAAATGCCGGAGGGAGAACTGACGAAGCTGAGAGCATCCATGGTGTGCGAGCCGTCATTGGCGTTTTGCGCCAGAGACCTGGAACTGGGGAAATTTATTTTGCTGGGAAAAGGAGAAGAAAGTACGGGAGGCCGCAAAAGAGAGTCCATTACGTCAGATGTGATGGAAGCAGTCATAGGTGCGATTTTCCTGGATGGAGGCATAGAATATGCCAAAGCATTTATCAACCGCTTCATCCTTTCCGATTTGGAAGATAAACAGCTTTTTTATGACAGTAAGACCACCCTGCAGGAGCTTGTTCAGGGAACCTTGAAGAAGGAAATCCGTTATGAGCCGGCCGGAGAATTCGGACCGGAGCATGACAAGACTTTCATGGTAGAAGTCTATGTGGGTGCGGAAAAGATAGGAACCGGAGAAGGACGGACCAAGAAGGCTGCCGAACAGAAGGCGGCATATGAGGCGCTGCTGACGCTCAGAAAGCGCGGCAAGCGTTAGGAGGACATATGTATCTTAAGAGTATTGAAGTACAAGGCTTTAAATCCTTTGCCAATAAAATCGTATTTCAGTTTCATAACGGCATCACGGGCATCGTAGGCCCCAACGGAAGTGGCAAGAGTAATGTTGCCGATGCAGTCCGCTGGGTGCTTGGTGAGCAGCGTATCAAGCAGCTGAGAGGCTCCAGCATGCAGGATGTCATTTTCTCGGGAACAGAGACTCGTAAGCCTTTAAGCTATGCTTATGTGGCAATCACGCTGGATAACAGCGATCATCAGCTTGCCATTGACTTTGATGAAGTAACCGTGGCAAGGCGACTTTACCGTTCCGGAGAAAGTGAATATCTGATCAATGGGAGTGCCTGCCGATTGAAGGATGTAAATGAGCTTTTCTATGATACCGGTATCGGTAAAGAAGGCTATTCTATTATCGGACAGGGCCAGATCGACAAGATCTTAAGCGGTAAGCCGGAAGAGCGGCGTGAACTTTTCGATGAAGCGGCAGGTATTGTAAAATTTAAACGCCGGAAAGCGGCTGCCCAGACTAAGTTGGAAAATGAAAAGCAGAATCTTGTACGTGTAAATGATATTTTGACGGAGCTGGAGAAGCAGGTTGCACCTTTGGAGCGCCAGGCAGAGACAGCCAAAATTTATTTGAAGAAAAAGGAAGCATTGAAAAATCTGGATGTAAATGTGTTCCTTTTAGAAAATAACCGCCTGAGAGAACAGCTTCGCAGTGTTGAGGAAAAGTACGAACTGACAAGCCATGAACTGGCAGAGACAACAGCCAAATATGACGGTATCAAAACAGAGTACGAACAGGTTCAGAAAGAAATCGAGGAACTGGACAAGACCATTGAGGAAGCCAGAAACAATGCCAGCATGAATAGCCTGATGAAAGGTAAGTTGGAAGGCCAGATCAATGTGTTAAAGGAGCAGATCAATTCTGCCAAAGGCAGTGAGGCTCACCTTACCGGACGCCGCGATACAGTCACACAGGATTTGGCATCCAAGGAGAAAGACAAAGCCGGTATTTTGTCCCAGAAGAGTCAAATTGATGAAAAGGTACTGGAACTGGAGAAGGCTCGTGACGAGGCGCGGGAAGCGCATGATATCATTCAGGGCAGGATAGAAGAACTGAACAGCCTGATTGAACAGAATAAGAATGCTATTATTGAAGAGCTGAACCGAAGAGCTACCATCAAGTCTAAGATCGGGCGCTATGATACCATGATGGAGCAGGCCGGTATCCGCAGGGCGGAATTGAATTCCAGATTACTTCGTGCTAAATCCGATGAGGTGGCAAGAGAAGAGAGTATTCGCCAGATGGAGGAGGCTTTTGAATCGGTTACAGAAGAGCTGAAGCAGCTGGCGATTCAAGAGAAGGAGACAGACCGGAAGCTGCTTGCTTTTCGGGAAGAGCTTGTAAAGAAAGATAACGAGTTAAGAGATACCCAGAACAGATACCATCAGGAGTTGTCCAGGCGTGATGCCCTGGTGAATATGACGGAACGCTATGAAGGTTACGGCGGCAGTATCAAGAAGGTCATGGAGCAGAAGGACCGGGAAAAAGGTATCATTGGCGTCGTAGCGGATATCATCAAGACCGATAAGAAATACGAAACTGCTATTGAAACAGCGCTTGGCGGCAGTATTCAGAATATTGTTACCGATAACGAAGAGACTGCCAAGAAGATGATTCAGTACCTGAAGGTGAACAGACTTGGAAGAGCGACTTTTCTGCCGCTTACCAGTTTAAGCCGTGCCCAGGACTTTAAGAATGACAGAGCTTTAAGGGAGCCGGGTGTGATCGGACTGGCAGACAGTCTGGTACATATTGAGGAAAAATACAGGAATGTGGCAAAATCCCTGTTGGGACGCATTCTGGTCATCGACAATATGGACCACGCGGTACTCATTGCCCGTAAATTCGACTATAGCTTACGAATGGTAACGCTGGAAGGAGAACTGCTGGTACCGGGAGGTGCCATCAGTGGAGGTGCGTTTAAAAACAGCAGTAATCTTTTAGGAAGACGTCGTGAAATCGAAGAGATGGATAAGCAGATTGCTGCTTTGGCTGCCAAGGTCACAGCAATCAATCAGGAGATTGAAGAGACCAAATCCGCCAGAAATAAAATGCGTATGGAGCTGGAGTCATTAAAGACACAGATTCAGCGTAAATCTATAGAACAGAATACAGCAAGGCTGAACGTGACCCAGGCAAGGGAACGAATGGCTGAAGACGAAGAGGGCTTCCAGGCACTGAAGTTCGAGCAGATAGAAATAGAAGCTCAGATTCGGGAGATTACCGAAGGCAAAGAACAGATCGTAGAAGACCTGGCACAGAGTGAAGCTTCGGAGCAGGACGCTCAGAAGATGATCAAAGAAAGCCAGAAGGAACTGGAAGAGAAGCGCATGCAGGAAAACGAAGCTTCCATGCAAGTAAGCAAACGAGACCTGGAAGTGGAAAAGATGCTGCAGACTCAGGGCTTCCACCAGGCCAATCTGAACCGTATTCAGGGAGAAATGGAGCAGCTGTCCAGGGAACTTACTGAAATTGAGCAGGCATTAGTAGAAAATGCAGAGCAGGTTAAGGATAAGCAGAGTCAGATTGAATCCATTGAACGCACCATCCTTTCTTCCGAGGAGGAGAAGACTACTGCAGAACAGAGGCTGAGGGAAGATATCGCTCACAGGGAGGAACTGAACAACAAACAGAAGAATTTCTTCCAGGCAAGAGAAGAACTTGCGGGACGGCAGAATGCACTGGACAAAGAGGTTTACCGCCTGAATGCACAGAAGGAAAAGCTGGATGAGGCCATCGAGTCCCAGATCAACTACATGTGGGATGAATATGAAATTACTTTAAGCGATGCTGCTAATATCCGAGATGAAAATATGACGGACCTGGCAGCTATGAAGAAGGAAATCGCCTCATTAAAAGATCAGATCAAGAAGCTGGGAGATGTCAATGTCAACGCCATTGAGGATTACAAGAATCTGATGGAGCGTTATACATTCTTAAAGACCCAGCATGATGACCTTGTAGAGGCGGAGAAGACGTTGGAAGGCATCATTCAGGAGCTGGATTCTGCCATGAGAAAACAGTTTACCGAGAAGTTTGCTGAAATCAGCAAAGAGTTCGACAAGGTATTCAAGGAACTGTTCGGCGGCGGTAAGGGTACGCTGGAACTGATGGAGGATGAGGATATCCTGGAGGCAGGTATCCGTATCATCGCACAGCCCCCCGGAAAGAAGCTGCAGAACATGATGCAGCTGTCCGGTGGCGAGAAAGCGCTGGCGGCGATTGCGCTTCTTTTCGCAATTCAGAACTTGAAGCCCTCTCCGTTCTGTTTGCTTGACGAGATTGAGGCAGCGCTGGACGAGTCCAATGTAGGACGATTTGCCAAGTATCTGCATAAGCTGACGAAGTATACACAGTTCATTGTGATTACGCACCGAAGAGGAACCATGGAGCAGGTAGACCGCCTGTATGGTATCACTATGCAGGAAAAAGGTGTATCTGCGCTGGTAAGCGTAAATTTGATTGATAAGGAGCTGGATGCATGAGTGAAGAAAAGAAAGGCTTTTTTGCCAGATTAAAAGAAGGTCTGACGAAGACAAGAGAAAATATTGTAAAGGGAATCGACTCCGTATTCAGTGGCTTTTCAGCCATTGACGATGATTTTTATGAGGAGTTGGAAGAAATCCTGATCATGGGAGATATCGGTGTAAATGCTACCACAGCAATCGTGGAACGCCTGAAGAAACAGGTGAAGGAGCAGCACTTAAAAGAGCCCAGTCAGTGTAAGCAGCTTTTGATTGAAAGCATCAAAGAGCAGATGAGAGTTGACGAAACTGCTTATGATTTCGAAAAAGAGCAGTCGGTTGTCATGGTCATTGGAGTCAACGGTGTGGGTAAGACCACGTCCGTAGGAAAGCTGGCCGGTAAATTAAAAGACAATGGCCGCAAGGTCCTGATTGCCGCAGCGGATACCTTCCGTGCCGCAGCGGGTGACCAGCTGGCTGAGTGGGCAAGACGCGCTGATGTGGACATGATCGGCGGAAAGGAAGGCGCTGACCCTGCAAGTGTGGTTTATGATGCCGTTAACGCTGCCAAAGCGCGCCATACAGATGTGCTTCTCATCGATACGGCAGGAAGACTCCACAATAAGAAGAACTTAATGGAAGAGCTTCGCAAGATGAACCGTATCATTGACAGGGAATTCCCAAATGCGCACAGAGAGAATCTGATCGTGCTGGACGGTACTACAGGACAGAATGCTCTGGTGCAGGCAAGGGAGTTTGGTGAGGTGGCTCAGCTCACCGGTATCATTCTGACCAAGATGGACGGTACTGCCAAGGGCGGTATCGCTGTAGCCATTCAGTCTGAGCTAAACGTGCCGGTGAAATATATCGGTGTAGGTGAGACTATTGAAGATTTGCAGAAATTTAATTCTGATGAATTTGTGAATGCACTGTTTGACGTAAAAACAGAGTAAAAAAGTCTTTCGGAATGTAACGGGTCTGAACTGTTTATTCCAGAATAAAGGCTATGGAGGATGAACATACTATGGAAGAAAAGATGTTGACTTTGGAAAAATTTGAGGAAGCCTGTGAGGTAGTAAAAAGGGTAACACTGGAGACCAAGCTGGTATACAGTGATTTCTTAAGTGCCCAGACAGGTAACCGCGTCTATCTGAAACCGGAGAACATGCAGTTCACCGGTGCATACAAAGTAAGGGGCGCATATTATAAAATGAGTACGCTGACTGAGGAAGAGCGCGCTAAAGGACTGATTACCGCATCTGCCGGCAACCATGCCCAGGGTGTGGCATATGCAGCAAAATGCTACGGTGCAAAGGCTACCATTGTGATGCCTACCACCACACCGTTAATGAAAGTCAACCGTACCAAGAGCTACGGTGCAGAAGTTGTGCTTCACGGAGATGTATATGATGAAGCATGTGCCAAAGCCTATGAACTGGCAGACGAGCATGGTTATACCTTTATCCATCCCTTTGACGATCTGACCGTTGCAACAGGTCAGGGTACCATTGCCATGGAGATTTTCAAGGAACTGCCCCTCGTGGATTACATTCTTGTGCCTATCGGAGGCGGCGGATTGGCAACGGGTGTATCTACTCTTGCCAAGCTACTGAATCCCAAGATTAGGGTCATCGGCGTAGAACCGGCCGGCGCAAACTGTATGCAGGAATCCTTAAAGAATGGTAAGGTTACCACTTTGCCTAAGGTAAGCACCATTGCAGACGGTACCGCCGTAAAGACACCCGGAAGCAAGCTGTTCCCTTATATTCAGCAGAATATTGATGAAATCATCACTGTGGAAGATGAAGAACTGGTAGTGGCTTTCCTGGATATGGTAGAGAATCATAAGATGGTAGTGGAAAATTCAGGACTTCTGACAGTTGCTGCTTTAAAACATCTGGATGTAAAAAACAAGAGAATCGTATCTATTTTAAGCGGCGGCAATATGGATGTTATCACCATGTCCTCTGTAGTACAGCAGGGTCTGATCTTCCGCGACAGAATCTTCACCGTGTCTGTTCTTTTGCCGGATAAGCCGGGTGAATTGTGCAGAGTTGCAGGTGTGATCGCAGCCCAGAGCGGTAATGTCATCAAGCTGGAACACAACCAGTTCGTGTCTACCAACCGTAATGCAGCAGTGGAACTGCGTATCACGCTGGAGGCTTTTGGAACGGAGCACAAACAACAGATTATCAATGCATTGGAAAAAGAGGGATATCTGCCTAAAGTAGTTCGCACGAATATCTAAGAAAAGGTAATAGAAAGGGGGACAGAGAATATGACTGAAAAAGCCGGGACGGAAAGAAGTTTACAGCATTCTAAAAAAAGATCCTGGAAAAAGTGGGTGTGGGATTACGTTGTAATCACCATTGCCTGTGTATTTTATGCTGCCGGAGTAAGTCTGTTCCTGGATCCCAACTCTCTGGCTCCCGGTGGTGTAACCGGTATTGCCATCATATTAAACCGTATTACAAGAGTTGAAACGGGTACTTTGATATGGTTGATCAACATTCCTATTATGGCACTGGGAACCTGGAAGTTTGGAGTGAAATTCATACTGTCAACACTTTATTGTACATCTCTGATCTCGGCAGTCACCAATCTGCTTGCACCGATCGGAGCATTGACCCAGGACCCGGTGGTGGCAGTTTTGGCAGGCAGTACATTAATGGCGGTGTCCATGGGAATGATATTTAAGGCAGGGGCCACCACCGGCGGAACAGACATTATCGTGAAAGTTCTGCGGCTTCATTTTCCCCATCTCAAAACAGGGGCATTATTCCTGTTGATGGATGCCATCATCGTAACGGCTTCCGCATTTGTTTTCCAAAACATTGACAGGGCGATCTATGCAGGGCTTACGGTATTCTTGAGTTCTGTGATTCTGGATGCGGTATTGTACGGAAGAGATGGTGCGAAGCTGATTTATATTATCAGTGATGCGTCTGATGCGATTACCGCAAGACTCTTAGAGGAATTGGAAATCGGTGTGACCCACATCCAGGGAGTAGGCGCTTACAGCGGCAAAGAAAAGAATGTGATTTTCTGTGCGATCCGTAAGCAGCTGGCCCCGAAAGCAGAGGCCATCGTAAGAGAAGAGGATCCGCTGGCCTTTATGATCGTCACCAGTGCCAGTGAAATTTATGGTGAGGGCTATAAGAGTATATTCAGTGAGAAGCTGTAATCTTGTCAGGATTTTGACACGGAAAACATCTATCTTAGCACAATCTTCACATAAGTTCAGATTCCATCAAGAACCCCTGAAAACCATTGTTTTTTCAGAAAAATAAGGGTATGCTACCCTTATCGAAAGACAGGAGGTAAGGGATGATGTTGAACGTTTTGGGATTTACCTTGATGGGAATTTCTTTTTTATCGCTTTTGGGATGTCTGGTATTCAGTATTAAGGAAAGCATGAAGAAGTAAGAAATGAGAGAGCGGCGTGACTTCGGTCACGCCGTTTTACGTTTTTAGATTTTAGTGGTATAATGCACTGGAAGAATACAATCTGGAGGGAATCACATGATAAAAATTGATCGAGAAGATATGTTAGAGCTTACCAGACGCATGACTGCATCCAGAAGTTCCATGACAAGGATTGCAGGCAGCTATATGGATGCGGAGGGGTATAGCGACGGAACATTTAATACGAATTTTTTTAAGCTTTCTGCAGCGGAAAGGACTAAGAATCTGGCAATTGCCAAGGCAATCCCTTTTTCTGAAACCAATCATAACCTGAAGGGGTATCAGTTTTCCAAAGAGGCGTTGAAGCCGGGAGGTATTTGGCAGCTCTTGATGGCGATGAAAAATTGCGGATTGAAGAATGATGCTTTGATGGAAACTTTTTATGAGTTAGTAGGAGAGTACTATGAATCTGACCATGATTATGCTGTGTTCGTTTTCCACGACCGTTACGATGTGCCGGTAAAGGCAGCAGATCATGAACGTTTGTGGGAGTCAGAAGAAATGTTCGAATATATAATCTGTGCCATCTGCCCGTTGACAGGAAGTTATGAACCGGGAAAACCGGAATGCGGTTTTTTGTTTCCTGCATTTATGAACCGGAGTGGGGATGAGCATTTTATCAACGTATTTCAGGCAGACGAAAAGCAGCCGCACATGGAACTGCTGAAGCTGTTGGAGCTTTCTTAGGTACGAAAATTTTACTGCGGATGAATCTTAATAAATTCTTTAATAATTTCATTGTTTTCCTTAGTTTTATTCATTGCAAAAATATGGTAAACTGATTATAACTATTTTGGGAGTGAGCAAGACTTGGTATAAAACTATCAGGGAGAGGAGAACATGAACAGACTACAGTTATACATAAAAGAGAAATGGAACAGGCACCGCAGACGTATGACGGTGAAGGAGAATATGAAAATCTACCGTAACTGCGTGAAAAGCTGTGCCAATATGGAGACATCTGCTGTGCGCGGATATGAGGAAGAGAAGTTTTTCCATCTATTTGCGCTGCTCTTGCAGATTGTATCTTTCTTTACTACCTATGCAGGTGTATCCATGTACTTTGGCAATGTATTTGATCTGGCCCCGTTATTCATTTCACTGACGATTCAGGGAGTCCTGTATCTGACAGCGATTTCGGCATTTCAGCCCGGAAGAAAGAACCGTAGGAAGAGGTGGGCGCTGATTATCTGTACGCTGATTTCCGTTGTTTTTTCCTATACAGGTCTGGTAACACTTGCCAATTCGCCGCAGGTGGATTATAAGAGAGCATATGAAAGCTACGTGGACACCTTCCGGGCATTGAAGGATGAAGTGGCTTCACAGAATCTGGAAGTAGATACGTTGGCGGCTGATATCAGCAATGAATATTTAAAGTCGATCAACACCCTGCAGGCACTGGACAGGTATATCAGCCAGCTGACGGAGGAAGCAGAGGCTGAGATAAATATTCCTTCTACTAATAAATCCTCTACGACTACCACCATGGCAGACGGTACCGTAGTCAGGGGCTATGAAACAACAGCCAATCCTGAATATGCTGCAGCAGTGGAAGCCAGGCAGCAGGCCGCAGCGAAGGCATTGGAGGTCAAGCTGGTCAGAGATGATCTGTATCAGGAAGTGTTGGATGCTGTGGGAGCAACAGAGGGCGTGACAGGAGAAGACGGTACGGCTGAGAATGCTCAATCCAAAGAGAGTGCGCAAGCTCCAGGCGGCGAGGAAACGGGAGACATCGAATCAAACGACATCGAATCAAACGACATCGAATCAACCGGCAGCTATGCAAACATCCGGTCAGCCGTGCAATGGGAAAAAATTGCAGAGCGTATTACCAATATGCAGTCCGGCAATAGTAGCGAGGATGGCGCTGAAAATGCTGCAGAAGCGCTGCAGAACTTCAGGCAGGAATATTTCCGTGTTGCCAATAAGAATAACAGTGCGGTAAGCACCGTCATCCAGGGGACAGAGACAAGTATCGATATGGCACTCTACAGCATGGATTCCACGCTTTTGGACAGCGGACTGGAACAGCTCAGTATTTATCAGGAAATGAAAGAAATCACAATTGCTGACTGGGATACCATTGCAGCAGCTACTTTTACAGAGGAAAAGAAAGGCGCTGCCGGAGTGATTGACCGGTTGGGTCAGATGATTGGTGCAGATATGTACAATTCCGATATGAAAGAATTGATGGTCTGTTATCAGCAACTGAAAGAAGCAGTAGTGGAGAATTTCAGTGAGGTGACATCTTCCCTGCCTGAGGCTGAAAATTATGTCAGATATCAGGAGCTTGCAGCCGAAAAACAGAATGTGTTAGAGCTTCCGGAGATTCTTGTATTTGCTTTTGAGCGATTTGGAGACCCGGAATATGCAGGAAGCGCAATCTGCTGTCTGATTCTTGCGCTGCTGAACGACTTTTCCACAGTGCTTTTAGGCTGGCTTGGCACTAAGAGAGCATACGCCATCCCAGAGACACCATCCGGCAAGATTCATTACGATGATTCCAGCGAATTGTTCCCGATGGTATTCACTGCACTGCAAAGTCAGTTTGTCATGCAGATAAGGACAGGCCAGTTTTTGACCATGAGCAGGGAAGAATTTACCGAAGGCTGTTATCAGTACGTGAACGGTATCATACATATGATTCAGCAGTTTGTGGCGGGATTTACCCTTTCGCCCTGCACGGCGCAGATGGGCTATAATCTAATCTGGCGGTACGAGAAAGAAGAGGAAGTAGCTCCCTATATGCCGTTAATTTCTCTGCTGTTAAAATGTGGTTTATTAAAAGTACTTCCTATTTCACAGTATGAATATCTGGAAATGGAATATTATCTGGGCAAAACAGATCATCTCTGGGTAGAAGAGGTAGAAGATAGAGAGGACAGAAAGCGCCTGAAGGCACAGCTTGAGGAAGTCAAAACCAAGGGACATGTGCTTCTGTTGCGCAACAGAACCGAAAGCTATCTCAGGGAAAATCTTTCGGACAGGATTATGATGGAGGATAATCATGAGTGAGGGTGTAACATTACTGATCATTGTAAGTATGCTGGCTGCCGGAATTGTCAGCGTAATCATGGCAGAGCGAAGAGAAGGTTCCCTGATGAGCGGGGGTGACTGGAAACAGCTTCCCATGCTGGTAGCTTGTGATCTGCTGTTCATCGGAAGTTTCTGCGTGGTACTGTTTTACCTGTATGTGGAAAATAAAATCAATCCAACGTTTGTAACTGCAGGGTGGGAGATTGGTCTGCTGGTCGTTGTTATCGCTTATCTTTCCTTTGGGGTAAGGAGAGTATGGATATTAGTGCTGGGGAATCGACTTGAGAAAAGATGTGCGGATGAAGCAGCTACTGAAAATACGAGAAAAGAAGATGCAGTAAAACAGAATGCCGGGAAGAAAAGCAGGAAGCAGACCGAGGCTGGCGGCATTGTTGCCTATATGCAGTATGCGCTGATTTATATGGCTCTTGCGCTGCTGGTAATTCTTGCCATAGAGATTCTTCTGTGTAGTATCTTTCCTTATATCGACAAGGGACAAGCTCTTATGATTATGGGTGTGGCAGTCAATTGGGGAGATGTCAGGGAACAGCTGCTCGGAGCAGTTTTGATTTGTTCTCTGATTGGATTTATCCTTTCTACGGCGAGAGTGGGGCAGGAATGTGTATCCTCCGGGCATGATCAGAGAACGGATCGTATCGAGGAAGTAAAGAGGTATCTCAGACAGTAAAAAGTAGTAAAGATGAAAAAGGGGTTAGTGCAGTAGTTGCCAACAAAGGCAGCTGCTGCATTTTGTAATTGTAAAGGTTTTCGGAATCTGCTATAATCTTTGAAATATAAGTAAGCAATGAAGAAGGAAAAGAAAATGTACATAGAACTTGAAACAGAAAGATTGCGGTTGAGACCTTTGTGTATGAGTGATTTACAGTCGCTTTTTGAATATAGCGGAGACAAAGACACCATTCGGTATATGCTGTTTCTTCCCCACGAATCTCTGGCAGAAGCTGAGGAATTTCTGCAGGCGGCAGTCAGCGAATGGGAAAAAGAGGATCCGGATTATTATGAATTTGCTATGGAATTGGATGGAAAATTAATCGGAACCATGTCAGCATATAAAGAAGATGATGGTGCGGAAGTGGAGTTTGGCTGGGTGCTTCATAAAGATTACAGAGGACAGGGCTTTGCTGTCGAAGCAGCATTGGCTGTGAAACAATTTGCTGTTGAAATATTGAAGCCAAAGCGTCTGGTGGCTCATTGTGACAAAAGGAACCCTGCATCCGCCAGAGTGATGGAACGGATAGGACTTACTTTTGCGGAAGAAGGAACAAGAGAATATCGCAGCGGGGAGACAGCAGCAGAGTTGGCTTATGTGGAATGGCTGGAAAGAAAATGAATTGGAAGGTACAGTTTGATTAGGAGAATTTACCATGACGAATCAGGAAATTTTACAGATTGCAATGAGGCAGTCTGCAATTGATTTAAATTGCCGGATTGATGACTTCCTGATGGAAGAGAATGTGATTGCATATTCTAAAAAGAATAAGGATGCGAGAGTATATTTGGAACTGCCGTTTGCCTGCAATCTTGTGTCTTACGGGAATAATATTGTGGCATCAGTGGAGCCGGCTTTGGAAAAGGTGGTGCGGCAATATATCAAATATTATGATGTGGCTCATTGCTTTGAGACACCTAATATGCATGTGCTGAATGATGCTTTACAGGAAAAAGGGTTGCGCATTTGCTTTATGGCGGAATATTTTTTGCCTGATGTGGAGCAGTTGAAAGAGCTTCCCTGTAGTTATGAATTGCGTGTCCTGACTGCAGAAGATTTTAAGGATTTGTATCTTCCGCAGTGGAGCAATGCATTGTGTGAGGTTAGAAGAGAAAAGGATGTGCTTGGGGTAGGTGCCTATGACCGGGGTGAATTAATCGGTCTGGCAGGATGCTCTGCAGATTGTGAAACTATGTGGCAGATAGGTATTGATGTACTCCCGGCATACCGCAGGCAAGGAGTGGCATGTGCTCTAACATCAAGACTTGCGCGGGAAATATTGAACAGAGGTAAGGTGCCGTTTTATTGTGCAGCATGGTGCAATGTTAAATCTGTTCGCAATGCTATTAAAAGCGGATTTCGACCGGCGTGGGTGGAGATGACTGCCAAGAGTGCAGAATTTGTGCAGAAAATGAACCAACGGCTCTAAATTCAGCATTAAGCCGGAAAGGACAGCAGATTTAATGAACAAAATAGAAAAAAAAGAATATTTATTTTCAAACGATACCGGAGATGCCGTTTTGACAATATATGAGGTTTTTCCCGGTGTCCGGTTAATCTATAACTCCGTACATATGGATCGGCTTGATTTGGGATTTGTTACGGAAGGAAATCTGATAGAGATTCATCATTGTTGTGAGGGACGCATCGAACAGGAATTTGAGGACGAATACTTTTATCTGATGCCGGGGGATCTTTCGATTGCCATGAGAAAGAAAAATGTGAATGCCTATACATTTCCGCTTCACCATTATCATGGTATAACAATCAGTATTAATACGGATGTAGCACCGGGTTGCTTTTCAGAATTTCTGCAAGATGTCAGGGTGAAGCCGCTGGAAGTGGCCAAAAAGCTTTGCGGTGACAGTAATTGCTTCATCATCCGTTCTCAAACCTACATTGAGCATATATTTTCGGAACTTTATTCTGTACCTGAAAGCATTAAAGCCGGGTATTTTAAGGTGAAGATCTTGGAATTACTACTTGTATTGAGTGGCCTGGATTTAGGGGAAAAGCAGGTAACGTCAAATGCGCTTCCGAAATCTCAGGTACAACTGGCCAATCAAATGGCAGCGTATCTTGCAGAGAATATGGAGCAGCATGTTACCATAGCGGAATTATCCAAAATATTTAATGCTTCAGATACGCATTTGAAAAATGTTTTCAAAGGGGTTTACGGTGTGCCCATATATACTTATATGCGCATTCAGAAAATGCAGTCAGCAGCACAGCTTTTGATACACACAGAGCGGCCTGTGGCTGAGATCGCATATGAATTTGGCTATAATAACACAAGTAAATTTACTTCAGCATTTCAAAAGGTGATGGGCGAAACTCCCAGTGAATATAGAAAAGTTCACACAAAAACGACTGTACCACAGGAGTTCTCAGAATAGAAATGAGTTCCTAATCGGAGTATTTTTCTTCCTTTTTAGGAGTGGTAAAAGGGAAAACGCTATGTTATACTCGCAAAGTCAGATTTTTATCTGGCATTTAATTTTGCAGATGGGTTAGAAATAACTAACCTACGGAAAAAGGAGTACATAGTGAAAATCATGCTGAAACAAATATACAGAAAAAGCTGGTTTAGTACGGTAATATTAGGGATTGTTCTTGTTATCCTTTCCTTCCTGTCGTTATTTGTCGGTGTAATTGATGTGACTGCAGAAGAACTGTTTAGTGGTGACGCAGCATCGATAGAGTTATTCCTGATTTCACGTTTGCCTCGTTTATTGGCAATTTTGTGTACCGGAACCGGTATGAGTGTTGCAGGTCTGATCATGCAGCAACTCTGTATGAATAAATTTGTGTCTCCTACTACGGGGGCAACTATTTCCGCTGCAAAGCTTGGCATCTTGATTGCACTGGTATTCATGCCAAAGTCCACTTTATGGAGCAGGGCAATTTTTTCCTTTGCTTTCGCACTGCTTGGAACCTGGATATTTGTCTGGTTCATCCAGCGTATCCGGTTTAAAGATACCATTATGGTGCCTTTGATCGGTATCATGTTTGGCAACATCATCGGTGGCATAACCAGCTTTATAGCATATCGGTATGAGATGACCCAGGCTCTTTCCTCCTGGGAGACAGGCCACTTTTCGTTGGTGCTGCGCGGCAGATATGAAATTGTATATCTTGTTGTGCCATTGCTGATATTAGCTTTTATTTTTGCCAATCATTTTAATATCGTGGGCATGGGAAAGGATTTTTCTCAAAATCTTGGTGTAAATTACAAGGCAGTTCTTTTCATGGGGCTGACCATTGCGGCTGCGATTACTGCCAGTGTGGTGGTTGTTGTAGGTTCCATATCTTACATAGGATTGATCATTCCTAACATGATAGCTATGTTCAAAGGCGATAAGATTAGGGGGACTCTGGTTGATACTGCTTTGGCAGGGGCATTATTTGTCCTTGTCTGTGACGTGATTGCCAGACTGGTGATTGCTCCCTATGAGTTGCCAATTGCGCTAATTATCGGAATCATCGGCAGTGTGTTGTTCATCGGCATCCTGTTCAGGCGCTTAAAGCATGGCAGAAAAGCCATTCGATTGGGAGCGGCGACAGAGGCTCCTTGCGCCGTGGCTGTAGAGAAGGCGGTTCCTCAGGGAGGTGACAGAGCATGAAAAATGAAGCTTACAGAGCCAATGTACGAAAACTGGTGATACTGTCAATTTTGATGGTACTGGCGGTGGTGCTTTACATGGTGATCGATGTCAACTTCGCCAATCCGAAATTTTTCAAATTTTCTATGAAGATACGGACACCGAAGCTTCTTGCTATGCTGGTCGCAGCTTTTGCCATAGGAGCAGCTTCCATTGTGTTCCAGTCCATTATCAACAATACCATTGTTACGCCGTGCCTCTTAGGTATGAATTCCTTATATACTTTACTGCATACGGCGGTGTATTTCTTTTTCGGTGCGTCCAGCTTTCTGGCTGTCAATGCCAATGCAGCATTCATAGTGGATCTGATGTTGATGATTGTGGTAGCAACCTTTATCTACGGTTATCTTTTTAAGAAGACCAACTATAACGTGCTTTATGTCCTGTTGATCGGTACTGTGCTTAGCTCTTTCTTTGGTTCTGTGCAGTCCACTATGATCAGGGTTATGGATCCTAATGAGTATGATGCACTTCTTCTGACATTGGTTGCCGGCTTTGATAATATCAACGGTGAGATCATAGGATGCTGCGTATTGCTTCTGGCATTGCTGGTCTTCATTCTGAGAAAGGATCTGGCACTGTTGGATGTAATAACCCTTGGTAAAGATCAGGCTATCAATCTGGGTGTAGATTATGACCGATGCATCAGGAGACTTCTTATCGGTGTAACGGCCTGTATTGCTGTTGCTACTGCAATGGTCGGACCCATTTCCTTCCTGGGCTTGATAATAGCCAATCTGGGACGGCAGCTGATGAAAACTTATCGTCACAGTCATCTGATTCTGGGGTCTTCCCTTATTGGTATGATGACCCTGGTAGCCGGTCAGTGTCTTGTAGAGCATGTATTTGCTTATGCAATACCGGTCAGCGTGTTTATTACGCTGGGTGGCGGTATCTATTTCCTATATTTGCTGCTTAAGAAGAGGTGAAAAGATGAATGTAAAAAATCTGATTAAAAAATATGATGGGAAAGCAGTTGTTGATTCTGTCAGCTTTGAAATTCCTAAGGGCAAAGTGATCTCACTGATTGGTCCCAATGGTGCAGGCAAATCTACGGTGATGGGAATGATTTCCCGACTGATTGCCAAAGATGAGGGGTTGATCGAATTTGAAGATAAGGATTTGTCAAAGTGGAAGAGCAAAGAACTGGCAAAACGTCTTGCAATTTTGACACAGCATAATAATGTGCAGATGAAGTTAACGGTCAGGGAACTGGTTTCCTTTGGCAGGTTCCCTTATTCCGGGAGTCGTTTGACGCAAGAAGACTATGATATTATTGACAAGGCCATTTCCTATATGGAATTGGAAGCGTTTGAGGACCGCTTTATTGACGAGCTTTCCGGTGGGCAGCGGCAGAGAGCCTACATTGCTATGGTCATTGCCCAGGATACGGAGTATGTACTTCTGGACGAACCTACCAACAATCTGGACATCTATCACGCCACCAATATGATGAAGACAGTTCGAAAACTTTGTGACGAACTGGGTAAGACGGTGATCCTTGTCCTCCATGAGATCAACTACGCTGCTTTTTATTCCGATTATATCTGCGCTTTTCTGGATGGAAAGATTGCAAGATTCGGAACAGTGGAGGAGGTCATTACCAAGGAGACCCTGTCCCAGATTTATAAGGTGGACTTTGAAATTATGAATATAGGCGGCAAACCGCTGACTATATACTATTAGCCCCATTAGCATTACATTTTTCAGTACTTTTATTTCAGAAAAAGGAGAAACGAGATTATGAAAAAATTTTCAACACTATTATTAGCTACCATTATGACTTTTGGCCTTGTTGCCTGCGGTAATTCCGGTGACAACGCCGGCAGCAGCGAAGTGCAGAGCGGTGCTGTTTCAGAAGAACAGACCGGTACTTCAGCAGAAGAGCAGACAAGCTCTGCTGCAACAGAGCAGACAGAAACTTCTGTAGAGGAGCAGAAGCCTGAAAGTATCACTATCACCTGCATTAACGGTGCTTCTGAAGAAATTGAACTGGAAGTTCCCTTTGATCCTCAGAGAATCGTAACTTTAGATGCCGCTTCTCTGGATATTCTGTCTAATCTGGGGTTGACTGACCGCGTTGTGGGAACAACAACTCCGGAGGCATATTTAGCAGATTACGTAACTGATGCGGCTAATGTAGGTACTGCTAAAACTTTTGATATGGAAGCTATCATGGAATGTGAGCCTGATCTTATTTTCATGGCCGGCCGCGGCAGTGATTACTATGATACATTGGCAGAGATTGCACCTGTGGTTCGTCTGACTGTAAGCGGTGCTGTTGTGGAAGGAACTTATGAAAATGCTGTAAAGATTGCATCTATTTTCGGAATGGAAGAAGAAATGAACGCAAAGCTGGATGCTTATAATGACAGAATTGCTGCTTTGCAGGCAATTGCAGAAGGTAAGAATGCTATTGTCGGTATGTGTACCAGCGGTGCTTTTAATCTTTTAGGTAATGACGGACGCTGCTCAATCATCGGTAACGAACTTGGATTTCAGAATGTTGGAGTAGATGCAAATATTGACACCTCAGCACATGGTAATGAGGCTTCTTTCGAATTCGTAGTTGAGAAAGCGCCTGACTACATCTTTGTCCTGGACCGTGATGCAGCTACTAACGCGGAAGGTGCTCAGCTGGCTAAGGATATCATGGAGAATGATCTCATCAAGTCAACCGATGCTTACAAGAACGGCAACCTGATCATCATGGAGAATGCCGGAGTGTGGTACAAGGCTGAAGGCGGCTTTACGGCACTGGGCATTATGCTGGAGGACCTGGAGAAAGAACTGTTGAGCAAGTAAAAATATTAGAATACATGGGGCTTATTTTGCAGAGGGCGGGATTTTATTCCCGCCCATTATTAAGTTTGTTATTGAAAAACGGCAGGCCTTATGATAAAGTGTTAGATAGGACTAACTCAAGCGGAGGAAAAAGTATGGCTATTGTAGAATTTAAAGATGTAACCCGCATTTATACAAGCGGAGATCATGAAATGAAAGCATTGGATAAAGTAAGCTTTACTCTCGATGAGGGGAAGTTTGTTGTTATTCTTGGCCCCAGTGGAGCAGGAAAGAGTACACTTCTTAACATGCTGGGAGGACTTGATAGTCCCACAAGCGGAACAATCACGGTAAACGGTAAGGATATTTCTACGCTTACCAATAATCAGCTTGCAGATTATCGTGCATCTACGGTGGGGTTTGTGTTCCAGTTTTATAATCTGATCCCCACATTGACGGTATATGAAAATGTGGCTCTTGTCAAGGAAATCTCTCGGGATGCCATTGATCCCAAGAGGATGCTTGCTGAGGTGGGCCTTGCCGACCATCTGCAAAATTTTCCATCAGAACTTTCAGGCGGCGAACAGCAGCGTGTGTCCATAGCCCGTGCGCTTGCGAAAAATCCAAAGATACTTCTCTGTGACGAGCCTACCGGAGCATTGGATTCTGAAACCGGTGTACTGGTACTCAAACTTTTGCTCTCCATGGCACGAAACTATGGGAAGACGATTGTCATCGTAACCCACAACCAGAGCATTGCAAAGATGGCGGATGTTGTAATTCGTGTAAAAAACGGCAAAATTAGATCCTGCGAGGAGCAATCTGCTCCTATGAGTGCAGACGAAGTGGAGTGGTAGGGTATGTTGATTAGAAAATTATTCCGTACTGCATGGAAATATAAATCACAGTTTCTTTCCATGATTATCATGATTGCTATTGGCATTGGCATTTTTCTTGGTTTCAATATCGAATGGCAGAGTATTGAGTCCGACACTTCAGCCTTTTTTGAAGAGACCGGATATGCGGATTACCGTCTCTATGCGGAAACCGGATTTTCGGAAGAAGATATCGAAAAGATACTGAAGATGGATGGTGTGGACGATGCAACAAGATATCTTGCTGTCAATGTAAGCATTAAGGATACCAAAAAATCGATAGCACTCAATGTCTCTGAAAATTATACGGTCTCTACCATGCTTGTAATGGAGGGTGCTGCTTATGATGATACCTTGGGCGGAATCTGGCTCTCTGACAAGTTTGCAGAAGCAAACGCTCTCTCACTTGGTGATACGCTCATAATGACCTATAAAGGTATTGAAATCAGCGGCGAAATCATTGGGTTGGTAAAGAGCGGCGAAAATATGATCTGCGTAGCGGATGCAAATCAGCTTATGCCTGATTATGAATCCTTTGGCTTTGCTTATATCTCACCGGAAAAGCTGGAAGATGCGCTGGGAGGCGTTTTCTATCCGCAGATCAATTTGATTTCGGATATGGGTAAGGCAGAGCTTGAAGAAGCGGTAAAAGACATACTTGGCACAACTATTCTTGTCACTTCCAAGGAGGAACATGTTGCCTATGCCGGTGCTCAAAGCGAGGCAGAGGAGGGTAAAACAATGGGTTCCATCCTGCCGGTACTGTTCCTTGCTATCGCCATACTGACCATGGTAACGACAATGCATCGTATCGCTGCTAATGAAAAGGTGCAGATCGGCACACTGAAAGCGCTGGGTTTTCGTGATCGTAAAATTCTCTGCCATTATACCTCTTACGGATTATTCATTGGTCTCATGGGAACTATATTAGGTGTTATATTGGGCTATGGTATTGCCGCTATTATTATCAGTCCTACCGGAATGATGAGTACTTATTTTGATCTACCGCAATGGCCTCTGGTTATGCCTTCGTTCTGTGTTCCGGTTATCATTCTGACAAATGTATTTTTAACACTTATCAGTTATCTTTCGGTCAAGAAGATGCTGAAAGGGACTGCTGCAGATGCACTTCGTCCCTATGCGCCAAAGGCGATGAAAAAGAGTGTGCTTGAAAAGCTGCCGTTTTGGGAGAAGCTGCCCTTCGGTACAAAATGGAATGTACGTGATATTCTCCGCCATAAGTCCCGCTCAGCGATGACACTTGTAGGTGTTGTCGGTTGTATGCTGCTGCTTGTTGGAGGGCTGGGCATGAAGGATACAATGGACAGATTCATGGTCATGCTGGATGAGGAGGTCAATCATTACACAACAAAAATTAACTTATCTGAGTCTGCGGATAATAATGAAATAAAGATCCTTGCTGAAAGTGTGGAAGGTGACTGGCTGGCTACCTCCGGTATCAGCTACGAGGGAGAAACGGTAACACTTGAGATCTATCAGGCAGATAACAGCAAAATCCGCTTTATGAATAAAGAAAATGAACTGATGAAACTGAGCGATGACGGAGCATACCTTTGTCTGCGTCTTGCGGATACGGCCCAAATAGGAGATGTGATTGAAATCTCTCCCTATGGAAGTGAAGAAACTTATGAGGTAATGGTTGCCGGATATCTACGCTCTCTTATGACAGAGAGTATCGTGATGACCGACGATTATGCTGACAGCATCGGTATAAAATACCATATCTCGTCAATTTATACGGATGAAAATTCTGAGAATATTGAAGATTCTTCTTTGATTGCAGGAAAGCAGGATAAAGCAATGATCATGGAAACCTATGATACATTTATGGAGATTATGAACCTTATGGTAATGATCTTTGTGCTGGCAGCTATTGTTCTGGGAACTGTGGTGCTTTACAATCTTGGTGTCATGAGTTATGTGGAGAGACATCGTGAACTTGCAACGCTGAAGGTGCTGGGTTTTCGTGACAAACATATCACGAGACTGCTGATCAGTCAAAATATCTGGCTTACCGTAACCGGTGTACTGATCGGACTTCCGGCAGGCGTAGGAGTACTCTATATCCTGATCACTTCGCTTGTAAGTGAATATGAACTGAGCTTGACGATTGGTGTGCTGACCTACTTAGTCAGTATCCTTCTGACTTTCGGTGTATCTCTGATTGTGGGATGGATGGTTGCAGGAAAGAATAAAAAAATTAATATGGTGGAAGCGCTGAAAGGTGCAGAATAAAGAGCAGGAAGGTGCACTGTTCAGAGGCTATCGGAATAAAATGAGTTTGACAGAGGGACTTGAGTTTGTTAATATGTGGATACACAGATAGAGCCAATCAATAAAAATTTAGATTGAGAGGAATAAAATCATGATCAATTACCACAGACTGGAAGACAAAGAAATGGATTTAAGCTATGCAATTTCCCGCCATTCGGCAGATAAAACAATTGCATATAAAACAGTATCGGAGGAACCGATTTATCTGGGATACTTTCTGCCTCCAAATTTTAATAAGAATCATAAGTATCCTCTGTTTGTTTTTGTTCACGGTGGTGGATGGTCTTCTCATAAGATTTTTGATGATCAGCCTCATTGGCAGGGAGATTATCTGGGGTATCTGGCAAGGTACTATGCGAATAAGGGGTTTGTCTGTGTCAGCATTGATTACCGGTTATCCGGAGATTCCGGGCAAACGGAGGGCTTTGGTATCATTGATTGTTATGAGGACTGCTGCGATGCCATGGATTATGTGATTGCACATGCAGACGAATACGGTGCAGATGTACATAATATGTACCTGTTAGGAGAATCAGCAGGCGGTCATTTGGCCGGAGCGCTTGCTACATTTCATTATGACAGGCAGTATTCTTATAAGAAGGTATTTCTTTTCAATCCCATTACCCATTTTTATGATGGCTGGAAAGGAAGCGTGCCGGTAAGCAGCTGTCATATCAGACTTGCCGGATTATCCTTTGCGCAACGCGCAGAGTTTTTGTCACCTTTATGTCAGATTCATGAGAATGTATGTGAGGCAGTATTGATTCATGGTGAATGCGATAAGGTGGTAGATCCTGAGCATTCCCGAAAATTCTATGACAGAATGGCAGCGTTTTCTAAAAAGTGTGATCTGCATCTAATTGAAGGGACCGGACATGCATTCCTGCTGGCGGAGTATACCAAACAAGGACTTGCTGCATGTAAGATTGGAATAGAAATTATAAATGATGCTATAGGAGAAGTATGAGATATCAGATCAAACACGCGTTAGTCCAATACGCGGCAGATACCATATTAGAGGACGTCAACTTTGAAATCCATGACAATGAAAAAATTGCAATTGTAGGTAGAAACGGTTGTGGGAAAACGACGCTGTTAAAGCTGATTGCCGGCGATATTCATATGAATAATTTAGACAGTGATGAGGAATGCGGCATTTTCATGGCAGGGAAGCAGGAAATAGGTTTCCTTCGTCAGATCAGTTTTACCGAGGGAGACGTCACTGTAGAGGAGGAGATTAAGAAGACCTTTGCTCCTGTGTTTGCCTGTGAATCAAGAATGGCCCAGATAGAGCAGGAACTGCACCTTGTCGGAGAAAATAAGCAGCTGCTATATGAATACGATAATTTACAGAAAAAGATGGAGGCGCTGAGGGGATATAGCTGGCGGAGGGACATGGAGGTTATCTTTCAGCAGTTTGGATTTGGTCTGGAGGATTTAAAGCGTCCTATCGGAAGTTTTTCCGGCGGACAACAGACAAAAGTGGCATTTATCAAGCTGCTTCTGAGCAGGCCGGATATCATGCTCTTGGATGAGCCTACTAACCATTTGGATCTGCCCACCATTGAATGGCTGGAGAATTATTTGAAGAACTACGATAAGGCTGTGGTGATCGTGTCTCATGACCGTATGTTCCTGGATAGGATCATTGATGTGACGTATGAGATAGAGTACCGGCAGATAAAGCGTTATCCCGGCAATTATTCTGCTTTCCTGAAGCGGAAGGAAGAGAACCTCATCAAGCAGGAAAAGGATTATGAGGAACAGCAGAAGGAAATACAGCGTCTCACGGAATGGATTGAGAAGTGGAAAAATACTCCCACCAAGGTGGCAGCCACTCGCTCTAAGAGAATGGCAATCGAGCACATGGTAAAGGTGGAAAAGCCAAGACGTTTTGATACCAAAACTTTTCATGCCATGTTTACGCCAAGAATCGAAAGTTACACAGATGTATTGACTGTGAAAAACCTGAAAATCGGATATGATAAGGAGCTGAGCCAGGTTTCTTTTACATTGCGTAAAGGCAATCGACTTGCCATTTTGGGAGAAAACGGTAAGGGGAAATCTACTTTATTAAAAACTTTAGTAGGCATGGTGGAGCCGTTAGGGGGGAACTTAACTTTTGGTCATAACGTGGAGTGGGGATATTTTGACCAGCAGAAGGCAGTAGTCAACGATGCGGACCCCGAACAGACCGTTCTTGATAATTTCTGGGAGGAATATCCGAAGCTGCTGCGCGAGGAAGTACGAAGTGCGCTGGGAAGCTTCCTGTTTTCACAGGAAGAGGTTATGAAGAAGATGGGGCAGCTTTCCGGTGGGGAAAAGGTCAGACTGGCCCTGTGTAAGATGTTTCAGACAAAACCGAATCTGTTGATTCTGGACGAGCCTACTAACCATATGGACATCTTGGGAAAACAGGCATTGGAGCAGATGCTTCAGAATTTCCAGGGAACAGTGCTGTTCGTGTCTCACGACAGATATTTTGTAAAGCAGGTGGCTACAGGAATTCTGGAATTTGGTCAGATTTCCGTGAAGCAGTATGATTGTGGCTATGAAGAATATTTGCAGGAGAAGGTAAAGCTTGGAGAACAGGGCAGGGCCGTAGCGCAGGGAAAGGTAACAGCTGCCACAGGATTCAGCACAGCAGTAACAAGGGCTGGAAAAGCTGCATCACAGGCACCTACCTTGCAGGATGTGTTTGATAAGAAAACTTATTATAATCCGGGAAAAGTGAAATCACGTCTGGAAAGACAGCTGGAAAAATATGAGAAGCAGCTGTCTGAAAGTGAAGAAAAAGCGGCTGCCTTGCAGCTGCAACTGCTGGATCCGGCTTTATCATCGGATTATCAGAAGCTGATGGAACTGCAGAAACAGCTGGAGGCTGAGGAGCATACTCAGGAAACACTGCTGGAGCGAATGGTTGAGACGGAGACAGAGCTGGAAGGGCTATAAGGCGTTGGCACGACGTCACTGGGTTCTTTCAATGGATTGTAAGTTGAGACCTTCAGCATCTGTTACCAGAATATGTCCGTAATGGGTTTTGATCAGTCCCTGAGTACGAAAATCGGCTAAAGCGCGGCTTACTGTAATACGGCTGCATCCGACCAAGGATGCGATTTCATCATGTGTATATCGGATTTCCTTTCGACCGGATCCTGATTCTGTAAGCAGAAATCGTGCGATGCGATTATTTGCCGGCAGAAAGGATATCTCGTGAATCTGGGTCGAAAGATTACGGACGGTTTTCGCCAGAGATTCAATCATGGAAAGCGCCTGGATGGGGTGCCCCTGAAAATATGTCAAAATTTCATGGCGTCCGATTGGGATGATCTGCGAAGATGAGATGGCTCTGGCTGATGACATTCTGGGAGAACCGTCAAAAAAGGCAGCTTCTCCGAAGATGGCATTCTTCTGATAGATAGCCAGTGTTTTCTCGGAACCGTTTTGGGAAGTTACGTAGATCTGGACGCGACCGGATTTCAGATAATAGAAATGATGAGCATGTTCTTTTTCAAGGTAGATCTGCTCATCTTTTTTATAATGTTCCAGGGAACTCAAGGTTTCTGCCCAGGCGGGAAATTCCTGCGGAAGATTCCAGTATGATTCTGTCATAGATACCTCCAAAATACCTTCTTTTTTAACAAATTGTATCATATGATATATTCATTTGCAAATGAATGTGCTATAATTGTACCCATAATTGATCAATACCGTATTTCGTATGCGGACAACAGGAGGTACATATGGGAACCATATTTCGATTTCATACCGATGTAGATACTGACCAGATTATTGCATCACAGTATTTATTATACCCAACAATTGATGAGATGAAGGCGCATACCTTTGAATCGCTGGATCCGACTTTTGCAGAGCGAGTGAAGGTGGGAGATTATGTGGTCGCTGCTGAGAACTTCGGCTGCGGCTCATCCAGAGAACAGGCACCAAGCGTATTGAAAGCATTGGGAGTCAAGGCTGTCATTGCCAAGTCTTTTGCACGGATTTTCTACCGGAACGCGATTAATATCGGTCTGCCGGTTATTGTATGTCGAGAATTGTATGATGCCGTAGAGGATCAGGATGAGATGGAACTGTATCTGGATCAAGGTATCATCAAGACCGGCGATAAGGAGTTTTCCTGCACCAGACTACCGGCACAGATGCAGAAGATTCTGGATCAGGGCGGACTGATTGCATCGCTCAACGAGGAGGAATAAATTATGGGAATGACAATTGCTGAAAAGATTATTGCAGGAGCTGCCGGAGTAACAGAAGCTCATGCCGGAGAGATCCATTACGTAGAACTGGACCGTCTGATGAGTAATGATGGAACAACCCATCTGACTATCGATATGTATAACACAAAGGTGAAGAATCCGCGAATCAAGGATGTAGATAAGCTGGTATGGATCGTAGATCATAATATCCCGGCTGACAGCCCGAAAACAGCAGCTTCTCACAAGAAAATGCGTGACTTTGCAAAGGAGCACGGAATCAAGTTCCATGAAGGTGAGGGTGTATGCCATCAGGTTATGATGGAGAAATATGTCCGTCCCGGTGAGCTGATATTTGGTGCAGACAGCCATACTTGTGCCTATGGTGCATTGGGAGCGTTCGGTACGGGTGTTGGATGTACTGACTATCTGTATGCGATGGTAACAGGTACTTCCTGGCTGATGGTGCCGGAGACGCTTAGGTTTAATCTGACCGGGAAGCTGCCGGAGGGCGTGTATGCCCGAGATCTGATCCTGACGATCATCGGAAAGATAGGAGCTAATGGAGCTAATTATAAAGCCATGGAATTCGGCGGTGAAGGCCTTGCCACACTGACGATGTCTGATCGTATCGCCATCTGTAATCTGTGTGTGGAAGCAGGAGCCAAAACCGCTTTAATGCCGGTTGATTCTGTAGCCATGGAATATCTGAAAGAGCATGACCGTGAGCCGAAAGCAGTATATGACAGCGATGAAGATGCTGAATATGCTGAGGTGTATGATATCGACCTTTCAGAAATTCAGCCCATCGTGGCAAAGCCCCATTTTGTTGATAATGTGGTACCGGCTGTTACCTGCAAGGGTGTGAAGATCGATGAGGCATTCCTGGGATCCTGTAATAACGGCCGTATTGAAGATCTGCGCGTTGGTGCTGCACTGATCAAGGGCAGGAAGGTCAGTCCTACAGTACGCTTCCTGGTCGTACCTGCAAGTCGCGACGTCTATGTGCAGGCTATGAAAGAAGGACTGCTGGACATCTTTATGGAAGCAGGAGCCATTGTAATGAATCCGAACTGCAGCGTCTGCTGGGGAAGCTGTCAGGGCGTGATTGGTGAAAATGAAGTGCTGATCAGTACCGGTACCCGTAATTTCAAGGGCCGTGCCGGTCACAGCAACTCTTTTGTATATCTGGCATCGGCAGCGACAGTTACCGCATCCGCAATCATGGGTGAGATCGCGACTGCCGATATGCTGCAGGAGGTTTAATTATGAGTGATACATTTGCTGCTAAGGTCTGGGTGCTTGGTGATGACATTGATACCGATATCATTATTCCAACCGAGTATCTGGCGCTCAAGACTGTTGAAGATATGAAGCCTTATGCCTTTTCTCCGCTGCGTCCGGAACTGGCTGGGCAGATTCAGCCGGGCGATATCATTGTTGCCGGCAAAAACTTCGGCTGCGGTTCTTCCCGCGAGCAGGCGCCGGAAATTATCAAGGCGCTTGGAGTACGCTGTGTTGTTGCGAAATCCTTTGCCCGGATTTTCTTCCGCAATGCAATCAACAACGGACTTCTGCTGATAGAGAATCCGGATCTGCATGACGCGGTTGCAGAGGGCGATATTGTTGAAGTAACTGTAAATGAAGGAATCCTCCATAACGGTACGACGTATCCCATTGCGTCACTGCCGCAGAATCTGGTGGAGATCATCGAAGCCGGCGGACTGGTAAAGGCCATGCGCAAACGGAACGGATTGGAGTAGGAGGCTGTTATGGGAGCAACGATTATAGAAAAGATTGTACGCCGCAATACCGGCATTGAGAATGCCAAGGCGGGCGATATTGTAACTGTGAATGTGGACCGCGTAATGATCCATGATATCTTTATACCTTTTGTGAAAGAGAAGTTCGAAGAGATGGGCTTTACCAAGCTCTGGGATCCGGATAAGGTGGTTTTGATCTATGACCATCTGGTACCGGCCAGTCAGGTAGATGATACCCGTCATTTTCGCATAGGGAATGAGTTTGTGGAAAAATATGGAATGAAGAATATTCATCGTTCGGATGGAATTTGTCACCAGCTGATGACGGAAGCAGGTTATGTAAAACCGGGTAATATTGTCTTCGGAACCGACAGCCACACAACTACTTATGGCTGCGTTGGCGCATTTTCCTCCGGAGTCGGATATACGGAGATGGCCAGTATTCTGGGAACCGGTACCATGTGGATCAAGGTTCCGGAGACCATCAAAGTCACTATTGATGGCAAACTGCCTTCCGACGTGATGTCCAAAGATATCATCCTGAAGCTGATCGGTGATCTTGGAGCGGATGGTGCTACCTATAAAGCGCTGGAATTTTCCGGAAGTACTGTAGAAAATATGACAGTAGCCAGCCGGATGGCGATGGCCAATATGGCGATCGAGGCCGGAGCAAAATGCGCATTGTTTACACCGGATGAGAAGACAGCCGAATACTGCGAGATGGAACTGACGGATGCGGAGCGTTCGCTGGTTGGTGATGAGGATGCGGTATATTGTCAGGAGATTCATTATAGAGCTGAGGATTTTGTACGCGTACTGGCATGCCCGTCGCAGGTTGACAATATCCAACCGGTATCCTCCTGGACAGGTACCGAAATCGATCAGGTATTCATCGGTTCCTGTACCAATGGCCGTCTGGAAGATCTGGAGCGTGCAGCTGCTGTGCTGAAGGGAAAGAAAGTAGCACCGTTCGTAAAACTGATCGTAACACCGGCAAGTCGAAAGATTTATCGCGAGGCTGATGCGAATGGTACACTGCAGATTCTTGCAGAGGCCGGAGCAATCATCACTCATCCGGGCTGCGGTCTCTGCTGCGGACGTACCGGCGGTATCCTGACCGACGGCGAGCGTGTAGTGGCAACGAATAACCGGAATTTCCTGGGACGTATGGGAACCTCCAAGGTTGAGATATTCCTGGCGTCACCGGAAACGGCTGCAAGATGTGCGATTGAAGGTAAGATTAATTAAGAAACGTGGGTTCAAAAAGTGTTGAGATATGATTTTAAACACTTTTTGAACCCGCATTTTTTGTATCAATAGAGCAATTTTATCTTAATATAGTTTAGTTGCATTATCTTTTTTGGTAAAACTGATTGTTGCCAATATGCCCGTTACACATTATAATATGAATCTGGCTGAAGAGACAGAGGAAGTATAGAAGAAAAGGTTCAATGGGAGATATAAGATAATGAAAAAGACTGCTCGTAAGAAACATATTGTGGCGTTACTGATTTTATTAGCGGGAAATTTGCTGCTTTTTTTGACAATATGGCTGTTGGAGAAATATGATAACGTTTCGTCTGATCAGATATTGTTTCAAATAAAATCTCCTGCTTCAGGAGCAAATAATGACCTTATGTCAAGTGCTGTGGTTCGTGTTGGCGGTTTTGGAATTGTTCTGACGGCAATAGAAAATGCACTTTACCTTTTGCTTTCAGGAGGATTACGTGAAAAATTTCGTAATCATTGCCGGTATAGGCAGTATTGTTCTACAAAATTGCCTGCCTTTTTCAGAAAGAGCGCGTTGGTTTTTGCAGTAGCTGTATTAATGATGGCAACAGAATTCTTTGTATCAGAACTGGATGTCATTGCATATATCGACACTGTAACCACAGAATCGGATTTTATTGAGGAGCATTATGTGGATCCTTACACAGTAGAATTGGAATTCCCTCAAAAGAAGCGCAACCTTATTTACATATTTCTTGAGTCAATGGAATCTACTTATGCGGATGTAACAGCCGGTGGATCTATCACAGAAGATTTTATCCCTGAATTGACAGCATTGGCAAAAGAAAACACCAGCTTTTCCAATACAGATGGTATAGGCGGGGCGCTTTCCTTTAACGGTACCACGTGGACAGCGGCAGCAATGGTAGCTCAGACTTGTGGTGTTCTGGTAAAAGTCCCTTTGACTGCTGATAATTATGGCGGTGAGGATGAGTTTATTCCCGGTGTGATTTCCATTGGTGAGATTCTTGAGAAGCAAGGGTATCATCAGACACTGTTGCTGGGTTCGGATGCATCCTTTGCCGGCAGAGATTCCTATTTTACCCAACATGGAAATTATGAGATTCTGGATATCAATGCGCTGAAAGAGGCCGGACGTTTGCCGGAAGATTACGAGGAATGGTGGGGCTTTGAGGACCGGAAGCTGTTTGCCTATGCCAAAGAAGAGCTGCTCCGTCTTTCAGAGGAAGAGGAACCTTTTAATTTTACAATGCTTACAGCTGATACCCATTTCCCTGACGGGTATTCCTGTCCTCTGTGTGAGGATGCGCATCAGGAGCAATATGCCAATGTGCTGTGCTGTTCTTCGCGTCAGGTTGCAGAACTGGTAGACTGGATAAAGGAACAGCCATTTTACGAAAATACCACCATTATCATTTGCGGAGACCATCTTACAATGGATCCCGAGTTCCTTGATGAGATTGACGAGAACTATGAGAGAACAATTTACAACTGCATCATTAATGCGCCGATAGAACCTGTCTGTGAGGAGAATAGGCAGTTTGGCACGTTTGATATGTTCCCGACAACACTGGCTGCGCTTGGCGTCAGGATTGAGGGAGAACGCCTGGGGTTAGGTACTAATTTGTTTTCGGAGGAGCAGACCCTGACTGAGCAGTATGGTTTCCTGATGCTGGACGAAGAGCTTCAGAAAAATTCTGTGTTTTATAATACGCAGTTTTTGGAGATGGATGAAGAATAGTACCGCCTATAAAAAGTTTTGTGGTGTAAAGAAAAAATACTTGACACCTGTTCATATCTGTAGTATGATAACCAAGGTGTTTCGCACGAACACGTTTTTTTCGTGCCGATCAGCATTAGAAAGTAGATGATCACATGGAAAAGATTTTTGAGCAGGGTCTGTTATATGATTTCTACGGCGAGTTACTTACTGAGCATCAGAGAAGCATCTATGAAGATGCCGTTTTCAATGACATGTCTCTGGGAGAAATCGCAGAAGAACGGGGAATCAGCAGGCAGGGCGTACATGATTTGATTAAGCGGTGTGATAAGATACTGCAGGATTATGAAAGCAAGCTGCATCTGGTAGAACGATTTGCAAAAGCAAAAGAGACAATCGGTGAGATTGTTTTGCTGACGCAGGCAGATGATGCCACAGCGGATGGAAAAGCAGATACGGATGATGCCAAAGAGTGCAACATCGCGCTGGTACAGCTGCAAACTATGCAAAATCGCATGCGCAGAATCCGCCAGCTGTCTGAGGATCTGAGAAAAGAATTGTAAACCGGCCGGACCGGAAGAGGAGAACGAATGGCATTTGAGAGTTTAACGGATAAACTGCAAAATGTATTTAAAAACTTAAGAAGCAAGGGCCGTTTAACCGAAGAGGATGTCAAGGCTGCTCTGAAGGAAGTTAAGATGGCGCTGCTTGAGGCGGATGTTAACTTCAAGGTGGTGAAGCAGTTCGTCAAATCTGTGGAAGAACGTGCAATCGGTCAGGACGTTATGAACGGCCTGAATCCCGGTCAGATGGTAATCAAAATCGTTAATGAAGAAATGATTGCTCTGATGGGAAGTGAGACTACTGAGATCGCCATGCAGCCCGGTAAAGCAATTACCGTCATTATGATGGCAGGTCTTCAGGGTGCAGGTAAGACCACGGCGACAGCTAAGATTGCAGGAAAACTGAAGCTGAAAGGCAAGAAGTCCTTGCTGGTAGCCTGTGACGTATATCGTCCGGCAGCTATCGAACAGCTGCAGATTAACGGTAAGAAACAGGAAGTGGAAGTCTTCTCGCTGGGAACAGATGTGAAGCCGGTAGAGATTGCAAGACAGGCAATTGCGCACGCAGAGAAGAATGGTCACAATGTAGTGATTCTGGATACCGCAGGTCGTCTTCATGTAGATGAGGATATGATGGCAGAGCTTCAGGAGATCAAGAATTCCGTAACCGTGCATCAGACACTTCTGGTAGTAGATGCCATGACCGGTCAGGATGCAGTCAATGTTGCCAAGGAATTCGATGAGAAAGTCGGAATCGACGGCGTAGTATTGACCAAGA
>JAFTVH010000004.1 GCA_017465845.1 Lachnospiraceae bacterium | reverse complement strand
CTTCGTATTAATAAACCAGTTGTGCAATTTTTCCGAACTCTTGGCAAAACAGAACGCCGCCAGCAGTAGGAAGGGAAATGCAGGCAGAAGGGGAAGCACTGCTCCCACAGCTCCGATTCCCAGACCAATGCATCCCAGTATAACATATAATATCTTCTTAATATTCATGTTCCTTCTCCAATCTTTTCTTCTCTTTCTTTGTCTCAATCACATGGCGCACAGCTGTCACCGGATGGTAAAATATCATCCTGGGTCCCGAGAAACGCATAACTGCCTGAATTTTTTGACGCATATCGGGCTTATAGCAATGAACCTTACAATTGGAACAGAATGTCTTCGTTTCCATGAAGGGGCATTTCTCGCTGCGCATTTTTGCATACTCATCAAGCGTTTTACACTCGGGGCATAGATTGCCTGTTTTTTCTGCTGATTTATGGTTTTTCCTACAATAAAGCGCTATCATCCGGGAAACCAGAGCCTTCTCTCGCTCACGCTTACTTTGAATATCTCTGGCCATCAGCTCACCCTCCCATGCTCTACAGAATAGACGGTATCCGCAATGCGCATGGTAGACTGTCGGTGGGATACCAGAACCACCGTCCTATCTTCTTTTTCTTCCCGCAGGGATTTTAAAATCACGGCTTCGTTCAGACTGTCCAGGTTACTGGTCGGTTCGTCCAGCAAAATAAAAGGTGCATCGTGAAGGAAAGCCCTGGCCAGCCCCAACCTCTGTCTTTCTCCGCCGGAAAGGGTGTCTCCCAGTTCTCCTATCGGTGTATCGTAGCCCTGGGGCAGACTCATAATAAAATCATGGACGGACGCCTTTTTGCAGGCAGCTTCTATTTGTTCATCCGTAGCGTCCAGTCCGGCAATCCGCAGATTATTCCTGATACTGTCGTGGAACAAATGAGTCTCCTGAGTGACAAGGCTTTCCAATTCCCGCAGGTTGGTGGTATTGACCTCTTCTATGCTCCTGCCGGAAATCTGTACGCTGCCTTGCTGAACTTTCCAGAATCGCATCAGCAGCTTTAAGAGAGTAGATTTTCCGCTGCCGCTGCGGCCTGCAATGCCGACTACTGAACCACGGGGGATTTCCAGGGATACCTGGGACAGGATTTCATCCTGCCCGCTCACAGCGGACTGACCACTCACAGCGGGCTGACCGCTTCGTTTCCCAGTAGGTTGCCCCCAGGGCTGTTTCTCATAGGAGAAGGTTACTTCCTTCACTGCCGCACCGGTAAATGCAATCTCTTCTTTCCCTGTAATATCCTCCGTCACAGGCTCTTCATCCAGAATATCCAACACTCTGTTACCTGCCGCAAAAGTATTCTGTAAGGTACTTCCCAGGTTCGCCAGCGCAACTGCCGGTCCGAAAGAGCTCATCAGCGCTATGGTAGAAATCACAACACCTTCAAAGCCCAGAACTCCCTGCTGATACATAGCAGCTGTCGTAAACAGCATCGCCAGGTCAAACAGCCAGATTACCGTATTAGTAACAGCCATGTTGCAGCCTGAGATGCTTTTCATCCGCTTTTCCTCCTCAGACAGCGCATCCGTTCTGGCATTCATCTCTTCCAGCCGTCTGAATCCCTGACCATACTGAATCGTCTCTAAAAGCCCACGCAGGCTGTCAAGCACAAAACCGCTCAGTTCTCCGGCTCCGCCACGGAAACGGATTCCCACATCCCCGCTGAGCCTGGACGTCACCACAGGAATCACGATACCTACCGTCACATAAGCTGCCAATGCCAACACCCCAAGCACCGGGTGAAAGTTTCCGATAAACAGGCACATTACAACAGTAAACAGGAAAGCTATTGCAGACGGTGAAATGGTGTGGGCATAAAACACCTCCAGCAATTCAATATCAGAAGTAAGTACGGATATCAGATTTCCCTTATCTTTGCCTTCCAGCTTGGCAGGACTGAGTCTTCTAAGTGCCTTAAATACTTTGTCACGAATCAGAGCCAGAAGCTTAAAGGCAATAAAGTGGTTGCAGGCCTGCTCCGCATAGCGCAGGATTCCTCTCAGCAGTGCAAATATGCACACAGAGGCAAACAGTGCAGTAACTGAAAACGTTGTCCGGATTTCCAGAAGCTCCAGTACGGCATAGCCGCCGAAAATCGTGATAAAGGAGGCACAGAGATTGCCTACAAGACCCATGAGTATTGCAAGGATCATGTAACCGGTAAGAGGTCTGACCAGTCCGATCAGGCGCGCCATGACGGTAAAGCCGCTTCGTTCCCTCTGGTGACAACTGCTGTTCTTTTGGCAATTCCTACTTTGTGTCTCGTATCCATTTGTCTTCATGCGCGCAACCCCTCCTTTCCATAGTTCTCCAAATCCTGCTGGGCATTCCACAGTGCGGCATATACACCTTTTGCCTTTGCCGCATCTGCTGCGGATGCTGTCTCTCCTGCAAGAAGTTCCTCGTGTGTACCGTGTTCCACGATACATCCTTTCTCCATAACATAGATTCTATCCGCAGATGTCACATTCGCCAGTCGATGGGATATCAAAATTACTGTCTTCTCGCCGGCCAGTTCATGAATGGTCTGCATAATATCATTTTCACTTTCCACATCGATGTTGGAAGTGGCCTCATCAAATATATATACCGGGCTGTTATGCAGCAACGCTCTGGCAAGGGCCAGACGCTGGCATTGCCCGCCTGAGAGATTGGAACCCTTCTCTAGCAGGACAGTTTCCAGTCCCTTTTCACTCCGCAGAAAATCTGCCAGCCTGGTCCGCTCCAGCACATTCCACAATTCTTCCTCTGTGGCAGATGGTTTCCCCATCAAAAGATTGTCTCTGACTGTCCCTTTAAAAAGATAGCTCTGGTGACTGATATAGGTCAGATTGTTCATCAAGCTTTCCTCAGCTATCTCTGTCAGCTCTACGCCTCCGATCGTCACTGTTCCTTCATAGCCCTTATTTCTTCCCATCAGAATGGCTGCTATGGTGGATTTTCCGCAGCCGCTTTCTCCTACGATAGCAGTAAAGCTGCCCTTAGGGAATTCCATGTTGATATCCTGCAGGATTTCGCGGTCCTGTTCATAAGAAAATTTGAGGGAAGAACATTTCATGGTACAATCTGAAGTAACCTGCTGATGTTTTTCCCCAGCCGTCTGCTCCTCCAAATCTAACAGCCGGAAAATCTTATCGCTGGCCGCCATACCGTTCATGGCAATATGGAAAAAGGATCCCAGTTGCCTCATAGGTATGAAAAAGTCTGCTGAGAGCAGGATGATGAGAAAGCAGCCGGCAAGTGTCACATGTCCTTTTCCATACTGCGTCACCGCCATGATGATTCCCAGTGCAGCTCCGCCATAGGCAATCAGGTCCATAATGGTAATGGAATTGAGCTGCATAGTCAGGACTTTCATCGTAATCTGCCGAAACTTCTCAGCTTCCCGATTCATCTCTTCATTTTTGAATCCATCAGCCTGATAAATTTTTAAGGTGGTCAACCCCTGCAGATTCTCCAGGAAGGTATCTCCCAGTGCTGTATACTGCCCCCAGTATTTGGAAAGCAGCTTCTTCGCCCAAGTCTGTACCGCAGCAATGGCTACAGGAATCATGGGTACGCAGATTAACAGTACCACGGCTGACGGAAGGTTCACAAAGCTGAGTATCCCGAATAAGGTCAGCGGAGCCAGCATTGCATAGAAGAATTGAGGGAGGTAAGCTCCGAAATAAGTCTCCAGCTGATCCACACCTTCCACAGCTACCTGCACGATTTCTGAAGTCTTCACCTGTTCATTGTAAGATGTGCCCAGGCGCAGAAGCTTGCGGTAAATCATTTCGCGAAGTGTCTTTTTAACTGCTTTGGAGGAACGGTAGCTCATGTGGCTCGCACCTACAGTACACACAAAACGAATCAGGATAGCTACAGCTACTACCGCAATTGTACTTATAAAGGTAACTTTATCTGCCGACTTTATGTACAATGCCTGCAGAAGTCCTGTGATACTTATCATCATGGCAATATTGCAGATCAGGGAGCACCACTGCAGGATCACGTTGCCTGCTATATATTTTTTACTTTCCCTGACGGTACCTATCAGGCGCTTGTTGATCATCATTGTAAATGTCCTCTTTCTATTTTTCTAACAAATATTAGCTTATACTAACTTCTATTTTAAAAAAAGCGGCCACTTTTTGTTAGTGGTCGCTAACTTCTTTTGCATAATATCATATAGATGCTGATTTGTCAACATAGACAGTGCATCTGCTTCTTAATAGCTCTCTAATTATCTATATTTACTCTTTCTATTAAACATTGATGCTTCTTGCTTTTTTTATCATAGTTAATTCCTACCAGCAAAACCTCTTTTGCTATAGTATGAAGCTTTTTTATATATCCTCGTTCCTTTATCTGGGAAAGAGCATCTTGAGCGGATTTATTATACTTTAACTCTATAATGATTCCCGGTATACCCGGATGCCTCGGAAACATAATACAATCTGCAACACCTTTTCCGGCACTTTCTTCGAATTGTAAAATATAAAAATCCATTGCGGCATAGTAAGCCAAATGAATCACACATTTAAGTGTATGTTCATTATTATATTCCTTAAACTCCTGCATTTCATCATGAACATCCTCAAGCACGGATGCCATTGCCTGATTATCCTCCCGCCAAGTTGCATGCAATAACTCTTTGGAACGATTTAGCAGCTTAGATACTATTCCCCATCGCAACTTCTTCACAGTATTTGCAAACTCTTCCCTAAGTTCTTTGTTTGGAATTTTTACCATCCCATCAAAATAAGTCAAATATCCTAAATGAATTAATGCGGTGATCACTTCGTCTCTATCCTGAAAACTATCCAAATCATTGGAAAATCCCAATACATTTACCACTATACATTCACCTGCTATCAGACTTGTTACTGCCTCTTCCAGCCCATCAAAATTTTGAGTAATATACTCTTCCAGTTCCGAAAAACCACCTGTACGATTCCAATAATCTACGCATTTTCCTTCTCCAATCGCTTCAACAACGGAACGCGGATTGTATACGTGTCCAACATTATCCATATGGTATCCATCATACCATAATTTTAATTCTTCTATCGTAATCGCATCCGTTAATTGACACAAACGTTTAACCTCATCCTCTGTAAATCCAAAAAAAGGGGCAAGGCTTTTAGGTTCCAGCATTGTAAATTCCCGAAACATATTTAAAGCAGAACCCGTATTGTATTTTTTGATAGGCAAGATTCCTGTCATATAGACCAATTCTACATAAGATTTATCTTTAAATAGCAGCCTTAGAAATCCAAGAAATTCCTCTTGTTCGTTTTTTTGCCCCTTTCTGACACGAAACACGCAATCCCATTCATCTATTAGAAAAATAAACTTCTCACCCTTTATCTGACAAACCATATCCAGACATAATGCTAAATCTTTTTCTCCTTCAATGACCTCAGGATAAGCATTATCAAGATCCTTTATCAGCCTTTCAGACATTCTTGCAATACCTTCTTTGACACTGCAGTTGTTATCAAAATAATCATTAAAATTAATGGTGATAACATTGTGGGAATTTAAATGCTTATAAAAGGTCCTGCATTTCTCTGCCTCCAGCCCTCTAAACAATTCTTCTGCTGCAATTCCTCTTGTATAATAAGCAGCCAGCATCTCCAGTGCCATTGTCTTTCCAAAACGCCTTGGCCTACTTACACATATCCATTTTTCTTTTGTAGAAATCCTTCTATTTGTTTCTTCAATCAATCTGCTTTTATCTACAAAGATTCCGCCATTCAATAATTCTTTAAAGCCATCGGCGCTGCCACTGCGATTTAAAAAATAATAATATCCGTTCATACTATATCACCACATTTCTAAATTATTTAGATATTCAGGAAAGTCGGAAGTCTTCCAGATATTCTATCAGTTCTTTAATTTGTATCATATTACCGAAATCTCTTTTTTCCATTTTGTTAAAGGATAATTGCATTTCCGACATGACTTCTTTCAAATAATTACATTCTTTTTGTACAGATTCTTCTACCAGCTTCTTTATAAGCCCAATATCTTTTCCCTCCATACAAGAATGTATTGATTCAGCAATTTTCAAATCTTCATTAACTATTTCTTCTAAATTTTTTTTCCGGTTCTCACCGACTGCCAACATATACTTACCACGTTCAACACTTTTTAAATCACCCTTTTTTACTAATGCAGACAACGTTCCGGCAAAATGAGATTCCTTATAATCCGTACCAAATTTCATACCTGATTCTTCTATTATTTGTTTGATTTCCTGCCTGTCATAAATAACATTTTCCTTGCTTCCACACAAAATATACTGCTTTAATTTTTTAGTAATACTCTCCATAATTTCACTTCCTCCTGCCAGTTCCCTTTTTTATATTATATCATTCTTGTTTTTGTTTCGCAAGATTTTTCATGTACAAGATTAAAGATTTTGCAAGATTATGGATGTATCAGCAAAAACCGTGCTGTTTTTGTCGATTTTTCCCGACTGATCATTCCCCAAAAATAAAGGACCAAATCAGTGCAGCCCCTTGTCGGGTGTCCCTTAAATTCAGTCCTCTATCTCTTCCTATTCAATTACATAATTTGGGCGTCAAAAGGTATTTTGACGCCCATAATACTACGGATTGCTCAGCGCTTTGCGCTCCCACAATCATTATACGAACTCTTTCACAGACTTGTACACGCCCTCAGCATCCAGACCATACTTAGCTACCAAGTCAGCTGCGGAACCGGACTCACCGAATACATCCTGCATACCTACCTTCTTCACAGGGGTAGGAAGCTTCGCGCTCAGGCAATCACATACTGCGCTGCCCAGGCCACCGATTACGGAGTGCTCTTCTACCGTTACTACCTTACCGGTCTTCTTAGCGCTGTTAATAATGATCTCCTCATCCAGAGGTTTGATGGTGCAGATGTTTACCACTTCAGCACTGATACCGTCTGCTGCCAGCTTTTCAGCTGCGCCCAGAGCGGAGTCTACACAGATACCGGTTGCTACGATAGTCACGTCAGTACCTTCGCGTACGATGGTTCCCTTACCGATTTCAAACTTGTAATCAGGCTTGTCATTGATCACAGGAACAGCTGCACGTCCGAAACGGATATATACAGGGCCGTCATGCTCAATAGCTGCACGTACACAGGCTCTTGCTTCCACGTCATCGGAAGGACACATTACTACCATGCCGGGGATGGTTCTCATAAGAGCCAGGTCCTCATTACACTGGTGAGATGCACCGTCTTCACCTACGGTGATACCAGCGTGGGTCGCACCGATCTTTACATTCAGGTGAGGATAACCTACGGAGTTACGTACCTGCTCGAAAGCACGTCCTGCTGCAAACATTGCAAAGGAGCTCACGAAAGGAATCTTGCCTACCAGAGACAGTCCTGCTGCAATACCTACCATATTACACTCAGCGATACCACAGTCAATGTGTCTCTCGGGATAAGCTTTCTTGAAAATACCGGTCTTGGTAGCTGCTGCCAGATCCGCATCCAGCACCACCAGCTGAGGGAATTCTTCAGCAAGCTCTTTCAGGGCATTGCCGTAGCTTTCTCTTGTTGCGATTTTCTTAACGTCTGACATTATGCTTCTACCTCCTTTGCCAGTTCTTCTTCAATCTTTAAAAGGTCAGCCATAGCTACCTCGAATTCTGCATCGTTAGGTGCCTTACCGTGCCAGTCTACGCTGTTCTCCATGAAAGATACGCCTTTACCCTTTACACTGTGAAGGATAATAGCGGTAGGCATTCCCTTGGTCTCTTTTGCCTCGTTAAAAGCAGCTCTCAGAGCGTCAAAATCATGAGCATCCACATTGATGACATGGAAATTGAAGGCTTCAAACTTCTTATCAATAGGATAAGGAGAACATACTTCTTCAACGGTTCCGTCGATCTGCAGATTGTTATTATCAACGATCACGCACAGGTTGTCCAGCTTGCGGTGTCCTGCGAACATGGCAGCTTCCCAAACCTGACCTTCTTCGATCTCACCGTCACCAAGCAGGGTATAGACACGGAAATCTTTCTGATCCATCTTAGCGCCCAGAGCCATACCTACAGCTGCAGAGATACCCTGTCCCAGGGAACCGGATGCCATATCGATACCGGGTGTATGAAGATTGGGATGTCCCTGAAGATAAGAGCCCAGCTTTCGAAGAGTAACCAGATCTTCTACCGGGAAAAATCCTCTGTAAGCCAAAGCGGAATACAGACCGGGAGCCGTATGTCCCTTGGACAGTACAAAACGGTCTCTGTCTTCCCACTGAGGATTCTTCGGATCAATGTTCATTTCTTCAAAATACAGAAAAGTAAACACGTCTGCTGCGGAAAGGGATCCGCCCGGATGTCCTGCTTTTGCACTGTGAACAGATGTCACAATACCCTTACGAACATCATTGGCATGCTTACGCAGTTCTAAATTGTTCATCATTTCCTCCATTCTGCCGTGCGATACGGCTTGTGCACCGCGGCCTGTGCGCACTACTTACCGCGACACTTACATAGTCATACTAATAGTAGCACAGAATTTTGCCCGCGTCTACTGGCGAAGAAATAGATTTTCCGGGAAATCACATTTCTTTTTTGTGCTTTTCTACATGGTTTTGCTTAATCGGATTCCCATTTGCGCTGTGCGATTTCACTTTCGTTCTTTGAAATCTTCCGCCTTTACTCATATTTTTCCCATACATGCATATTTTAATTAGTAATCAAGTTACATACAAGAAGGTGCACACATGCGTTTCCATACCCGCCCAACCTTTCGCCGTACCGCCATTACTGCCGCCCTTCTGGCAGTTGCCACCGCACTGTTCCTCTTCCTGTTTTCTCATGGTCGGGATGAGCGACTCTTTGAGCAGCTTGCCGACGACCTTTTTCTCAGTGAAATGACCGCTAATACATTGAATATGCACTATACACTGGCTTTCCCGGAAGATTTCGGCATTCAGGAGTACGAAGCCATTCTTCCCTGTTATTCCTTTGACGATGACCTGTCTGCTCTGACTCAGACTGAGAATCTATTAAACCGCCTGCGGGACCTGAATGAATCCAGGCTGTCTGACCGAAATCGTTATACTTTAACACTTTTGGAAAACACTTTGGAAAATTCTCTGGCACTTAGCAATTACCCTTATTACGAAGAGCCTCTTTCCCCCTCTTCCGGTATGCAGTCCCAGCTGCCTATTTTGCTGGCAGAATATACCTTTCGCAGTGTACGTGATGTGGAAGATTATCTGGACATTCTGGACCAGACGGACGAATATTTTGAAGCACTGTTACTTTATGAACAGGAAAAAGCAGATGTGGGACTTTTGATGCCCTCCGTCTCCCTCCTTCAAGTTGTGGAACAGTGCGATACGATTCTGACAAAAGAAGAGCTGGACTCAGGCACGCACTTTCTGCAGACTACTTTTGCTGAACGACTGGAGGGGTTGATTGCAGACGGGAAACTGACCTCTCAGAAAGCAGAAAGTTATCAGGCACTCAACGACCGTCTCCTCAGGACAGTGATGCTGCCGGCTTATGAAGCGTTGGGCGATGGGCTGTTGGTACTGGAAGACCCTGCCATTCCACTCCGTGGGCTTGCTGCACAGCCTGACGGTGCGGCTTATTATGAACAGCTGCTCATCTCCCAGACCGGCTCCTATCGCCCGGTCAGCGAGATAAAGGAAATGGTGGTAACCAAGCTTTATGAGGAGTATCAAAATCTGCTAGATATTTTGTCTGAGACTCCCGACTTGGTCAATGTCCCCTATGATACCTTGCTGGAACAAGAATTTCCTTATAAAAATGCGGCCGAAATGCTGGTCGATCTCCAGAAACGGATGAGCGCGGATTTTCCTCCCCTGGATGCAAATGAACCGCTTCCCGGCGTGGCAGTGAAGGCAGTGTCTGAAAATCTCCAGGATTACTGTGCACCGGCTTTTTACCTGACACCGCCTCTGGACGACACTTCTTCCAATGCTATATATATTAATGAAAAAAGTACCCCGGCAGGGCTGGAATTATACACTACGCTTGCCCATGAAGGTTATCCCGGCCATATGTACCAGTCAGTGTATCACAATCGCAATACCATGGATGCTTCTGATGATTCGTCTAACCATGTGAGAGAGCTTCTGTGGTATGGCGGTTATCTGGAGGGTTGGGCACTTTATGTGGAGTTTATTTCTTATGATTATGCTTCGCAGTTGTATCAGGAAATTGGGACCGCTGACAGTTCTACAACAAATACCATGTCTGCAGCCATTCAGCTGATTAAGCATGACCGCAGCCTGCAGTTGAGCCTTTACTCTCTAATAGATATTATGATTCACTATGAAAACGCTTCTAAAGAACAGGTTGCAAATCTCCTTCACAACTTTGGGATTTCAAGCAAAACTGCCGTGTCAGCTATCTATGAATATATCGTGGAGGAACCTACCAATTATTTGAAATATTATCTGGGGTATCTGGAGATACTGGAATTAAAGGAAACGGCCCGGGAACTTTGGGGAAATAACTATAGTGACTATGAATTTCATACATTCTTTCTGGATTGCGGACCGGCGGATTTTACGTTCTTGGAGGAAAGATTGGCAGAACTGGAGGTAAAGTAAGGGCATCTTGAGAAAACGTGAAAATTCAGGCTGCATGATATCCAGAAATCGTGATTATTATCATGTTAATATGTCGAGAAAACGTGATAAATAAGGTTTGCACTTGTGGAGAAAACGTGATAACATAGTATTAAAGCAAGGGAGGTGTTATCATGGACTTACATCGAAAAGCATATAGCAGACTACTACAATGGAAAGAACAATCAAACGGTACATCGGCAATGTTGATAGAAGGCGCCCGACGCGTAGGCAAAAGTTATCTTGCCAGGCGTTTTGCTGAGCAGGAATACACCTCATACCTTTATCTGGATTTTTCCAACATCGAAAAGGAAGTGCTTGATTTATTTGAAAATGAGATGAATCCTCTTGATATTTTTTTCCTAAAATTACAGTCCTTCTACGCGGTAAATCTAAAAGAACGTAAATCCTGCATTATTTTTGATGAAGTGCAGATGTATCCAAGAGCGCGTCAAATGATAAAGCATCTTGTAGCAGACGGCCGCTATGATTATATTGAAACCGGTTCTCTGGTCAACATCAAACAAAATGTACAGAATATCCTGATTCCTTCTGAAGAAGAATCCATGCAATTGAACCCTTTGGATTTCGAAGAATTTCTTTTTGCCTTAAACGAAGAGATGCTGGTACAGTATATCCAGACTTGCTTTACAAACAGAAGGCCATTGGGAGATGCACTCCATCGCAAAGCCATGAACCTTTTCAGAGTATATATGATCGTAGGCGGAATGCCTCAGGCGGTAGAGAAATACTGTGAAACAAAGAATCTCATTGACGTAAATTATATCAAGCAACGAATTCTTAAATTGTACAGGGACGATATTGCCAAATTTGCGAAAGGATATGAAGCCAAAGTTTTATCCATATTTGATCAGATTCCCGAACAATTGACTAAGCATGAGAAAAAGTTCTCTCTGGCTTCCTTAGGTAAAACGGCAAGATACCGGGAATATGAGGATTCTTTCATATGGCTGAGTGAATCCAAGGTAGTAAACCACTGTTATAATTCCACAGATCCAAATGTTGGAATCAACCTGAACACTGACCGGCTGACCATGAAATGTTATATGGCAGATACCGGTTTGCTGATAACGCAGGCTATTGATGACGGAACTGTAATCCAAGAAGAAGTTTTAAAGGCAATTATGTTTGATAAAGTGGGAATTAATGAAGGTATGTTCCTGGAAAATGTTGTATCCCAGCTGTTAGTAGCTGCCGGGCACAAACTGTTCTTTTATTCCAGAACGGATAAAAATGATTTTCATAATAATATAGAAATTGATTTTCTGATACGGAAGAAGAAGAAAATCTCTATCGTGGAAGTAAAATCAGGAGAATATCGCAAACACACTTCTCTGGACCGTTTTTCACAAAAATTCAGTGATAAAGTCGGTGATAAATATATTATCTACACTAAGGACCTTAAAAAGGAAGAAGATATTGTCTGTATCCCGGCATATATGGTTTACTATTTGTAATTTCCTCTGAACCTGCTCCTCCGGCTTTCACATCAAGGTATCTGATGCCAGAAAGCCGGGGATAGTAAAAGAAGTGAATGATTATTCCTGATAATCCTCCTCTTCCAACGTTTCCAGATAATCCCGGTCCCACAGCAGAATCTTCAGCTTCTGCGCCACCTCCACAGCTGGTGCCGTAAAGTACTGGTTGGTCATGACTACACCCACCATACAATCATAGTAATCCCTCCCTGCATATACCTCCTGAATGGCATGGACTCCCACCGGGCCATCGTAACGCTTGCACTGGATCGCGTAGCTGATTCCCTCTCTCTGCGCCAGCACATCGACTCCGAAATCTCCGCTGCCTCTCGTTACTTCCACCTCCTGAAAGCCGTGCTCCTCCAGCAGGTTCGCACAATACTGCTCAAATTCGTGTCCTTCCATCAAATCTATCTCTTTTGGTCTTCTGCGCTTTGCAATCCGTAGACACACAATTGCTATCATACATAATAGCAGAATTGCGGCTCCTATGATGATTGGTAAATTGTATTCCATTCTGTCTTACTCCTTCCAAGCCAATTATAAAGAACATTTGTTCTTATGCTATATTACCATAGTTTGTTGCAAAAAACAAGGAGCTGCCTGATTAACAACTCCTTGCGTTTCACACTTGATTTTTCTCTTCTCTATCATGAGTTTATAATGCCAGTTTATACAAGGCCAATTGATTAAGGCTTACACCTTCCCTGTCGGCTTCTATCGCCAGCCTCTGATGTAATGATTTTGGTAATCTTACAACAAACTTGCCGCTATATTTATTTACCGTTTCCGGGACAGGTATGGGCAAATTATTTTCTAATTTCACTTCAATATAACCCTCCATCGCCTCATTGAGACTTTCGTATAATTCGTCTAAGGTGTCTCCTGTACTTTGACAGCCATCCAGTTCTAAGATTCTCCCGTAAAAATAGTGTCCACTCTCATCATTTATTTCCTGTACAAGTCTTGTATATGGCAATCTCATATATTCTCTTACTTCCATTATCTGCACACTCCTTCCCTACTAATTTACAAATATTATTTCCATAAAATTAGCCTACTCTCCTATTCTCGCAAGAATATCCATTACATAGACTTTCTTAAGTGGATTTTCTTGTTTAATAGTTGTCAAATCCCCAGTCTTTTCATTTAAATATTGTTTATGACTCCCTTTCTGCCTTACCGGTTCATATCCGTAAGCCTTAAGTACTTTTTCCGCTTCCTCCGGACGTATTCCATTTGGCTGTCTCCTCATCTTTTCCAATATTTTCTCAACACTCGGCATCCTCTTCCTCCTTTATAGTATCATATGTAGTACTATTAGTCAAGAAAATAGTTCCATAATCATTATGTATAAAAATAATAATACTAACAGATATACTTCTACTCTCCCCCAAAAAGATACCCATCAGTATACATTTTAACTATAAAATTAACACCTTGGATTCACTGGCCGAAACGACCACACGAAGCTTTATTATAAAATACATAATAAAACCATATGAATCTTCAGACGTTCCTACGGAACTATAAAACTTGTGAAAACAGCCTAACACATTCACACAAAAAAAGCAAGCACATTACTTCAATCCGTGGTATAATCCATAAAGAGTCTTGCAAAATCGCACTCCGGTGCGATTTTGACTGCGCGGTGCCAGCCGTCTCAACTGTTACAGACTTACAAATGAAAGAAGGATATCATATGGACCAGCTATTATTCAGCCTGAACGCCACCATCCCCGTATTCCTTGTGATGGTCATCGGCTACTTATTAAAAATATTTCACATTGTGGATGAGCCTTTCGTAAAGACATTGAATTCCTTTAATTTTAAAATAACCCTGCCTGTCCTCCTGTTCAAGGACATTGCCGGGTCAGATTTTTACAGTGTATGGGACACCCGTTATGTGGTGTACTGTTTTACAGTGACGTTCCTGTGCATCACTGTCATCTGGATCGTGGCAGGGATTTTTTACCGCAACAAAGCTCAGGTTGGGGAATTGATTCAGGCTTCCTACCGAAGCAGCGCCGCTGTTCTGGGCATTGCCTTCATCCAGAATATCTACGGCAATTCCGGTATGGCACCTCTGATGATCATCGGTACCGTGCCTTTGTACAATATCGCAGCGGTGCTGATTCTGTCCTTTACCGGGCTGAAAACTTCCGATTCCGGAAGCAGACTGGACAAAGCAGCCCTAAAAAAGTCCATACTTGGAATTCTTACCAATCCCATTATTATCGGTATCTTTTTGGGTATGGCAGCTTCGCTTTGTCGGATTTCTTTCCCGGTTATGATATCCAAGACCATCAATAATATCGCCTCCCTGGCTTCGCCCCTGGCATTGATCGGTCTGGGTGCAGGCTTTGAAGGCCGTAAGGCTTTGAAGCAGATAAAACCTACCGCAGTAGCTTCTCTGATCAAGCTGGTGGTACTTCCGGCGCTGTTCTTGCCCTTAGCCATTAAACTTGGTTTTACCACTGAAAAGCTAGTGGCCATTCTGGTCATGCTGGGATCACCTACTACACCAAGCTGTTATATTATGGCAAAAAATATGGGACATGAAGGGACGCTGACCTCCAGCGTAGTGCTCACCACAACCTTTTTAAGTTCTATTACGTTAACGATGTGGTTATTTATATTGCGAAGCGTTGGGGTGATTTGACACTGATGTGTTTTATACCATCCCTCTCGCCAGCACCACGCTCATAATCGTCCCGGCTAATGTTGCCCAAAGTGCCCCCGTCAGTGTATACCTTGTCTTCGTCACCTTTGCCGCCATATAATACACGCTCATCGTGTAAAACAGCGTCTCCGTACAGCTCATAAGAATGGATGTTACCATTCCGGCATATGAATCAGGCCCTGCTGTTTTAAAAATATCCAGCACAAGACCCGTAGCCGCCGAAGACGAGAACAACTTCACGACGAGCAGTGGAAACAGCGGTCCGGGCAGTCCTATTTTTTCCGTCAAAGGACCAAGGAGGCTGCCCAGGAAGTCAAGAAAACCTGATGCACGCAGCACCCCTACCGCTACCATGAGCCCGATCAGCGTGGGCATGATATCTACCACCACTTTCAAGCCTTCCCTGGCTCCTTTCAGGAAAGTCTCGTACACTTTGACTTTCGATACCAGACCATAACCTACTATGTAAAATATAACTGCCGGGATAATGATATCTGAAATATGAATCAATACATTCATAGCACTGCCCTCTTTCTGTCCATCACCTTGCAGAAGCCTATTGCCGCCACTGTGCTTACCAGCGTAGCCACGATTGCCGGTGCCACGATTACAGCCGGATTCACGCTGCCATACTGGCTGCGATAAGCAATCATATTTACCGGGATCAACTGCAATGATGAAATATTCAGGATGAGGAAAATGCACATCTCATTGCTGGCACTGCGCCCTCTAACTTCTGTATTTTCGAGATATTGAGGATTCCCTCTCTCCCGTTCCAGATTGGCAAGTTCCTCCATGGCTTTTAGCCCGGCCGGTGTACAGGCCCAGCCCAGTCCCAGTACATTTGCAATAATATTTGTAGCAATATACTCTCTGGCAGGATGTTTTTTCGGAATCCTTGGGAACATGAAATTTAAAAATGGTCCAATTGCTTTCGTAAGACGTTCCATAATTCCACACTTTTGCCCGATTTCCATGAGCCCCATCCACAATGCCATGACTCCCGCCATAGTGATGCACAGTGAAATCGCCTCCCCGGCACTGTCAAGTGCCGCATTGGTTACCTCGCTCATGTTGCCCGTAAAAGCGGCATAAAGCACTCCCAACAGAATCATTCCTGCCCACAGATAATTTAACATAGAACTACCGCCGTATGATATCTTACCAATATTTATGCCGGTGCCCCCGATTTCAGAACACGGGGGCACCTGCATTTTTATCTCTATGTTTACGAGAGTGTTAGTTTTATGTATTTTCAAATTAAAAGCAGAATGATCAGAGGATTAAAATCATTCTCTTATCCCATCAAGTCCTTCCGCCCAAACCACCAGGTCCCCACAGCAGTCGCCACAATACCAAGCAGCACGCCCCAAATCATAATCCCCAATTCCATATCATACCCGGCCAATATATAAGATGCGTCAGAATAATAATACGGTGTAATATATTTCAGCCACTCCATGTCCTCACTGATATTCACGAACATCTGCAGGAAATAAAAGATCAGCGCCACACCGATTCCCACACCCATGGACACTTTCCGCAAAAACGCAGAGATTCCAAAGCAGATACACCCAATCTCCAGCTGCATCACCAGCTGCGCAATGTGATATTTTAAGAACAATTCTCCATCCAGCGTCTCCTCAATGACTGCAAAAGCCCCAACACCCGCTGCCCCACACACAAGATTAAACAGCACCACCAACGTACACACCGCTGCCAGCTTCTGCAAAGCCACCTTTTCCCTGCGTACCGGCATCGTCATAAGAAATTCTGCCGTATGCTTACCCTCTTCTTTACAGAGTATTCCGCTGCCCAAAAGCCCGGCCAGCATACCGCCACCAATGGAAATCATAGCTCCGCCTTCCACTCCGTAAAACCCTAAAGCCGAGCCCAGACTCAGTCGGTTTATCCCAAAAGCATCAGAAAAAGCTCCCAGATTTGCATAGATATTCATCACTTCTTCCGTCTGCCCTGCCATCTGAGGATAGATAAACATAATGATAAAATTCATTCCGGCAACCACCGCTGTCCAAATGGTTAATAGCTTCCCATTTTGCTTTAATTCATGCAAATATACACTCATCATTTCTCTGCCTCCCCAGTTGTCTTTGATGGCTTATCTCCGCCTTCTTTTTCATAATAATGCATCACGATTTCATCCAGTGTTGGCTCCGCAATCGTCAGATTCTGCAGCACAATTCCCGCCTCTTCCAGGCCACGCAGCTGCTCCAAAAGGTCACTTACAGGCCCCCGATGGAGGAAACTTTCCGTCCCTTTTTCTGTAGTATAAGTTACTCTTCCGGCGTTGCTATGGGACAATTCTTCCACGCTTCCGCAGCGTATTAACGTGCCTTCCCTGATGATACCTGCACTATGGCAATATTTCTGGATCTCCTGCAGGACATGAGAGGAAAGAAAAATGGTTGCTCCCTCCCGGTTCCTTTCCTGCAGAATTTTGAAGAATTCCTGTTGCATCAAAGGGTCCAGTCCGGAGGTCGGTTCATCCAGGATACAGACACGGGGAGCATGCTGCAAGGCACAGACGATACTCACCTTTTTCCGATTTCCCAGAGACAGCTGCTCTATCTTTTTATTGGTATCCAATTCCAGACGCTCACACAGTCCGGAAGCTTCTTTTCTGCAATCTTTTCCGTGCAGATTGGCCGCCATTTTAATGACATCCTTCACTCTCATATTATCGTAGTAAAAGGCTTCCGACGGCATATAACCCACCTGCTTCAGTATCTGCGTCTTACTGCGTCCACAGTCCATATCCAGTATTTTTGCACTGCCTGATGTGGGCGTGATCAGCCCAAGAAGCGTTCTGATGGTCGTGGATTTTCCGGCTCCGTTAGGTCCTATAAATCCGAAGAAATCACCTTCCTCCACGCTAAGATTCAGGTCCACAATTCCTCTGCTTTTTCCATAATATTTTGTTAAATTTTTAATTTCAATTGCTTTCACTTCCGGCCTCCTTCCTGCCGCTTCTATGTTTTTTTAGTACCTTCTATTCTTCACTTCTGTTACCGGAATCTGCTTTATATTCGTCCAAAAGTTCATTCAACTGTCTGGTATCCTTCCGGAAAAAGCGCTTCATCATGATCCACATAACAATGTAATATGGCACCAGAAGTCCATAAAATCCCCATTCACAGACAGCCGGAAGTCCTGCAAACCAGCCCAGTATTTTCCCTGCCGGGAAAGTCAATACTAAAGGCAGAGCACACCACACGATTTCCCTTAGTCGATATTCCCTGATACTGTAGGCTTTCTCTTTCCAAAATACCAGCCTCTGAAGCCATGCCAGCAAATATCCCAGGAACCCCATTTCCACCACATAGAGAAGACTGACACCGTCCTCGCCCACCACAAATTTCATGAAAAGCCATGTCAGAATCATGGCGTAACCGTGCACACAGGCCATGACTTCTGCTTCCATTTCAATTCTGATGTAATGCTCCCATTTAGATATGATTTCTTTACATTTCCGTATCATCTCCACACCTCCCATACTTCAGATAGTCACGAAACATTCCGGCATAGTGCCTGGATATGATTACCTCTTCCCCGTTCTCCATTCCGGCTATGATGCGGTTTCCCATCATGCTGGTCAGATGCTCCACATGGTCCAGATTGACGATACAGGATTTGGATATCCGGAAAAAACTGCTGCCGCGGCCGGCTTTCAACAGGCGTCCGAGACTTTCCAGACTATGCGGGACCTGCCACACTTCTTTTTCAAGATAGGCAAATACCTTGCCGTCTACCGCCTCGAAATAATATATGTCCTCCTGGCGTAAGCTGCAGCTGACATTTTCATTGCTTCCTGCGATTCTGATATCCATGGACTGAATCAGCTTTACCAGCCGCCTGATTTCCTGATTTTCTTCGCTGCAATATATGACTACTTCCGGCTCTTCTCCTGCCCTATGCTTATTTTCTATTACCTTTATTTTCATATGCTTTTTACCTTTCTGTTATCAGTTTAACATATTGTTGCAAAATGGCAATTCATAAATGGATAAGTGGTTATTTTGGCAGGTTAAGTTGCAGTTCAGACAAGTCTGTATGCATGAATGTTACCAATTTATAACAGTTTAGACGGGGTCTGAACTGTTACGTAGATGCACACAAAATGCGCTAAAAGCGCATTTTGACGCACGCAAGTCTTGCAAAATCGCACTGAAGTGCGATTTTGACTGCGCGGTGCCGGCTGTCTGAACTGTTACACCAATTTACTACAATGGTGAGAATGCCCTGAATAAATATCTTGAATTCCAATATCCCCTATAGTAAAATGGAATTATATATGAAAGGGATGTAATTGCTGCGGAAAGGGGCGTGACGATAGATGCCAAAAGTGAACCTTCCTTATGGAATCGACAATTTTGAGAAGGTACGAATGAGTGATTGCTACTACATTGATAAAACAGGATTCCTTAAGGAGATTCTGAGTGAATCATTTGACGTAAATCTGATCACCCGTCCCCATCGGTTCGGAAAGACGCTGATGATGAGTAATTTCCTGACGTTGAAGGATGTGAATGGCAGCGATTTTGACAAGGCCTATGGTTTATTAAAGTACACGATTGCTTCACTGTGTATCACTCATGCGTATCTGGGTGAAAGTGACAGGGTTGACAAAACGGATAAAGCACGATTTGAACGATTAAAAACGGAAACCGGATCTATGACAGATGTTCAGGGAGCATTAGTTACGTTGATGCGTATGATGAAAGCTCATTATGGCAAAAATGTAATTCTCCTTGTGGATGAGTATGATGTTCCTCTTGCAAAAGCCAGCGACAATGACTATTACGAAGAAATGCTGGAGGTTATCCGCAGTTTTCTGGGAATGGCGTGGAAATCAAATTCATATTTACATTTTGCCGTTGTAACCGGTTGCCTCCGGATCGCAAAGGAGAGTATTTTTACCGGTGCAAATAACTTTATTTCTAATTCGATATCAGATAAGCATTACCAGAAATATTTCGGATTTACAGAGGCGGAAGTGTACAACCTTCTTTCAGATGCAGAAGTACCGGGTGCCTTACCGGAAATGAAAAAGTGGTATGACGGATATGTTTTTGGTGAAAAAGAGATTTATTGTCCCTGGGATGTAATTAATCATGTTCGGGCTCTGATGGAAGATCCAAATGCCGGGCCGGGAAGCTATTGGCTGGATACGAGCCACAACAATATCATCAGACGTTTTATCGATTTACCGGATATGTTTGTGAACGATAAATTTGAGACCTTATTGGCAGGAGGTGTCATTAAAGCACCCATCCATGAAGATCTGACTTATGATATTGCTCACTCGTCAGAAGATAACTTGTGGAGTATATTATATCTGACCGGATATCTGACGCAGGTTTTACCGGGCAGTCTTCCACAAGGGTCAGAACTGACGCGAGATTATAAACTCCTACGAATTCCCAATGAGGAAGTAAAATCTGTATTTGGAGATACCGTACAAGCATGGTTTGAGGACCGGATTGCTGCAAGAGACCGTAAAGAGCTGTTTAGAGAATGGTGGAGCGGCGAAGACGAGAAGCTGACAAAGGATGTATCTGATATACTCTTTGATACGATCAGTTACTTTGATTATAAAGAAGATTATTATCACGCATTTGTTGCCGGACTGTTTTCCGGTGCAGTGCAGCTTTTCAGGGTAAGGACTGCCTGATAATGTTTGCAGGCAACCGGGAGAAATCCTGAATTTTAAAACGTGCGCCCGCCGGGCGCACTGCAAAGGGGATTGTTCATGAAGAAAAAACTTTTAGTAACTATATTAACTATATTTTGCCTTTCAGGTCTGACTGCCTGCGGAAATTCCGCCGACAAAGAAACCGCTTCCCAGGCCTCAGCTTCTCCTACCGCTGCCCGGGAGTCTGCTGAGTCTCAGGAATCCGATGCCGGAACTGCCTCCGGCAATACCTCCGAAGCATCTGCTGCCTCCACCTCCAACTACGAACTCTCCATCCCCGACGATTTCTCCGCAATCGAAGTAGAGGGTATGGAATTCTACTACGTAGGTGAGGATGGCTCCAGTGTCAGTCTGAATGTTCAGCCAAAGGATGCTGACTTTAGCAACGTGACCGCAGACCTGCTTCGTGAGGCTCTGGAAAATGCACTTTCCCAGTCCTACAAGGTGGACGTGACCATCACCGACAACTATTTTACGACGGAGACCGTATCCGGTTATCCGGCTTATCAGTATTCTCTTTCTTATGAACTGGAAGAGACCGCCATTACCCAACTAATCATTGGTGTGGACGCTGATCAGACTTATACCTTTACTTACACCGATTTATCCGGCACCTGGATGGAAGACTTTGAGAAAAGCGCAAAGGGGATCATTCTGGTCACAGAATAATCCCCCGGTTCTTACAGTTTATTTAAAATCTCAATGACCGCCTCTAACTCTTCCGGCTTTACCTTATCCGGGAATCTGTCCGCCAGGACACAGTCTGTAAAATACCGGATCTCATTGGCGTAAGCATTGCTCTTTGGCAGATTGATGTCGCCGGTATCGCCCTCACTTTCCTTGCTTAAGTAGATCACATTGCCACCTGCCTCGTAAATCATGAACTTGCCCTTCTGATTTTCCACAACAGCTTTCTCAAACTGGAAACGGAACGTGGGTCCGAAGGGATAACAGCCTGCAGGCCAGAAGCGAAGCACCTGCGCTACCATAAATTTTACATTATTATTGTGAGCGGTAGAATATACTCTTTCAACATCCTCCAAAGGAGACCATAATACTCTGGTTGAATTTCTATTTACCATTTTTGAAAATCCATTGAAAATGGTAATTGTTTATGATACAATACAGTACGAGAGGTGATGTGTCATGAAACTTATTACTCGGAATCAATATTTAGAAAAGCTTATCAATGTAATCGGCACTCCAGATATTAAAGTCATCACGGGTGTTCGTCGTAGTGGAAAATCCAAACTGCTCGAGGCATTTAAGAGCTATATCGAACAGAATGTACCAGACCATAATATCATTCAAATCAATTTCAACTTACCAGAGTTTGACCATTTGCTTGAATACAGACCTTTGTATGACTATATCAATTCTCAGTATGTGACCGGCAAGGAGAACTTTGTTTTGATTGATGAAGTCCAGATGTGTACTGATTTTGAAAAAGCAATTAACGGTCTGCACGCATCCGAAAAGTTTGATATTTATATTACTGGCTCAAACGCTTTCCTTTTGAGTTCTGACCTTGCTACACTATTTACCGGAAGAACGTTTGAAATCAAAGTATTCCCGTTCTCATTCAGCGAATATATGCAGTATTTTAATTATGGCGACAAATATGCCGCCGTTGATAAGTATATGCTTGAGGGCGGCATGGCTGGCTCCTATCTCTATAAGGATCAAGAAGCAAAGTATGATTACATTGCCGATGTTTTCAATACCTTGATTGTCCGTGATATTCGCAAGAAATATAAAATCCGCAATATGCAGTTGATGGACAGACTTGTGGATTTCCTAATGGACAACATCTCTAATCTGACCTCGGCACGAAATATCACAAACACATTCAGCGGCTTAAAAGAAAAGGTCAATCACGTTACCATTAGCTCGTATATTCAGTATTTGTGTAATGCCTTTGCCTTTTACAAAGTCCGCAGATATGACATCAAAGGCAAAAAGTATCTTTCCAGCAATGACAAGTATTATCTGAGCGACCATACCTTCCGTTATGCCAAACTCGGCACGAAGAACATGGACTACGGCAGAATCCTTGAAAATGTTGTTGCTATAGAGTTGCTCCGCAAAGGTTATGAGGTCTATGTAGGTGTGCTCTACAAAAAAGAAATTGACTTTGTTGCCGTAAAGCGTAACGAGAAGATTTATATACAAGTATCTGACAATATCAGCGATGAAAAGACGTTTGAACGTGAGGTCTCACCTCTACTTCAAATCAAAGATGCCTATCCCAAGATGGTGATTGCCCGTACACGACATGATGAGTATCAGTATGAGGGAGTAAGGATTATTGACATTGCGGATTGGCTGCTCGGTTAATTTCCAAAAGCAAATCAATGCTGATTTTGGTAAATGAAAAGCCGGGGCTGTCGCACTGTGCGACAGCCCCACTTTTTTATGGCATTCCCCGAAAAACTATGCTATAATCTTCTCGGCAGAAATCACTGCCATCGTTTGAGTTTTATAATAGAAAGGATGTAATCTATGGGATATGAAGAATATACAAGAGCACAAAAATTGGGCATTAAAGCTTACAAATCCGCCATTTCCCGCGGTAAATACCCTTACCTGCCTGTTCTGGATGAAATCCTCTCTCACGCAGAGGTAGAATACGAGGTACATCTCGGCATCAGCGATATTCCCCTGAACCAGGTGGTCGGAACAAGTACCTTCGGCCGCACACAGGCCTTTGCTTCCAACTTTATGCCTCTTTTAGGCGACAACAGTGAGTTTGCCACGAAATGGGCCAATCTGTCTACAGCACAGCTGGAAGAAGGTATCCATGATGCAGTCAAAGTTTATGAATATATGAATAAGTATTATGTCGTGGAGGGCAACAAGCGCGTCAGTGTGCTGAAATTTTTCAACGCTACTACGATTCTGGCCGATGTGACCAGAAAAGTCCCTAAGCGAAGCGATGACCCTGAAAATCGCATTTATTACGAGTATATGGATTTTTATGAGCTTACTCAGATCAATTATATCCGTTTTTCCAAGATTGGCAGCTATGCGAAGCTTCTGACTGCTACTGATAAGAATGCCGAAGATGAATGGACGAATGAAGAACGCTTGGATTTTTCCAGCTTTTATGCTGAATTTTCGAAAGCTTTTATAGAGAGAGGCGGATTGGATCTTCAAAATGTTACCATTGGAGATGCCCTGCTTCTTTACTTGACCCTTTATCCATACAAGGAAGCCAAGGACTCCATCCTGTCCGAAATCAGAACTAATATTGACAAAATATGGTCTGAAATTGCCTTGCTCGGCGAAGATGACTCGGTAGAGCTTTCCATGGATCCTGTGGAAAATAAGACTACCATGAGTTCTGTTCTGAACAAGATCATAGCCCCTAAAAGAAGACGGGTTGCCTTTGTGTATGATAAAGAACCGGAATCTTCCGACTGGATTTACGGTCATGAGCTGGGAAGACTGCATCTTGCAGAAGCATTTGGCAATAATGTGGAGACTCAGGTTTTCCTCGCCGATCCTTCCTCCGACAGTGCAGAAGAAGTATTGGAAACCATCTGTAACGACGGTTTTGACATCGTCTTCACGGTAACGCCCAAGCTGATCAAGTCCTGCCTGAAAGCAGCTATCGCCCACCCGGATGTCATTATTTTGAACTGCGCACTGAACTCCTCCTTCAACACAGTAAGGACATATTATACCAGAATGTATGAGGCCAAGTTCCTGACAGGTATGATTGCCGGTGCCATGTGTACCAACGACAAGGTAGGTTATATGGCAGATTATCCCCTGTACGGTGCCGCTGCCACGATCAACGCCTTTGCGCTGGGCGCTAAAATGGTTAACCCTGATGTCAAGGTTTATCTGGCATGGACTACCGTGAAGGATTTTGATGTGGACCAGTATTTCAAGGAGCAGGATATCACTTATATTTCTGCCCAGGATATGATCACTCCGCAGAATAACATCCGACAGTTCGGCTTGTATGAGGAAAGCGAATTCGGCAAAAAGAACCTGGCTATGTCCATCTATAACTGGGGTGAATTTTACGAAAAGTTGATCAAAAGCATTTTGCACGGTTCTTATCAGGCAGAGGAATCTGTGGAGAACAAGGCAATCAATTACTGGTGGGGACTGTCCGCCGGTGTTATTGATGTCATCTGCTCCAATAATCTTCCGGCAGGTACCGTAAAACTGGTTGAACTGATGAAGAAGACCATTTCATCCGGAGATTTCCATCCTTTGACCGGTCCTTTAGTCGATCAGGAAGGTCATATACACTATGAAGATTGTGAGGAGATGAAACCGGAAGATATTATGAGAATGGACTGGCTTGTAGATAATGTAGTCGGCAGCATTCCCACCATTGATGATCTGAAAGATGAGGCACAGCCTGTCGTAATGCTGCGTGGGCTGTACTCTGCTACTGCCGATAAAGGAGGAAATTCTTTACCATGAAAATCCTGGTACTGGCCGATGTAGAGTCCAAATATTTATGGGACTTTTTTGAAAAAAGTAAATTAGAGGGAATTGACCTGATCATTTCCTGTGGCGACCTGAAGGCAAGCTATCTGTCTTTTCTGGCAACTTTAAGCTCCGTCCCGGTCCTGTATGTACATGGAAATCATGACAGCAAATACGAAACCAATCCACCGGAAGGGTGTATCTGCATTGAAGATGATATCTATGTTCATAATGGTGTGCGTATTTTGGGCCTGGGCGGCTCCATGTGCTACAACTATGGGCCTCACCAGTATACGGAAAAGGAAATGCAGAAGCGTGTCCATAAGCTTCGGTGGAAGCTCCGGAAGAACAAAGGGTTTGATATTTTAATAACCCATGCACCGGCTTACCGTTTTAATGATGGCGAAGATCTGCCGCATACCGGTTTTCAGGTCTTTCACACCTTACTTGAAAAATATCAGCCAAAGTACTTTATTCATGGACATATGCATATGAATTATGACTGGCGGCTCAGACAGAAAAGGGAATGTCCCTACAACGAGCATACGATTGTGGTCAATGCCTATGAGCGGTATGAACTGGAATACAAATAATTCAATTACAAAAAGGAAGTCATAGACAGGCTTCCTTTTTGTAATGATTTCTTCACTTCTCCGGATACTTTGGAATTACAAAATGTTAGAAGTAAACAGGCTCTTCACATGCTGAACTTCTTCCTCGGTAGCCTTGCTGGCAGGCACATAGTACTCCTTGTCCCTGGCGATCTGATACAACTCCTCCTGAGACTGTTCGCAGGCGTTTCTAAGCTGCTTTAAACACTGCTTCAGCTCCTTATTTTCGGTCTGGGGAATCATTTCTGCGTAACGCACCAGTTCTCCGTTGATTCCGGCAAGTGTATCTGTTACCATAATTTTTTCCTGCATCTGCATGATTTTCCTCCTCGTTCAATGCAATTGTTGGCTTATTACTGTAAGAATTTCATAAGCTGCTGCTTATTCTCCATAGCGGACTGTGCGCTCTTTTCGAAGAACTGCTTTACCTTGGTGTCTGTTGCTTCTTTGGCATATTCCTGCAGCTTGCAGTGAGTAGTATCGAATCCGCCCATCAGGTGACGAAGATTCTGCAGATCAAGTTCTGAAATGTTAGTCATATCCATACCTCCTGTTTTTGTGATTTTACAGTCATATTGTGTGCAATTTGGCTGAAAATATACGAACCACTTCTTCCATTCATTTCCATAGTAAAGCTTTCTTTTCGCGAAAGAATATATTATAATAGAATTAGCGCTGCGAAAAGCATCCGCAGCAAATGTAAGAAAGAACAGGAGTTAATGAAATGGCGAAAGAATTATTAAAGCGCAGCGAAGTAAACCCCGAATTCACCTGGAACCTGGCAGATATGTATGCAGACGTGACTGCCTGGGAAGCCGATATTACAGTTATCCGTGAAATGGCTGCAGAACTTGAGAAAATGGAAGGCAAAGTAACTGCCTCCGCAGAAAATCTATTACAGACCTTATCCCAGATGGCTGCCATGGAGGAAAAGAGCGATCTGGCTTTCAACTATGCATCAAGGCTTAGCGATGAAGATACCGGCAACACCACCCATCAGGCAATGGTGCAGAAGCTTCACGGTGTGATTTCCAACGTTTCCAGCAAACTGGCGTTTATCGAGCCGGAGATTCTGGAGACTTCCGAGGAAGTACTGGAAGGTTATCTGGCACAGTTGCCGGAGCTTGAGCTGTACCGCAAGCAGATCAAAGAGATTCAGCGCTTAAAACCCCACAGTCTTTCCGCAGAGATGGAGAAGCTGATGGCTATGACCGGCGAAATGAGCCGTACTGCCTCCCAGACTTTTTCCATATTTAACAATGCAGACCTGAAATTCCCTGAAGTAGAGGATGAAAACGGTGATACCGTCCGCATTACCCACGGTCGTTTCGTCGGACTGGAAGAATCCGCTGACCGCCGTGTGAGAAAAGAGACTTTTGAAAAACTGTATCACACCTACAAGCAGTATGAGAACACTCTGGCAAGCCTTTACAGCGGTCAGGTAAAGCAGCAGATTTTCAAGGCAAGAGCACGTAAGTACAACTCCACTCTGGAGGCAGCTGTCAATGGCAACAACGTTTCGCCTAAAGTATATGAAAACCTGGTGGCTACCGTAAATGATAACCTTGACAAAATGCACCGCTATGTGCGCCTGCGCAAGAAGCTGCTGGGCGTAGATGAGCTGCATATGTATGATATCTACACTCCCATTATTCCTGATGCAGCCCGCAAGATCAGCTACGAGGAAGCCAAGGAGACCGTGCTGAAAGCACTGGAGCCCCTGGGCGAGGACTATATTGCTATCCTGAAGGAAGGCTTTAACAACCGCTGGATCGACGTATATGAAAATGAAGGCAAGAGAAGCGGCGCTTACTCTGCCGGTTCCTACAGTACCCATCCTTATGTGCTGTTAAACTATAATGAGTCCTTGGACAATATGTTCACCCTGGCTCATGAAATGGGACATGCGATTCACTCTTACCTGTCCAATTCCACTCAGCCTTACATTTATTCTCACTACAAGATTTTCGTGGCGGAGGTAGCTTCCACCTGTAACGAGATCCTGCTGATGGAATACCTGTTAAAGAATACTACAGATGTGAAAGAAAGAGCATATCTGCTGAATCATTATCTTGACAGCTTCAAGGGTACCGTATACCGCCAGACCATGTTTGCAGAATATGAGATGAAGACCAATGCCCTGGCAGAGGCCGGCGAGAGTCTGACTGCCGAAGTTCTGGATAAGGTATATCATGAGCTTAACTGCAAGTATTACGGACCGGATATGGTGTCTGACCCTGAAATCGCAGTAGAATGGGCAAGAATCCCTCACTTCTACTACAATTTCTATGTGTACCAGTATGCTACCGGCTTCTCTTCCGCTGTAGCTATTGCACGTAATATCCTGAAAAATGGTGCTCCTGCTGTGGCTAAGTATAAGGAGTTTTTGTCCGGCGGATGTTCTCAGGCACCTGTGGAACTGCTTAAGATTGCGGGAGTCGATCTGGAGACACCCAAGCCTATTCAGGATGCTTTGAATGTCTTTGGGGAGATTCTGGACGAGATGGAGAAGCTCGTGTAAATTTAGACAAAATCTCACATTCACGTGTGCCTATTGGCTCACAATGAAAGAGCTTCTGAAGTCTGTTTGCTTCAGAGGCTCTTTTAATTGCTCATAAAATACCTAATCCGAACGTCAGAGACATTCCTGAATACACTTAACCTGTACATCGCGCAGTTTCACACCTTTTTTCACGGCAATTGCCGCGGCGACTCCTGCTGCCTCACCCATCGCAAGACAGATGGGCATTGCACGATAGTTTGAGTGAGCCATGTGCGTGCCGGAGATATTTCGTCCTGCAAGAAGCAGTCCGTCCACTTTCTCCGGAATCAGGCATCCATAGGGAATTGTGTAATTAACATTCTTCGGGAATTTTTTCTGTACGCCCGTCTTATCCAGACTTCCGCCCGTCATATTATGTATATCGAAATTAAACTGTGCACCGCGCACAACCCAGTCCTCAAACTGCCTCTTTTCGAGAATATCCTCTTTCGTCAAAGTATAGACACCTTTGAAATGCCGTGTCTCGCGGATGCCGATCAAGGATGCCGCAGCAATGGCGTAGCAGTTCTCGTAGCCCGGAGCATACTCTCTCAGAAAAGCAACGATTGCCGGTATCTGTTTTCGACAGGTAATCTCCGCCTGCGTCATACTGTCAGCGTTAGTTCCATCGATTTGAATAGCATTCGTCATGTTCACAGTAACGATACCATCCAAAGTACTTCTGTAGAGCAGAACATGTCCCGCGGGATGGGGCAAAATTTCCTTTGCCAGTGCCTGAAGCTCACCTTTATCCGTCTGAACCTCAGTTTCAAAGCTGCCGGGGAATACGGCACGCTCCATATCCACACCTGCCACCTTGAACATCAACGTCGCAGGCTGCATAGAACCATCGCTTTCACGACCCATAACGAATTCTGCTCCCGTTCCTGCAGCGATATCTCCATCTCCGGTTGCATCAATCACAGCATCCGCAAGAATGGCACTTCTTCCGCTCTTGTTCTGGACGATTACTCCCTTGACACAATTTCCTTCCATAATGGGTTCACACGCCATCGTATAGAGCAAAAGCTCAGCTCCTGCCTCTTCCAGAAGTTCAATCCACACAAGTGTCATCTGCACCTGATCAATATAGACAGAACGTACTCCCTTTGCTTCACCCTCGTTCTTGTCCGCCATTCTGTGCAGAACCTCCTCATAAAGTTTGCTGTCAACCGTTCCGGTATAATGGCTCATCATACCTGCGGTGGATACACCTCCTGGCACAGACATAAAATCAACCAGAAGCGTTTTCGCACCTGTGCGCGCCGCCATGATTGCCGCTGCACAGCCGGCAGGACCTGCTCCCAGAACCAATACATCCACCTTCCTGCTCACAGGAATCCCACATGCGTCCATTTGAATAAATTGTCTGCAATTCATAACTTCTCTACCTCCTTTCTTTTCATATATTTTCTCGGAATCTCCAGCCCAGATTTTATCGGACTTTCAGATACCTATTTATAAAAATCACCCACTTGACAAATCCCCCAAAAAATGTGGCGCTTCGCGCCCTTAATTAAAAAGGCAATTCGTTCCGGCATAGCCGGTACAGACTTTTTGATTAGAGGGCGATTTTTATGCTACCTTATAACCTTGGCTATACGCTCGAAGCTAACAGATTCTGTATTCTGCCTGCGGTTCTGCATAATTCATTCCCGGCATGAAGCGATTTGCATATTCCAGGATTAACCGGTGATATTCCTCTGTAGGGTGTTCCTTCCAGTAATCGTAAGTATCTACCGTATACGGAACGACTTTTCCTTCCGTATCACGTATCGTCTGGCAAAGGCGGAATGTAATATGCTGCTCAATGTCTCCGTCCTTTTTCTCTAATATCAAATTGACAACCGCAGAAAAATTTGCATCCACCGGACAATCGGAGGGACCTGACCTTGCAGAAATCAGATTGCCCAGACAATATGCGGTAAATCTTCCATTTTCATAGGCAGATGGCAGGATAATATGGGGATGATTTCCGATAATAACATCTGCTCCATATTCCCAAATCTTATCAGCCAGCATTTTTGTGTATGCATCCGGCTCTATGTTATACTGTCCTCCACTGTGCAGAAGCATTACCACATAATCTGACTGTTCCTTCGTGCGCTGAATATCCCATTTCAACTTTTCCAGATAGGGAGCAACAACAGGCGATACCGGATCATAAAGCTTTCTGGTTGCTTCTTCAATCTTCTCCAGCGGTTTTAAAAGGTCAATGGCTCCCTCCAGTGTCTCTTCCGGCTGCGTCATTTTCACCATATATTTCTTATCTTCGTCCAGAAATCTATGGTGCGCAAAGGCATTCGTTCCATAGGTGTAATTTACAAACCCCACACGGATACCACCGATATTGCGAACGAACACTTCGTCATTTTCTTCTGCAGTACGATACATGCCAATATGCTCCAGTCCCTCACGCTCACATGCCGCCAGGGTCGCTGCAATGCCTTCCTGTCCACGATCCATGGAATGATTATTTGCCAGTGAAACCATATCAAATCCGCTTTTTTTCAACGCCTGCAGTACTTCGTCCGGAGAATTGAAGCAATATTTCTCATGAGTATAACCATCGAGTTCTTCTCCCGCAACCGGAGATTCGATATTACCGATCAGATAGTCCGTATCTGACAGACGGCTCCACATGGTCTGCAGTAATGGCATAAAGTCGTATCCATCCCCGGTTCTGCATAAATCATTCATTGGCATCTGATAAAGCAGGTCCCCTGTAAAACTGATCTTTACACTTCTGGAATGATAATCTCTCAGTGCACGCGCAAAGCAGCGTCCTGTTTCCCGCGCACGCTGTGGACTAAATCTGCAGTCACCGGCACGAAAATACGGAGTTTCCAGGGTAAATGCCAGCTCGGCACCTCCGGTTTCATTCATGTAAGCAGCAAAAGTAGGGGTACCGGAACGATTCCATGATACATCCGGCGGAAATGTACCTGATGCAAAATACGGGAATGCCTCCGGTGTGATTATTTTTTCAAACAGATTTGCAAAACGTATGGTATTTTTACTGTAACTTTTCTGAGGAATAAATACTCTGTCATTTGCCCCTCCGTTATGCCATGGAGAATGAAAATCAAATGCATATCGGATCTTTTTCTCGGCTGCTATCCGGCGTATCTCACGCACTGAGGCATAAATGGCATCCTTTTCCGAATCATAATCTCTGTTATGATCCCATGGAACACGGGCTTTTCCCTGATCTCCCTTTACAACTCCGTCATAGTCTACAAAAGGAACCGCGATTACCTGAAAGCCCGGAATTTCATTCCGATGAAGCTCTTCAAGTACCCCTTCAAGAATATAATTACCCGTAGCTTCACAGGCATGATGACGCGCGGTCAGCAGAATTACTTCACTTCCTGAACCGGTACAGATACAGGGAACCTTATTTCCTGCTTCTGAAGTACACAATGTCTGTATTTCCAGCCCTGTATTACGACAAAATTCATGAAAATGCATCGGGTGATAGAGCATATTGTGCGCAAAATAAACACGCTCTTCATCTTCTGCAAATGTATAGGTAAAGCTGTCGGACACAACGGTCTCATCCTCTGCTCCCAGCCACTCCCATGTCTTCAGGTCATGGCTGATAGCAGGACCATAGTATCCAATCCATTTTTTGTCAAAATGAAATGTTTTTGTAGTTCCCTGGGCACCCTCTACGCAGAAAGCCCAATAAAACCAGTTCTCTTTGGTGTCACGGATTTCATTTCTGACATAAATTTCTGTTTCTTCCACTTTCAGAACCTGAATATTTCCTCCAATAAAATCACTGTGAATTCTCATTGCCGGTCTCCTCGTATTATTTTTTGATTTCTTTCGCACTAATACCTCGAACATTTTTCTTTCATAGTCAGGCATCTCTTGCATTTCTCTTTTCTTATGATATAATAAAATTATGAAGATTTCCTCTGTAATACAACATAAAATCTTTAAAATTCAACGGTTAAGGAGTCAGATATGAACCATACTATTTTTAACGATCTCATTTCCTACATCGATTTTCTGCGTGCCAGCGGCTATTGTGTCATGCTAAGTTCCCCGGACCGTGTGTTTGCCCCCTATTCGCGGACCCTTTATAAATATAGAATTCATCTTCCGCCAATTTGCGATTTTTTAAAAAACCATCCCTGTACCGATGGTCTCTGTGTACGTTTCAAATTTCGTTTTGAAGCGATGGACTTTCCTTCGCCCTTCTATGCCTGCTGCTTTGCGGGCGTGGAGGAATTCGTCTATCCGATTCACTATGAAAACAAGCAGATTATGTGTGTCCATATTTCCGGATTTCGTGGAAAATTAGAAAAATCAAAGCGCTTATCAGAGCATATCGCGCTAAGATGCGGCGAAAAGTTTTCAACTCTGTATCAGGATCTCTCCACAGACGTACCTGATGCCTCCTGCATTGAGGCACTCGCCGCGCCATTCAAATACATGGTACCGGCACTTTATGTTGAATGTAAAGAAAGCGCAGGCCTTCAAACGTCCGCTCAGCTTCTCTGCCAGAATACTTTAAAATTTATTTACGAAAATTATATGAAGGACCTTCGCTGCCACGATATTGCCAACGCACTTGGATACTCTGAATCTCACCTGCGCAGTGTTTTCAAGTCCGAAACCGGTATAACACTCGCCGCACAGATCAATCAGATTCGGTTGGAGAGAGCCGCGTGCCTGCTGACTACCACGAATCTGTCTGTCACCGAAATTGCATTTTCGTGCGGGTTTGAGAACTCTAATTACTTCTCCACCGCTTTCCATAATAAATATCATGTTTCACCGAAAGATTATAGAAAGAATAAATTATCTTCCTCGTCATAATCCTAGAATAATAGAACGTGCGCCGCCGGGCGCACCCTAAAAAAGCTTCTGAAGCCATTTTCGACTTCAGAAGCTTTTTTCTTCCATTTTATTACTCAGCAAAAATCAGTGCCCTATCCTTCACATACGCATGAGGCCCGGCTTCCACCAGTTCTGCTTCCCCTTTCCTGTTATATCTGACAGTTTTGGGAGAAATGAACTTATCCACTCTTCCAATCATACCGCAGCCGTCCTTTAAAGGCACCAGAATGTACAGTTTAAATTCGTCACTATCTTTCAGCTGTAATTCAAAACTTTCACCACGATGCAAAATTTTCATCTCTTTGGAGAAATGCTCATATACCGCAAATTCCTCTCCACAAAGCCCATCCACATCTTCCGGCGATATGTTTCCTGTTACAGCCTGATTATCCTTATCCAGATTAAAAGCTGCGATCACACCACAATCACCGCACACATTCTGCACCTTGAACACATTTCCTGCCTGTGCAGGATCCAGCGTCAGGCAGTCACGTGCCGGCATTGCCGGTCTGTCGCATCTTAAGATCCGTCCATCCTCCAAAGCAAGAGGCTTTAAAATCTCCGCACGGCTCCTGTCAAAGGTATCGCTGACATAAATAGGACCGCCGCTGATGGCACGAAGGATACTGTTCTTCACAGCCTGTCCGTCATCTGTCCACCACATATCCCAGTCACAGTAATAGAACTGTCCCTGAATCAGGCAGTTATACGCACACTGCAAGATATGCTTGGTAAACCACTCCCTGTTCTCCGGCTGGAAATCATCACTGCATCTGGAAATAGGGCTGACACTTCTGTTCCACATGTCTTCACTTGCCATTCCCATGCAGTTGATCATCTGGTTATCAAAATGCTGCCCTACAGAAGCCTCCATGGCATTATGGAACTGCCTTGCCACCTTGCCTACCGGCGCCAGCTTCTTATAAAAACGGCGACTCATACTCTGGTTATCAATCTTGACAAACTCTGTTCCGCATTCTCTCAGATAATCATGGAAAGCATTGTAAAACTCATACGCCTTTCCCTGATCGGGACTATGAATCCATCTTCCGTCCTTTGTCTGAATCAGGCAATCTCTGTGCTCTTTGAAAATCTCACCCTCCGGGTCGATACCCATCCAGTAGCCGGTAGTAGGGTGCCACATTCCCACCGTGATGCCGTACTCATTCATCTTCTCAACACAGCCCTTCAAGCCATTGGGGAATCTGATGGGGTCTGCCTTAAAGGAATACAGCTTGGAGGAATGCATCAGGCGGAACATCTCAGGTCTGTTCTCGTAGGAGATGTCATAAAAATCCCGCACTTCTCCCCACATATCATCGATAATCGCCCATTTTACAGGAATACCCTTTTCCTTGAATTCCTGACATTTATCAAGAAGGCTCTTCTCATCTACTCTTATCTCAAAAGCATCCCAGCTGCACCAGCCCAGATATTCAAAAATCTCCGGATAGCGACGCTCCTTGCGCACCCTGCAGCCGGTTCCCAGTAACTTCAGACCCACTTTACTGCACTTTTCCAAAAGGGCAAACGGATTCTCTCCTTCTGCCCACAGAAAAGCAAGCCCCTTGCAGGCAGTCATCCCTTCATACCAGGAAAACAGCTTGGCAACGACAGTATTGTCTTCTCCTCCTGCCAGCACACATTTATAATTCTCGGATACGACCGGCAGAATCACACCATAGGAACCATCTTTTTTCACATAAATAAGTCCCTGCGTCTCCTCCGGAATCTCCCCTAAATCAGTTCCGAACCCCGGTCGGCACCAGTACTCGCTGTGACGATAGTCAGCCATCCAGCTTTCTACGTCATCGATTGCGATTTCTATGCCGGCACCAAATTCCGAATCCAGAGTACACTTGGAAAACCCATCAATGTATACTGCCTGCACACCGTCTGCCTGTTCCGTTCTGATTCTTACATGATAATCCTGTCTCTTGCCATCACTCAGATTTAAGTACGCCTTCATTGAAGCCATGAATGTTGCCTCCGTTTCACATTTATTGTTACAGTTCGGCCATAGCCTGTATGACGAGCGAATCATGCTTGCATGAATGAGCTCGTTGTACAGGCTATGAGCAGAGCGCCTTCCTATGAGCAAAGATAGCTGCGAAGCAGCGGCAAGCACCGCAGGTGCGGCTTTGCGAATGGCGCGGGCCAAACTGTAACCCTTTGTTACAGTATATGGAGATTCGACCGGCTTGGAAAGCAAACAGTTATAGTGCAGTAGCCAAAAATTATCTTTTTTGTTCGGTTCCTTACCTCAAATCGACTTTACAAAAGCATCTATACTGCCTGCTTTTATTGCCGCCTTCATCCAGCATTTAAGCACCTCCGCATCCTTCTGTGCTAAAATGCGCTCCTTCAATTCTCCTGGAACCTCTCCCAATTCCTGTAAAACTTCCAAAATCACTTCTGCTCTGCCAATAATCTTTCCTTCTTCTCTGTCATAAATCTTCTCTTCCCACGACTGCATAAACTTCACTCCCATCTCTTCACTGGACTTAATCTTACGTACACATTCATGAATCAAACGGATTCTATGACTATCCGCAGCCTCAGCCGACTCATCATCGGTCTTCTCAATATAATGCAGGAAATCTACCAGTTCTTTACTCACTTCCCCATCATTGGTCCCTCTTGTGTTCAGGAAGATGCGCACAGCCCCGTCTCCGAGTTCCATGTTCTTATCTTCCTCACAGTAATACCAATACAAAAAGGGTCTCTTTCGCTTCTCTGTCTGGGGAAATCGGACGATATGCCCGCTTCGAAAAACAGATATTAGATTGATTCACGTGAACTGATATTACAATAACATTTTTGGAATATTATGTCAAGTAAATTAAGGTTCTTTCCAAAGTTAGTTGATTTTGTGTCTTAATTCAAGCCGCAATAGCTTCCCTTTCAGTAATTCAAAGCTGTTGCGGCCATACATAATCCGTTTCACTACCTTTAACTTATTGACGCTTCCTTCCGCAAGTCCATTA
>JAFTVH010000087.1 GCA_017465845.1 Lachnospiraceae bacterium | reverse complement strand
TCAATTGCCTTATCAGGAAGATTGCGGTCATTGATATAACGATCGGATAATCGCACTGCTGCTTCTACCGCCTCAGGAAGAATCTGCACTTGATGATGAGCTTCATACTTTCCCTTGATACCATTCAATATTCTGATTGCTTCCTCCTGGGAGGGTTCTTCCACATTTACAGGCTGAAAACGGCGCTCCAATGCCGCATCCTTCTCTACATACTTGCGATACTCTGCAATCGTAGTGGCACCGATCAGCTGAATCTCTCCTCTGGCAAGAGACGGTTTTAAAATATTGGATGCATCAATAGCTCCTTCTGCTCCACCTGCACCAATGATCGTGTGAAGTTCATCCAAAAAAAGAATCACATTGCCATCATCAATGACTTCCTTCACCACTTTCTTGATTCGTTCCTCAAATTCGCCGCGGTACTTACTTCCTGCTACCATACCTGACAAATCCAAAGTAAGCACTCGCTTATCCCTAACGGTAAAAGGCACCTGTCCTGATACGATGCGAAGCGCAAGACCTTCTACCACAGCAGTCTTACCCACACCCGGTTCACCAATCAGACATGGATTATTCTTGGTACGTCGACTTAATATCTGAATGACCCTTCTGATTTCATCCTCTCTGCCAATAACAGGGTCCAGTTTTCCTTCCCTTGCCAGTGCTGTCAGATCTCTGCTGTACTGTTCTAAAGTGGAATGTTTCCCCTTACCGGAGCCTTTTCTTCCTAAATCTTCTTTATAAAGATTGCTGTCCTGGCCCATCGCACTTAAAACTTCCGCATATATCTTAGCTGATGCAATGCCCATGGTGTTCAACAATCGAACTGCTACATTCTCCCCTTCCTTTATCAAAGCTAACAGAATATGCTCTGTACCTGTTGCGTTCTGACCGAACCGTTTTGCCTGGCGATGTGCCTCCTCCAGGACCTTTCTTGCCCTGGGAGAATAACCCTCTCTCTCTTTCACCGCCACACCATTCTCAAAAGCTATCAATTCTTTAATCAGCTCTATAATACGGCCGGTTTCAACACCATTAGCTGCCAGCACTCTGGCAGCCACACTGTCTTCCTCCTTCAACAGTCCCACCAGAATATGCTCTGTTCCCACATACCCCTGCTTTAACTGTCTGGCACATCTAGCCGCATAGGAAAGCGCGGACTGCGCTTTAACCGTAAATTGTGACTGCATTATTTCAGCCCTCCGTAATCCTCATATATTTCGTCAATCAAAGCATGAATCTCATCTCTGGTTATATTTTTACAGCTGCTCTTCGCCAGTATAACCTGTAAATCCTTCCTCAATTCTTCCATGGTCCGGATACGGTCGATATCTATGGCGATAATTGCACCTTTTCTTCTGTCTACCTTGACAAATCCTTCCTGCTTCAGCACAGTGTAGGCTTTATTGACCGTATGCATATTGATTCCAATCGTATCTGCAAGCTGGCGTACACTGGGCAGGGAATCACCTTCTTGAAACTGTGAAGTAGCTATTCCTAAGATAATCTGATTCCGAAGCTGCAGATAGAGAGCTTCATCACTGTTAAAATCTATCTCTATAAACAAATCTGCACCTCCTTAGTATGTCTGTTATAGCCATCTTATAACAGTTTAATCGTCTTGTCAACCCCATATTACACAGAAAGGGAAACAGCCGTCTGCGACCAAACCGGAAAATGAAAAAGGTTACCCAGCGCCCATTATCACACCGCAGTAACCTCCCTCATATAAATAATTTCACTTTAACCAATGCTATTTTTCTTCTCCATCCCAATTCAGGAATTCGAATTCAAACTCATCATCGTCATCATTCATGAAATTCTTCGTTTTCCAATCCGTCTCTGCCTTAGCTTTATTGTCTGTCTGCTTTACCTGAGCAGTTGATGACTGACCTGCAGAACGCGCCTGTGTGGAAACACCTGGCTGCGCAGCTGTAGCTTGACCCGCTGTGACCGCCTGACTTTTCGCGTTTTGTCCGTCAGCCTTCTGAACGGAAGTACCTGCTTGTGCAGAAGTTCCTGATTGTCCAACAGTTCGTGCCTGGCCTGCGCCGGACTGGGATGCCCTATTCTGTGTAGTACCGGTCTGAGCCGTAGGACGAGTCTGCACCGGACGAGTCTGACCTGTTGCAGTCTTACCCTGTACAGCTTTCTGACCTGAGGGATTTTGAGCCGTTGCTCTCTGCCCTACGGGTTTCTGACTTACAGGTCTCTGACCGGCACTCTTCTGTCCCGCCGGACGAGCTCCGTCTGCACCTACGGTCTGCATCACTTTACGTGTGGGGGAGGCCGATTCTCTGCTTCGCTTCACAGCCTCTCTCTCTCTGAGAGTCTGCTTTTCTACTGCAGTAAAATATGCTTCGTCTTTAATATCTCGAATCTTGTAGTACAGCATGGAAACTGCAAGCACAGCTGCAATTACCAGAACCACCAGAATAATAATGATAATCTTCTGATTCCTGATTGTCTTCTGATTGTCCAGAATGGTTTCTCCACTGGACTTATTTGCTGCCAGAAGCTTTTCTATATCATAAGCTTCCCCATTGGAATAATCAATCAGCTGCCATGTACCTTCCTGATCCTGTTGTGTATAATAAGGCTTCTTCTCTTCTACCGGTTCCTGGCTTTCCGGTGTCTGTGTACTGCTATCTCCCTCTGCAGGAGTACTGGTATCAACAGGCGTTACCTCTCCGGAAATGGTTAAGAAATCGCTTCTGATAAACCCCTTTACTACCGTATTATTGGAATAAAAGGAGACTAGATACCAGGTCATATTATCTGTTCCGGTAGCCTGACCGCTTACAGTAACAGCCGTTCCATTGGATACCGTAGTAATAATACCACTGGAATCACTGGCAGAGGCATCTGTCCTTACACGGATGACTGATCCGCCGGTTACCTTAGCTTCTATTGGCTGCACCTGCGTCACTTCAACGGATGGATTTACCGTAAGATTCGTATTTGCCGTGCTGCCGCCATCTGTCTTACTCACCAGATCAGACCGGATATATCCCTTAGTGCCGTCTGATGTTTCAACCTTATACCAGGTCTTGCCGTCAGTTCCTGTCACAGTATCAGTAATTGTCACTGTAGCACCGCTCTGCACACTCCCAACAGCATTACTGTTTGTACTTGCTTCCTGCCGGACTCTGGCAGACGTTGCTGTTACTGTTCCCTTACTGTCGGCCCTGGCTACCATGGTTAAACCATTCCAGAATAAAACCATCATCAGCACCAGAACTATCGCAACCGCACCATAAAGTATGCTCGCCTCTCTGTTAACCTTAACTGTCTTCCTCATATGTTCCTCCAATCTGGTCGTCTTGCAGTTCCCCACTTACAGCACCGTCATCCCGGAATAAGTATCCGAGAGTCAGTTTTTTGCCTTGCTCTATGCCTCATCAATTGCCTTCCCAATATCATGACGCATATATTTGTTATCAAATGTTACCCATTCAGTAGCCGCATAAGCATTTGCTCTTGCTTCCTTCAGATCTTTTCCCTTGGCTGTTATCCCAAGGACTCTTCCTCCGTTGGTGACAATCCCGCTTTCTGTCTGCTTCGTTCCGGCATGGAAACAATAGTACCCATCTTCCTCACCAAATTTTTCCAGACCATTGATTACAAAGCCCTTTTCATAAGAAACAGGATATCCGTCACTGGCAAGTACTACGCAGACAGCGGCGTTGTCTTCAAATTCCAGATCAATCTGATCCAAAGTACCCTCTACACAGGCTTCCATCACTTCTATAATATCATTCTTCATTCTGGGCAGAACTACCTGTGCCTCAGGATCTCCAAATCTGGCATTGTATTCCAATACTTTAGGTCCGTCCGGTGTCAGCATCAAACCAAAGAAGATAACACCTTTGAACGGTCTTCCTTCTGCTGCCATGGCATCCACTGTTGCCTGATAAATATACTTATGACAGAACTCATCCACTTCTTTTGTATAGAAAGGACTGGGAGAAAAGGTTCCCATACCGCCGGTGTTCAATCCCTGATCACCATCCTGTGCCCGTTTATGATCCTGAGCAGAAGTCATAATACGTATGGTCTTGCCGTCCACAAAGGACAATACGCTCACTTCACGTCCTGTCATAAATTCTTCAATTACCATACGGTTACCGGCGCTGCCGAACTTTTTGTCCAACATAATGGAAGCAACGCCTTCCTTAGCTTCTTCCAGAGTATTACAAATCAATACACCTTTTCCCAGCGCCAACCCATCAGCTTTCAGTACGATAGGGAATTTAGCTGTCTCCAGATACGCAAGTGCTTCCTGCGCATCGTCAAAGTTCTCATACCCTGCAGTGGGAATATGATATTTCTTCATCAAATCTTTAGAAAAAGCTTTACTTCCTTCCAGAATTGCTGCATTTTTTCTGGGACCGAATACCTTAAGTCCCTCTGCCTCCAGCACATCTACCAGACCCCCTACCAGAGGATCATCCATTCCTACAATTGTAAAATCTATTTCTTTTTCTTTTGCAAAAGCAGCCAGCTTGTCAAATTCCATAGCACCGATGGACACGCACTCCGCAATCTGTCCGATTCCCGCATTGCCGGGAGCACAGTAGATTTTCTCTACCTTAGGACTCTTTGCCACACATGTGGCAATTGCGTGCTCTCTTCCGCCGCTTCCTACGATCAAAACTTTCATCTGTTTACCAGCCTTTCTTACTTCTTCAACACTTTACCGTCCACCACTTGAATACGGTCGTTGGCAATATCATCGATGGCCTTGGGAAGCAGAATCCATTCTGCCTGCTCCATCACTCTGCGCTGAAGCACCTCAGCCGTATCATCCTCCTCCACAGCCACTGCCTTCTGTGCGATAATGGGACCTTCGTCCATACCTTCGTTGACAAAATGTACTGTAGCGCCGGTCACCTTAACGCCGCGCTCCAGAGCCTTCTCATGTACCTTCAGCCCATAATACCCCACTCCACAGAAGGAAGGAATCAAGGACGGATGGATATTAATGATACGGTTACTATATTTATGTACCATAGCCTCCGGAATAGCTACCAGGAAACCTGCCAGTACGATCAAGTCCGGTTCAAACTCATCTACCTTTGCCAGTAATGCGTCATTGAAAGATGCTCTGTCCGCAAAATCCTTCGGGGACAGGCTCACCGCAGGAATCCCTGCATTTCTGGCTCTCTCAAGGCTTTTTACCGTTTTGTTGTTGCTCAGCACGCCTACCAGCTTGACATTGGTAACACTTCCTGCCTCAACAGCATCTATAATTGCCTGCAAATTGGTACCACCACCGGATACCAGCACCATGACTCTTAGCATAAGGTTACACCCTTCTCTCCAGCTTCACAATGGCCTACCACATAAGCAGTATCTCCAGCTGCTTTGATAGCTTCCATGGTCTTATCCACATCAGCAGGATCAACTGCCAGTACCATACCAAGTCCCATATTATAAGTATTATACATCATCTGCTCTGTAATGTTACCGGTCTTCTGTAACAATTTGAAAATAGCAGGAACTTCATAGCTGTCCTTCTTAACCACTGCACGGATACCATCGGGAAGCATTCTGGGAATATTTTCATCAAAACCGCCGCCGGTGATATGGCTGCAGCCCTTAATAGTAACGCCCGCATTTTTAATTGACTTCAAAGCTTTTACATAGATTCTGGTAGGTGCCAGTAGTGCTTCACCTAATGTCTTGCCCAGTTCATCATAATAAGTATTCAGGCTCTCTGCCGTCATCTCGAACACTTTACGAACCAATGAGAAACCATTGGAATGAACACCTGAGGATGCAATACCGATCAGGGTATCACCGGGCTTGATATTCTCGCCGGTAATCAAATCTTTCTCATCAACCACGCCTACTGCAAATCCTGCCAGATCGTACTCATCTTCCGGCATCAGTCCCGGATGCTCTGCAGTCTCACCGCCAATCAAAGCAGCACCTGACTGCTTACAGCCTTCTGCCACGCCCTTTACAATAGTAGCGATCTTCTCTGGATAGTTCTTACCACATGCTATATAATCCAGGAAGAATAACGGTTCACCGCCTGCGCATGCAACATCGTTCACACACATTGCTACACAGTCGATACCAATCGTATCATGCTTGTCCAGCAGAAAAGCCAGCTTAATCTTGGTTCCTACTCCATCGGTTCCTGATAACAGGATTGGGTTCTCCATATCCTTAAAAGCATTCATGGAAAAAGCTCCTGAAAATCCACCTAAACCACCCATTACCTCAGGGCGCATGGTCTCTTTTACATGCTTCTTCATTAATTCTACTGACTTATATCCTGCTTCAATATCAACTCCAGCATTCTTGTAATCCATTTTTCACATTCTCCTCTTAAAGTATTATGATTTTTTTCTCATGCCATATTTTATTTCTTCATGCCATCTACATACGCTTTATAGCCAATCTCCTGAAGCTTTGCATCTTTCTTCTGAACCTGCTCCTTCAGTTCCTTGCTGTATTTTTTGAGTTTCTCAAGAAGTTCTGCATCTGATGTAGCCAAAATCTTGGCTGCAAGAAGACCTGCATTTGCTCCGCCGTTGATGGCTACGGTAGCTACCGGAATTCCGGAGGGCATCTGTACGATAGAGTACAGAGAATCTCTTCCTCCCAATGATGTCGTGTGCATAGGAATACCGATTACCGGCATAGGGAAAATAGCTGCACACATTCCAGGCAGATGAGCTGCCATTCCTGCACCTGCGATAATTACTTTGAATCCCTTCTCTTCCGCACTCTTTGCATATTCAAAAAATACATCCGGTTCTCTGTGGGCACTGATAATCGTCATTTCATAAGAGATTCCCAGTTCCTCTAAAATATCTGCGGCTTTCGCCATAACGGGCATATCAGAATCGCTGCCCATTACAATACCAACTTTAGCCATGGTAGTACTCCCTTCTGTATATCTCATTCAGATTTTAATCATACACCTTTAGTTTACTAAACTTGCGCGAGATGTGCAACATATTTTTTTACGTTTCCTGACAGACTTATATTTCTTTTGCCGGTTCACAATGTTCTTTCCATATAGTTTCAGCCTGTCTGCAATATTCCGACCATAGTTTTTTTTGTTCTCTGCTCATGATAATGGCGGCCGGATTTTGGTTATGCATGCTTGTCCGGGATGGAATAACCGTCTCACGCTGTGCCGCAGTAACGGACTCTTGCTGCTGATTCAACGTCGTCTGTCGCTGATTTTTTTTCTGCCGCACCAGATCCTTCTGCTGTTCCAAAACCGTACGGAACACTTCCAGTTTCCTACTCACATATGCTTTGTCCAGTACAAGTGCCACATCTTCCCTATGATCTTCTTCTCTCTCGCCTTCCTTCCACAGAGAAATCATCCGCCCTTTTGTTTCCGGAAGAAACCCATATAAAATACTCGTAGATCCCAGACAGTTCATTCTTTCCCCGTCCCCTTCTGCAAGTTCTGCCAGTTCTTTCACATATTTTTCAGCAGCCACATCTGCATAATCAAATGCGAACCAGTAAAAGCTCTGTTTTAAGGACTGCACCTCCGGTAATCTTTGACTTTCCTGCCATTCCAGCACAAATATACCATATATTTCCAAGAAAAGTTCCATTCTGATGACAGCTTCCCGAAGTTCCTCCTGCCCTCGCAGCCCGGTCAGGCTATACACTTCATAATATAATGCAGAAAGAAACCTTCCCAATTCTTCTCCCAACTGCTCTTCGGCATAGGCCGGATTCAGATAAGACTGCTCGTAATGCTCTTTTTCTTCCTCTTCCCCCATCAAAAACCTTGCTACTCTGTGAAAATATGCCTCAAAGGCTTCCGGAAGGCTCTGCTCTTCTTCTATTTTACCAATCCGTTCCACAGCCAGTTCAAGGCGCTCCTGTAAAATTTCTGTTTCCATACTGATCCTGTTACCCAATCCTATTCTAATCAATCATTGTTTCCAAATTACATCATATCTTGAAAACGTATCAGACTCCTACATACAATAGGACTCCTATAACAGCAAGTGCCAACACATTGAGTATTGTCCCAAGCCAGGGAAAAAGCCGAAAATTCTCCTTTTCCTGAAGTGTCAGGATTCCTATGATCAGACCAATCATGGAAAAAATCGTAGCCAATAACCCTGTCAACCCATAACTGACAGGAGTCTCACCGTTTTTCTGATAAGACAGGAAAATCACGATTCCCAGTGAAACCAGGCTGATCATTCCGAGAATAGTGCCCATAATCGCTTTCTCTGAATGCTTTTTATTTGTAAATATAAAATTTCTTTTCTTGCCCATCAACCGGCTTCCTTTCAATAGATTTGGGCATCCACCGCTATCAGCACAGGAGGATGCCCTTTCATACAACTTTATTTATCCTAGAAAAGAATATTGGACTTACGTGCAAGCAGCTTAGCACCATTGATTATCAGAAGAACTCCACTGACAACACCAACCGTCAGGGAAACAACACCTAATACAATATTCAAAGCTCCGGCACCATTCATGGTCTTGTATACTTTTTCTTCCATTTTCTGTCCTCTTTCCTGCTTGATTTATGCTCCATACACCTCATAGTATGCATCAATTGCTGCCTTCAGAGTATCATCGATGTATACCTGTCCCTTATAAGGTCTGTTGTACAGATGCTCAATGACATCTGACATAGTTACGATAGCATTGGCATCAAAACCATATTTTTCTTTGATTTCATCCAGTGCGCTCATCTTGCCGCCCAGTCCCTTTTCCATACGGTTTAAGGATACTATCAAACCTACAATTTCCACATTAGCTGCACCTTTTACCTTAGGTACAGTTTCTTCCATAGATTTGCCGGAAGTGGTAACATCCTCTATCATGATGACTCTGTCACCATCTTTTAATTTACTTCCCAGGAATCCGCCCTTATCAGCACCATGGTCCTTTTCCTCTTTACGGTCTGAGCAATAGCGTACTTCTTTTCCGTACAGTTTGCTATATGCAATTGCGGTTGCTACGCTGATGGGAATCCCCTTATAAGCCGGTCCGAATAACACATCAAAATCATCTCCATAAGTATCATGAATCGCCTTTGCATAATATTCTCCCAGACCCATCAGCTGGCTTCCGGTAACATATCCGCCCGCATTCATGAAGAAAGGGGATTTACGACCGCTCTTTAAAGTGAAATCACCAAATTTTAATACCTGGCAGTCTACCATAAATTCAATAAATTCCTGCTTGTAGCTTTCCATTTCATCTTCTCCTTTTTCTTATGCTCTGGAACTCAGCGCCTGAGCAATATCTTCTCTCATATCCAGCACAGCTGCACGAGCG
>JAFTVH010000086.1 GCA_017465845.1 Lachnospiraceae bacterium | reverse complement strand
GTAAAAGAGGAAAAAGAAGTAACAGGTTCACACGGAATCTGTGTGAAGACAGATGTATTATTTGACGAAGTAGATTTTGACAGTCTGGATATGCTGGTATTACCGGGTGGAATGCCGGGGACTAGGAATTTGGAAAAGCATCAGGGATTGATGGCTCAGCTGGATTCGTTTTATGCTGCCGGAAAATATGTTGCAGCTATCTGTGCAGCACCCACTGTAATGGGACATCGTGATATGCTGAAAGGCAGAGAAGCATGCTGTTATCCGGGAATGGAAGAGGAACTGACGGGAGCAGAGGTGGTATTTGAGCCGGTTGCCATATCAGATCATGTTATAACCTCCAGAGGAATGGGATGTGCGATTCCTTTCGGATTGGCGATTACTTCTATTTTGTGTGGAAAAGAAAAAGCAGAAGAACTTTCAAAGGGGATTGTATATCAATAAGTTTTCTTATTTTTGCATATAATGATAATAGGGCAGATTGTTTGCCCCTAAAATGTGTGCAAGGGAGAAATGTTATGCTTTGGGGATTGATAGGATTTATCATTGGCACGATTAGCGGAGTGGTGATCATGTGCCTGTTACAGATACACAGGAGGAAGGATTAAGCGAAATGAATATGGCAGCGCGTAAGACAGCAGAAGAAATGCTGAAATTTATACAAAAGAGCCCGACTTGTTTTCAGGCAGTGGATAATTTGAAAGAGATGCTGGAAGCAGAAGGGTATCGTGAGTGGAAAGAAACGGAAGCGTGGAATGTTGTAAAGGGTGGAAAATACTATGTGATACGCAACGGTTCGTCCTTAGTAGCCCTGCAGTTTCCAAAAGCGGATGATATCAAAGGATTTCATATGGTAGCTTCCCACAGCGATTCTCCTTCATTTAAGGTAAAAGAAGGATCTCAGTTGCTGGTGGAGAATCAGTATATCAAGCTGAATACAGAGAAATACGGCGGAATGATTCTGTCTACCTGGCTGGACAGGGCTCTGTCAGTAGCAGGAAGGGTCGTAGTCAGCAGAGGAGAAAATTTGGAGACCAGGCTTGTTAATATAGACAGAGACTTACTGGTCATTCCTAATGTGGCTATCCATATGAACAGGGAGATGAATAAAGGTGTAGAATATAATCCACAGGTGGACATGCTTCCACTGTTGGCTGGTGTTCCTGCTTTGCAAGAGGGGGAAGAAGTTCAGGATGGAAAGAATCTTCTGTTAAAGATTATAGCAAAGGAAGCAGGTGTAGAGCCGGAAGAGATTCTGGGTCACGACCTTTTCCTGTATACAAGAGAACAGGGAAGGATATTGGGAGCAAATGGTGAATTTGTTTTTTCTCCCAGACTGGATGATCTGCAGTGTGCCTATGCTTCCATGAAAGCATTTTTGGAAAGCACGCCCGGGAATTATATCAATGTCTGTGCCGTGTTTGACAATGAGGAGGTAGGAAGTGGGACCAGACAGGGCGCAGATTCTACTTTCCTTGAGGACGTGCTGATCAGGTGCTGTGAAGCAGCTGGGATGACACCGGGACATTATCGTCAGCTGGTGGCAGGAAGTTTTCTGATTTCTGCAGACAATGCTCATGCTGTTCATCCCAATCATCCGGAGAAAGCAGACCCGGTGAATCGTCCTTACCTGAATGGTGGTATTGTGATCAAATATCACGGCAGCCAGAAGTATACCTCTGATGCAGTTTCTTCAGCTAAAATGAAGCATCTCTGCAAAAAAGCAGGAGTGCCTTGCCAGACATATACCAATCGTTCGGATATTCTTGGAGGTTCCACACTGGGCAATATTTCTACGGCACATGTGTCGGTATCCAGTGTAGATATCGGATTGCCGCAGCTGGCCATGCATTCTGCAGTGGAAACAGCAGGAGTGATGGATACCTGGTATTGTGTAGAAGCTTTGAAAACGTTTTATCAGGAATAAATTAGTACATGACCGGAAGAACTTTTAATCTTCCGGTTTTTTCGTTTTTTAATTATGGATGATTTTCAATAGCTAAAAAAAGCAAAATGACGGACAAAAATATCAGAATGCCACCGCTTTGTTGAAAAAGGCCATTTGTTCTGCTATCTTATTTACAAAAGATTGATTTTCCAGAGAGGATACCAGACATGGAGAAGATGATTCTATCACTGAAGAATATATACATGACTCTGATGACCGAGGACTTTCCAATCTATTCGGAAAGTGTTATCGGCCGAAATGAACGAAAGGGACAGACCATGCTGCGTTTCTGGCAGGGACAAGTCGTATCGGAATTTCGAAGCCTGCCTTGTGGGAAAATGATCTGGAAAAGCGATGGAAAACGTAATCGCTATACTTCTTATCTATGCAACCGCAGTGCAGAAATCAAGACTTATTCGGAATATGCCGAAGAGCTGGCATCGCAGGTCGGTGTTTGGGCACTTTTAAATCAGATTGATCGTTTTTCAGATTTCCTGTCCGGTAAAAAATATAGGCATGATGTTCTGGTTCGTCGAATTCTGGAACTGATACGGCTGACGGAAATGGATGATCCGCAGGTTTCAGCAGAAATTGCAGACCATATCAGGCGATCTATATCCTGGCAGACAAGCGGTATGCAGGAAAAATTGTTCCAGGCTTCTTATTTACTGACTGTACTGATGCTTTATGCTGCTGCAGGAGAAGTCATGGATGATCCAGTAATGGCGGTACTTAGATCAAAGGAATGTAGCATAGAATTTCTGTGGAATGCACACACTCATAAGGCACAAAGTGAACCGGACAATGTAACCTTTTTGACTGTTCATTGCGGCTTTTTGCAGGATAATCCTTTGCCACAATATCGCTTTTTCGGTAGGGAGAAAGAATTGTTCGATCTGAAGGAGATGGCATCGTCTAATCGAAAGTGCTTGATTACTGGTATTGGAGGTATCGGTAAAACAGAACTGCTGCGCCAACTGATCCGCAGATGCACGGAAGAAAAATTATTTAATAAAGTTGCTGTGGTGCCTTATGAAACCGATATTGTAGTGAGCTTTGCCCGTTGCTTTCCGGGAAACCGGCAAAATCCCGAGGACAACTTTCAGTTTATCCTTCAGAAATTGCGAAAAGAAAGTGAACAGGGCAAGCTGCTGATTTTGATTGACAATCTGACAAACGGTATTGAGGAAGATACGGACTTGAATCAACTGTTGTCACTGGACTGCTCGATTTTCATTACTACCAGGTGTATCACGCTGAATGGTTTTGAAATCTATAACCTGAATGATCCAACAGCCAGTACCGGTGAACTGATTTTCAGGGACAACTATGGTCATCCGCTGAGCAGGGAAGATCAACTGGTCCTGGCACAAATGTTAGGAGATACCGCACTGTGCCATCCGCTGACAATTCGCCTGATGGCCAGAGCGGCCTATAGCAATGGGTGGTCTGTTGAGGCCCTGAGAAAGCGATTAGAGAAAAATGACAAGTCTCTTTCATGGCAGGAAGAAGCACGCATAGTTCGATTGAGTCAGGTATACCGTCAGTTATATTCCTATATGCAGATTCCGGACGAATGCCGCAAAATTGCTGAAATTTTCACACTGCTGCCACGGGACAGTTATTCTCAGTTCTTTTTAGAAAAATGGTTCCCCGATATTATAGGGGACGCTCCTATCCGCAAGCTGGATATGCTGACGGAGGGCGGCTGGTTGGATGCAGACGGAAGTGGCTGGTCCATGCACCCACTTATTGCACAGTGCCTGCAGCGTACAGTCTTGAACGAACGAATTGCGGAGCCTTTTCTGCGGATAATGCAAAGGAAACTGCTGAGCATGGGACCTATGGATGCGCCTGTGTCTGACGAGGCTGATTTTTGTCATATGAGCAGGATATACGCTTACATTATCAGTCTGCTGGGAGGGAGTATTAGTCCTGAACTATTGTGGGCATTCGCTAATTCGGTTTCCGTATCAGAGCATGCCGGTCAGACTATTGCACAGTATGAAAGGCTGTTAAAAGGACTGAAAAAACGGTGTGTCCATCTGGATGATACGACAGAGACCGTGTATTGGAGAACACTCTGCCGTTGGCGTCACGGCGATACGGAGCAGGTTAAGCAGCTCTATCAGCGGCAGAATCAGCAGCGCACGGTTTCAGAAACGCTGTATTGTGATTTCTGTCTGTCAGCGGGATATTTCCTCAAATACCGGCAGGAGACTGCACTTGCGGAAGAAATGTTCCTTGGCGTTCTTGCAGTTTCTGCGGAACCGGTGCAGATTGCAACTGCATATTTTTATATGTATGAGTTGACACAGGTTACAGGTGACTATTCCGCAAGCTCGGAATGGGGACGCAAAGGTGCCGACTATGTGAAAAAGCACCCGGAATGCGGTGAAGCATTGGTTTTCAGCAACTTGTTTGCTTTGGGTGCAGGAAATCTGAAATTCGGCAAGGAGCTTGCGTTGGAGGCACTTCGGGCAATGAAGGATATGCTGACGAAAGCTTCTCCTGACTGGTGCAGGGCTCAGTATGCCGCACTGGCAGGTACTTATGAATTGCTTTATGGAACTCCGGAAGCTGCACTGGAACATTATCTGTGGCAGAAAAAGCACATTCTGGAGTACCAGGGTAAGTGTTATTCCTATTACAATATGCTGGGGCAGGTCGGTCAGGTCCAGCGGCAGCTGAAGCGTTATGAAGAAGCGTTGGAAACGTACAGAGAAATATTGAGTTTCGCCGGGGAACATAGCCAGACGGCACTGCACCAGCGCATCAGCTGTAATATATCCGGCGTTTATCTGGATATGAAAAAGCCGGAGGAAGCCCTTATTTACCTGCATGATGCGGTGGAAGAGGGAAGAGTGTTAGGAGGCCTGCCGCTGGGAGAGGCACTGCGTTATACAGCAGAGGCCTATGAACAGCTGGGAGATACTGCAAAGGAATTTGTTTGTTTGCAGGAGGCAAATCCCCTGCTGGATGGGGCATACGGCCTTGAGCATCCGCGGTCTATGGCTGTACGGAAACGGCTGGCACAGCTGACACAAAAGTTTGAGAACAAATGAGAGGATAGAGAGATGGAAGATAAGAAAATGACGGGTTATCCGTCTATTGATAAGCCTTGGCTAAAATATTATACCCGGGAGCAGATTGAGAAACCCCATCCGGTACCAATGACTGTCTATGAGTATCTTTTAGAATGTACTAGGGAACATCAGGCTAAGAATGCTATTCGGTTTGAAGGACAGCACATCACCTATGGCAAGATGTTGTTCCGTATTGAGCGAACTGCTGATGCGCTGGTCTCAGCGGGAATTGGGGAAAATGATGTGGTAGTGTGCTATTTACCGGCATGCCCTCATGAGGTTTATCTGTTCTACGCATGCTCAAAAATTGGCGCATGCGTGAATTTTATTAAGCCTATGACGTCCAATGAAAAAATCTGTAAGATTCTTGATGGAGTGGATGCGCCTATTCTGTTCACCTGCGAAATGAAAAGAAGCGACCGGGAATATATTCAAAATCACTCCTGCATTAAGAAAGTTGTCAACATTTCTGACGGTGAAGACGATGAGTGGGAGTACTTCTGGAAAGTTGCTGACCGAAAAGCCTATCTGACATCAAAAGACAGTGCAGAGGCGTTTTTCTTTGCTCAGACCGGAGGCAGTACCGGAAAATCTAAAACAGTGATGGTTTCCAACCAAGCACTGAACAATCAGGTACATGAATATGTGACAACGCCTCTTGATTTTGTAGCCGGAGACACATGGCTCAGACTGTGGCCGATTTTCTCCGTGTCGGCAGCAGGCGGTTCATTCCATATGCCGCTTTGCACGGGAATGGAGATGATTATTGTCAGGGATCTGACAAAAGTTTCCTTTGACCAAATTCTGCTGAAGGAACGCCCTAATCATATTGCGGTTGTTCCATCTTTGATGGAAGATTTGATGAATAGCGAGGCAATTAAGGAGGCGGATCTCTCCTTTGTGAAAATGATTGGCTGGGGCGGTGCCAAGCTGACTGGTGCATTTGAAGAAATGCTTCGAGCTTTCCTTGTTTCACACAAAATGGGTAATTGTCTGTACGGTGGTTATGGCATGACGGAAAACACTGCCGGTGTTGCCATGCGTGTCAATCCCGAAACAGCAGTTCCCGGCAGCGTGGGCATTCCCCAGGTAAAAACCGTTGTAGGTATTTTTGAGCGCGAGGGAATCAGGGAACTGGGATATCACGAAGCAGGCGAGGTGTGCGTCCTGTCCCAAAATTTCATGGTAGGCTACTACGGAGACACGAAAAAATCGGAGGAGCTGTTTAGACAACATGAGGACGGCAGTCTCTGGCTTCATACCGGCGACCTTGGGTACATGGATGAAAATGGACTCCTCTATATGATTGATTTTAAGGCACTGGAGAGGGCCGTGGCATATGACTGAGCGACTCAGTATCGCCCAATCATCTTGGCAGGCTGGTTGCGTGCCGGGATAACGCACTTTTATGAAAAAAGATAATATGGGGGAAGTCGGAGAATGACTAATAAAGAAAAAATAGAAAAATTATTCGATAAATTAGGGGACGCGGTTACCGGACCTCCTGATCTGTTGGGCAGTGCGGAGCCATCCATCCTGTTTCGCCCTATGGTCAGTTTGATGAAAAATCCCATGTCCTGTGATGTGAACAGAATGGTGTCAAAAAAAAGCCTGACAGCACGGCGGCTCATTCACCCTTTCCTGATCCGCATTGCACCGCTGTTTCTGGAACGGAAGCAGGTATTTGAAAACAAAAATGATCTTCTTGGTATTAATGCCCCGGATGATATGAAGGAACTTCCCAAGGAGCCTGTGATCTGGTGTTCCAATCATGGATTCAAGGATGATATCGCTGCAACGGTGGTGGCGGCCCGTCATGCTTACATTCTTTTCGGCAGTCTGCCTGCATTTTTCAATACCTTTGATGGCATCAGTGCTTATCTCAACGGCGTGGTCATATGCAACCGAAAGGTACAGTCCAGTAAAAAAGCATCTATTGAAGGTGCTGTACAGGTATTGAATATGGGAACGGACATACTGATGTTCCCGGAAGGAGTATGGAACAAGACTCCGGACAGGTTGATGCTGGATCTCTGGCCCGGCGCTTACCGCATTGCTAAAGAGAAGGGGTGCAAGATTGTTCCTGTAATCCACTATCTGGCAGACCCCCACAAGAAATACAAGGGCAATGTCATCCATACCGTGGTTGCAGATCCTATAAGTATGGAAGGGGTGTCTGAAAAGGAAGGGCTCGAACTGCTGCGGGATACCATGGCCACATGGTATTATCTGATGATGGAGCGCTACGGTCATTCTACCCGCAAGAAACTGCTGGAAGGCTTTGAAACCAGTGACGATGCCTGGGAGAACTATATTGCTATGCATACCGGATTGATCAGGTATTATGACCGGGAGATAGAATTGAAGGCGGACTACCGCCCACGGAATCTTACACGACCGGAAGATGTCTGGCAATCCATAGCAGCAATAAAGAATGTACGCGCAGAAAATATCAACCATATCCGATATGCACAGCAGCAGATGCAGCAGGAGCAAAAGAGGGATTTCCAGCACAGATATTAAGGAAAGCAAAATTGTGGAAGCAAACAAGTTGACGGGATATCCGCCGATTGATTAACTCTGGCTGAAATTTTACGATAGAGAATTCCTGGAACAGCACGTTCCGGGTATCATGATTTATAGGGGCAGACTTTTTGCAATACACAGAGCACCGAATCCTACTTTATTATTAGGATATACAGTTTCTCCTCTGATGGGCCGGGCACCGCGCCTGAGATATGCTTTTATCTTTTCACCATAAAGAAAGCGGTCGTTACCCTTTATAATTCCCCATTCCATGAGTAGCGCTGCACCTCCGCTTACCACGGGGTTAGCGAAAGAAGTACCGGTGACAGGCTGATATCCTCCGTAGAGGTCGGGGGCGGGAACATTTACACCAGGGGCCACCAGATCCGGTTTGACAAGTCCGGCTGTCACGACACCGATAGTCCGTTCCGTCCCCTCATATCCTCTTCCGGAGAAATCAGCGTAGGAGTTATAGGTGCTGTCATAAGCACCCACTGTGATGATTTTGGCAGAAGTGGATGGAATTGTCAGCGTAACCTGGGGAGTAGGTGATGTAAAACCGGTCCGAGCATTTCTCCCTGCAGCAGAGGGAAGATAAAAATAATACTGTCCTACACTTACCTCCAATGGTTCCAGAATAAATTGCCAGATACCGCTGCCAATGTAAGGACCGGTGGCCGGAAGCATCTCGATGTAGAGTTCACGGTTTACAGAATAAGGAGAAGGTTCGCCTAAGTAGATCAGCAGATCAGTCTGTTCCACACGAAGCGTATATTTGCCGGATTGGATATTGAAGGGAAGTTCCTGACGTACGCCTCCAGGTGAGCGGAGAGATATTCTGTAGCTGTCGCTGTATTGCGTCCAAAGCTGTACGCTGAGACTTGACTCATAATCTGCAACAGCCAGGTCTACGGTGGCAGTGGAAGAAAGGGCATTACCTGCTGCATGGCCGGCAGAATTGCCTTCGTTACCGCTTCCTACACAAATGACGGTACGACCGATTTCTGAAGCATTGTCCAGAAAACGTTCTAACAGGCTGCTGCCATCGTGGGAACCGTAGCTGTTGCCGAAGCTTAAGTTGATGACAAGAGGCATGTTCCATTCCAATGCTTTGCGGATCGCGTAAGTGACACCGCGCATGATTTCGGTGGTACGGGGAAAACCTTCTTCCCTGGGGAGTCCCAGTTTGACAATGAGAAGTTTGCTGCGGGGAGCTATCCCCTCATAGAGATAAGCGGAGCCGGAAGACGTTGATTCCCGGGAATATCCTGCGGCAATGCCTGCCACAGCAGTACCATGTCCGCTTGCATCGATGCTGGGGACAAGCCGCATTTTTTCTGCCGGAGTGGCAGCTGCAAGAGCCTCGTTGATCTGTGCCTCACTGTACTCACTGCCTATGAAGAAACCGGCAGGCGGCTGTCCGGCAGCAGCTGTCTGGTCCCATAGGGAAAGGATTCTGGTGGAACCATCTTCGGTGCGGAATTCCCTGCGCGCATAATCGATACCGGAATCTATGACAGCGATCAGGACGCCCTCTCCGGAAAGAAAAGGTTCCCGCCTGGTGACGGGATAGATACAGGCATCGGTCAGTACATCAGTACTCGTAAAGTCAGGTGATGTCAACTGAGCCATTGAAAGCTGTGGGATAGCAGAATAATAATATCTTTTTGGCTTTTCCACATATTCGATTTCTTCCTGCCCTGCTACAGAATCTACAAGCTGCTCGGGTACGGTCAGAATTGCATACCCTGCAATCAGGTACTCCACTTGGATATTTAAGGCAGCCAGATAGTCCAGACTGCCGTGATATTTTACAATCAACTCCCAGGTCTTATCAGTGGTATCAAAGCCTACATTCAGATTATCTGTCTGTAAACGAATGTTTTCCGGCGTTTCCAGCGCCAGATTTAATAGATTTTCCAGTTTTTGATTCATAATGTATCCTGAAGCTTTTCTACTTTATATGTAAAAAATCACCGGAACATTCATCTTTTTACAAAGAACAGCAATCAATCTGCACTGGCCTGGGAAGACCTGCTGTAAGCTGCACCGATACCGAGAATGACGAACATGGCAGGCTCATTCAGAATCTGCTGGAAGCTTACGATATTATGAATCGAATAAGCCAGAATTGCCAGACCGCAGGCACCTGTCAGACAGTGGTACGGATCATTAAAGTCGGCTCCCTTTTTCAGAAAACGATAAACAGCGCTGATAATGATTCCGGCAAAGCTGATAAGACCAAGGATACCCAGATTGACAAGCACGGTCAGCCACTCGCAGTGTGCATTAGACAGGCGGCTGCTGGGCCAGAGTCTGTTCAGCATGGTAAGGAGTGACTCACTGGCATCCTGATAAAGAAATTCTCCCATACAGTCAGGTCCTACGCCGATCAGCTTGCGAGGAAGTGACAGTTCCCACCAGGCAAGAGCCCCTGCTTTCCAGGTAGCGCCTCTGCGGCTTCCCCATTCTTCCGAAAAGGTAAAGAAAGAATATTCAGCGAGGAAACCAATGCTTCCCGGTTTCAGCGTATTTATGGTCAACAGAATCACATAAAGCAAAACAGCAGCACCGCAGAAAATCGCCAGACCCAGTCCCAGGCGGCCAAAAAGCTTAGCAGGATAAGTTCCAAGTTTGCAGAAACGGTGTATCCACAAATAAGCAGCAAGTGCCAGAAGCGTCAGGACGACTGGAAGCGGCGTGTAAGTAAAGAGGTTGTTGGTTGTCTCCTGATAGGTAATGGCATTCGGAAAGAGCAGCCTGATTCCAAGGGTGAACAGACAGGACAGGCCAAGTATCAGCGCGATTTCACAATAACGCTCCAGTCTGTGACCATCAGAGACAGACAAAAGAAGCAGGATGAGGAAAATTCCTAAAAGCGTCAGAATGCCGCTGCTGCTGCCGTTAGTGACCAATGCTGCAAAACCGATAAAGAGATAAAGGGTCAGCAGATACTTTTGCCATTTTTTAGAAAAAGCATCTGCCCATGCAAGGTAAACAGCACCGAACAAAAGAGTCACCATATACCCGCAATACCAGTTGATATTACCGGCAAGGGAAATGAACTGCGGATTTTCATTGGCACCCATGGAAATGGGCCAAATACCGAAACGATTCAGGTATCCCAAGGCAAAAAGAATGGCAGAAACAGGCAGCATCAGAAAGGGAATCCACAACCGTTTCTTCCAAAAACGGGAAATCAGAAAATAGCCGCCCGCCAAGGAAAGCTGCATCAGAGCGCCCATGCTCCAGTTGGAGGAGCCGATAGCAGCAGTATCCCGATAATCGGAAAATACGTAGGATATCAGGACAGAAAGGAAATAACCTGCAACGAACAGGTCAGTGAGAGAGTATGTTTTGATAGCGTTCAGGTGAAATCCGGAAGTTTTCACAATCCGGATGATATGTAAAATCAGCTGTATCAGTAAAAAGACCAGGAGAACTCTATCAAAATATGTTAAGAAAGCGGTAAAGAATTCTCTTTTTTCTGTACCAATCTTAGCGTAACTTAATTTATTGTAAAGAGGAATCCCTGCAATCACTACCAGCATGAATATGCAGGTCAGAAAATCAAGGATAAGGATGTTGTCTTGATGAAGTATTGTTAAAAAAGTTTTTTCTTCGGAAACTTTCTTTTTGGCTAATTTATTGCTCATATTATTTCCTCCTGGTGTTGCAATGGCGCCGCTTTCCGCTGCTTCGCAGCTACCTTTGCTCATAAGATGGCGCTCAGTTCATAGCGTGTTTACTGTTCAAAAGCCATTTGGGCATATACAGATTTTTGTGTCTGTAATACCCAATCGAAGCAGGAAAATAGCGTTTTTTTTGTTAACATAAATCTTCGCTTCGGACATATACAGAAAAATCCCTCCTCAATGCCCCAAATTCTTCTCTTTTTTTGACATAGGAGGCAAGAAAAATTGCATATGTCCAAAGCACAGCTTAAAAGCCTTTTTTGTGTGTTAGCCGGCTCGATTTTGGGCATTACAATTCTAAAAAGCGTGTATATGTCAAAAATGCCTCTGACAGTAACAACTGGTGATAAGAAAATAGTAACTTATTAAGAGAATATTGTCAAATATTAGTTTCGCGGATATAATAGACATGAAAGCATTTGCGGGACTGAATTTCCGGTAGGAAGCTGCGAATTGCGCGAAAGAACCGCAACCAAGGAGGAAGCAAGATGGATCTGTTTGAATATATGCGTACCACAAATATGGAAAAGGAATCACCGCTGGCTGCCAGGATGCGTCCCAGGACTTTGGAGGAAGTCGTTGGGCAGGAGCACATCATCGGTAAGGACAAGCTGCTTTACCGGGCAATCAAAGCGGACAAGATCAGTTCAGTCATTTTCTATGGACCTCCCGGAACCGGCAAGACAACGTTGGCCAAGGTCATAGCCAACACTACAAGTGCAGAATTTACCCAGATTAATGCTACGGTAGCAGGCAAGAAAGATATGGAGGAAGTGGTAGCCAAAGCAAAGGACCTGCAGGGAATGTACGGGAAACGGACCATCCTTTTTATAGATGAGATCCATCGATTCAATAAGAGCCAGCAGTATTATCTGCTGCCTTTTGTAGAGGATGGTACCCTGATTCTCATAGGTGCGACCACGGAGAATCCCTATTTTGAAGTAAACAGTGCGTTGATATCCAGATCCATTATCTTTGAACTGAAGCCGATTCCTAAAGAGGCGGTGAAAGAGCTTCTGCGAAAAGCGGTTTATGATACGGACAGAGGTATGGGAGCCTATCATGCGGTCATCGATGAAGATGCACTGGACTTCTTGGCGGATATATCGGGAGGCGATGCCAGACATGCCTTAAACGCCATTGAACTGGGCATTATGACGACCCAGAGGGCAGCGGATGGCCAGATTCATATTACTCTTGAAGTGGCACAGGAGTGCATTCAGAAACGGGCGGTCAGATATGATAAGAACGGAGATAATCATTACGATACGATTTCTGCCTTTATCAAAAGTATGCGGGGCTCGGACCCTGATGCGGCGGTATATTATCTTGCCAGAATGCTTTATGCGGGAGAGAGCGTGACTTTTATTGCACGAAGAATTATGATCTGCGCATCCGAGGATGTAGGAAATGCAGACCCCAATGCGCTGGTGGTGGCAGTTAATGCTTCGCTGGCGGTAGAGAGAGTGGGGATGCCGGAGGCACAGATTATTCTTGCTCAGGCGGTTACCTATGTGGCAAGTGCCCCTAAGAGTAATGCTTCCTGTAATGCAATCTTTGAAGCCATGGGGGAAGTGGAGCAGACAGGCAACCTGCCGATTCCTACACATTTACAGGATGCCCATTATAAAGGAGCGGCGAAATTGGGACACGGAACAGGATATAAATATGCACATGATTATCCCAATCATTATGTGGAACAGCAGTATCTTCCCTATGAGTTAAATGGGAAAGAATTTTACAGGCCAACAGGGAACGGCTATGAGGTGAAGATAAAGGAACATATGCGAAGAATCAGACGGGAAGCGGGACAGAAGGAGCAGTTATAATAACTGCTCAATCAGATATTTATAAATTGCCTGATTCTTCGTTTGCCAGTTATCGCAGATAGAAGCTGCCATTTCTTCCAAAGGGACAGATAACGTTATATCCACCAGATTGACACCGCGGTCCTTTGCAATCAGTCTCGCTTCGTACTCGCCGGAAGTGGACTTATAGTAATCACCCAGCACAGAAACCTCATTTCGCAGGGTAAACTCATTCTTGCGAAGATACTCATTGATCTCATTCTTAATGGCATCACTGATACGATTTTCAAAATATTGAAGTGTCTCCCGTCCCTCATCGGTGATTGCCAGATGGGTTCTGTTGCGGATGGTCTGGGCAGAAATCATGCCGGTCTCGGTAAGCTCATTGATGACCTGCTGGAGCGTCAGGAAATTGGTGTAGTCCTTATCCAGAATAAAGTCAATGATCTGTGCGGTAGTAAGCGGAAAGGAAACCCTGTTCAGCATATAAAGAACGATTAATTTGTAGAGTGTAAGCGGATCCTGTAACATAAGTTTTCCTCCCAATACTATTTGCAAAGTCTGCCCTGATAAGCCCCCTGTACCTGCATCTTAGTGTGCAGGGAATTCAGTACATCCCTTTTATGAAGGCTCCATAACGGAGCAATGGTCAGTTCTTTCGGCCCGTCACCGGTGACTCTGTGGACAACGATTTCGGGGTGGAGCAATTCCAGGCAGTGGATGAGGATATCCAGGTAAGCGTCTTTGGATAGCGTCTCAAAACTGCTCTGTTGATAAAGTGAAGCCAGATCGGTTCCTTTCAGCACATGAAGAAGCTGCAACTTGATGCCGAAAGGCCGGCAGTGGTTCAGATAATGAATGGTCTCGTACATATCTTCCGGCATTTCCCCGGGAAGCCCCAGTATAACATGCACGATTACCGGAATAGAGCGTTCTTTCAATTTGCGGAAGCTGTCTGCAAAACAATCAAGATGATAGCCTCTGCGGATAAAAACAGCAGAAGCCTCATGAATGGACTGTAATCCCAGTTCAATCCAGATGAATTTCTCCGGATAGCGTTCCATTAGCTGCGATAATAATGTAAGCACATCATTTCCAAGACAGTCCGGTCTGGTTGCAATGGAGATACCGCAGATATCAGGATGCTCTAATGCCTGTGCATAGACGTTCTCAAG
>JAFTVH010000085.1 GCA_017465845.1 Lachnospiraceae bacterium | reverse complement strand
GCTTGCGGATGAAAAAGAACTGGCAGAACACAACATGCTGGTAGACCTTGGAAGAAATGATTTGGGAAAAATCAGTAAATTCGGAACGGTTCAGGTAGAAAAGCTTCATTCCATTGAACGATATTCTCATGTAATGCATATCGGTTCTACAGTGCGGGGAGAAATTAAGGAGGAATGTGACGGACTGGATGCCATAGAAGCAGTGCTTCCGGCAGGAACACTGTCCGGGGCACCAAAGATTCGTGCCTGTCAGCTGATAGGAGAACTGGAGAATAATAAGCGTGGCATTTATGGTGGAGCCATTGGTTACATCGACTTTACCGGAAACATGGATACTTGTATTGCCATTCGTATTGCTTATAAGAAAAATGGAAAGGTATTTGTAAGAAGCGGAGCCGGTATTGTTGCAGATTCTGTACCGGAAAAAGAATATGAGGAATGTATCAATAAGGCGAAAGCCGTTGTAAATGCACTAAAAATGGCAGAGGAGGCAGATGTATGATTTTACTGATAGATAATTACGACAGTTTTTCTTATAACCTGTATCAGCTCATCGGTGAGATAGACCCGGATATAAAGGTGGTACGAAATGATGAACTGAAGGTAGGAGAGATAAAAAATTTAAAACCAAAACGGATTATTTTATCTCCGGGACCGGGCAGACCGGAGGATGCAGGAAATATTATTGAGGTAGTAAAAACACTTGGAAAGGAAATACCGGTTCTTGGTGTGTGTCTTGGGCATCAGGCAATTTGTGCAGCTTTTGGAGCTACCATAACCTATGCAAAGGAGCTGATGCATGGAAAGCAGTCAGATGTTGAATTTGATACAGACAGTTGTTTGTTTTGGAACTGCCCTAAAAGGGCACTTGTGGCAAGATATCATTCCCTGGCGGCAGATAAAAGTACGATACCGGAGGAACTGGTAGTTACAGCCTGTACGAGGGACAGAGAAGTAATGGCAGTACAGCATAGAACATATCCGGTGTATGGAGTACAGTTTCATCCGGAATCCATAATGACACCGGACGGAAAGCAGATGTTATACAACTTTATCAATATGGCAGATGGAAAGGAGCAAAACAATGATTAAAGACGCAATTGTAAAAATCGTAAACAAGGAAGATTTGACCTATGAGGAAGCCTATACCGTGATGAATGAGATTATGAGCGGCGAAACCACACCGACACAGAATGCGGCTTTTCTGGCAGCCCTTTCTACGAAAAGTGCCAGAGCAGAGACAACGGATGAAATAGCGGGCTGTGCGGCAGCCATGCGAGCCCATGCAACCAGAGTAGAGACCAGAATGAATCTGTTTGAAATAGTTGGAACCGGTGGAGACAATGCCCACAGCTTTAATATATCCACCACCTCTGCCCTGGTGGCTGCGGCAGGCGGCATGAAGGTGGCAAAGCACGGAAACCGGGCCGCATCCTCCCAGTGCGGAACTGCGGATTGCCTGGAGGCACTAGGGGTAAATATTAACCAAAGTCCTGAAATGTGTAAGGTGCTTTTAGAGAAAGTGGGCATGTGCTTCTTTTTTGCACAGAAGTACCATACCTCCATGAAATATGTGGGGGCTATCCGTAAGGAGTTAGGTTTCAGAACCGTATTTAATATTCTTGGACCGCTGACCAATCCCGGTACGCCGTCCATGCAGCTTTTGGGCGTGTATGATGATTATTTGGTAGAACCATTGGCCCAGGTACTCATAAATCTTGGCGTCAAGCGTGGCATGGTGGTATACGGACAGGATAAGCTGGATGAGATATCCTTAAGCGCACCGACTACCATCTGTGAAATCAGGGATGGATGGTTTAAAACTTATGTGATTACGCCGGAGGAGTTTGGCTTAGAACGTTGCTCCAAAGAGGATTTAAGAGGTGGTACACCAGAGGAAAATGCGAAGCTTACCCTTGAAATTTTGCAAGGAGAAAAAGGGCATAAGAGAAATGCGGTACTGATGAATGCGGGAGCAGCTCTTTATATTGGTGGTAAAGCAGAGAGTTTGAAGGATGGTATTACCCTTGCTGCCGAATTGATTGATTCCGGTAAAGCTCTTGAAACATTGCACAAATTGATTGAAGTAAGTAATCGTCCGGAGGTGGAAGTATGACGATATTAGAGCAGCTGGCAGAACATGCAAGGGAGCGGGTGGAACAGGCAAAAAGGAATATCCCGTTGGAGAAAATTAAAAACCTTGCCTATTCTTTGCCAAAGGGTACCTTTGCTTTTGAAGAAGCATTAAAAAAACAGGAGTTGTCCTTTATCTGTGAATGTAAAAAAGCGTCTCCATCCAAGGGATTGATAGTAGAGAAATTTCACTATCTGGAAATCGCCAGGGAATATGAGGAGGCAGGGGCAGACTGCATTTCTGTTCTTACAGAACCAAAGTGGTTTCTGGGGAAGGATGACTATTTAAAGGAGATAGCAGGGAATGTATCGATTCCATGTTTACGAAAGGATTTTACGGTAGACGAATACATGATTTACGAAGCAAAGCTGCTTGGAGCTTCTGCGGTACTGCTTATCTGCTCCATTCTTTCAGAGAAAGAACTGGCGGAGTATATCAAAATCTGCGACAGTCTCGGCCTTTCTGCACTGGTGGAGGCGCATGACAGGCAGGAAGTGGAAGCTGCCATAACTGCAGGAGCCAGGATAATCGGTGTAAACAACCGTAATCTGAAGGATTTCACTGTAGATACAAATAACAGCAAGAAGCTGCGAAGGCTTGTGCCGGAGGAAATTTTGTTTGTGGCAGAAAGCGGTGTAAAGACGAGAAAAGATATCGAGACTTTACAGAAAATCGGTGTGGATGCGGTGTTAATCGGAGAGGCCTTAATGAAGGCACAGGACAAAGGGGCAAAGCTTCGGGAATTGCGAGGCTGTTTATGACAAAAATAAAATTATGCGGTTTGAAACGGGCCTGCGACATCGTTTGGGCAAATGAACTGGAACCGGACTATATCGGCTTTGTATTCGCAAAGCCGAGTAGGCGTTATGTGAAGCCGGAGGAGGCCGGGAAACTGAAAGCAATGCTTCATGAGTCTATAAAAGCAGTGGGAGTATTTGTAGACGAAGAGCCGGAAGTGATAGCAGAGCTGGTGAAACGTGGAATTATCGATGTGGTACAGCTTCACGGATGTGAGGATGAAGTGTTTCTTGCACAATTACGGAAAATGATACAGGTACCTATTTTTCAGGCATTCCGTATACAAACTGTGGAAGATGTCCAAAGAGCAGAGAAAAGCAGTGCAGATATGATACTTCTGGACGCCGGAGCCGGATGCGGAGAAACCTTTGACTGGACGCTGCTATGGAATATTGGCAGACCTTATTTTTTAGCAGGTGGTTTGACACCGGAAAATGTGACAGATGCCATAGTACAATTAAAACCCTATGGCGTGGATGCAAGCTCCTCTCTGGAAACGGAAGGGGTGAAGGAGAAACAGAAAATGGCAGCCTTTGTAGAAGCTGTCCGAGGAAAGGAAAAGCAGAAAGGAGTTTAAATATGGCAGAGAAAAAAGGACGTTTCGGCGTGCATGGAGGGCAATATATACCGGAAACTTTGATGAATGCAGTGATAGAACTGGAGGAAGCATATAACCATTATAAAAAAGATCCGGAGTTTAACAAGGAGCTCACAGAATTATTAAATGAATATGCAGGCAGACCATCCGGTCTTTATTATGCGAAGAAGATGACCAAGGCTCTTGGAGGCGCAAAAATTTATTTGAAACGGGAGGATTTAAACCATACCGGATCCCATAAAATTAATAACGTGCTGGGGCAGGCACTTCTTGCTAAAAAGATGGGAAAAACCAGGCTGATTGCGGAAACCGGAGCGGGACAGCATGGAGTGGCAACGGCCACCGCAGCGGCACTCCTTGACATGGAATGTGTGGTGTTTATGGGAGAAGAAGATACGAAGCGCCAGGCTTTGAATGTATACCGTATGAAGCTGTTAGGTGCAAAGGTAGTACCGGTAATCAGCGGGACAGCTACCTTAAAGGATGCAGTATCGGAAGCTATGAGGGAGTGGACCTCCAGAATTGAGGATACCCATTACTGTCTTGGTTCTGTTATGGGACCACATCCGTTTCCAACAATTGTTCGTGATTTTCAGGCGGTGATCTCCAGGGAGATAAAGGAGCAGATTCTTCAAAAGGAGGGCAGACTGCCGGATGCTGTGATTGCCTGTGTGGGCGGCGGCTCCAACGCTATCGGAAGCTTCTACAACTTTATAGAGGATAAAGAAGTACGCCTGATTGGTTGTGAGGCAGCGGGGAGAGGCATAGATACCTTTGAAACGGCGGCCACCATCAATACCGGAAGACTGGGGATTTTTCATGGAATGAAATCTTACTTTTGTCAGGATAAATACGGTCAGATAGCCCCGGTATATTCCATTTCTGCCGGACTGGATTATCCGGGTATCGGGCCGGAACACGCCAACCTTCATGATACATGCAGGGCAGAATATGTACCGGTGACAGACGATGAGGCGGTGGAAGCTTTTGAGTTTTTATCAAGAACCGAAGGAATTATTCCGGCAATAGAGTCTGCTCATGCGGTAGCCTACGCCATGAAACTGGCACCCACAATGGATAAGGATAAAATAATTGTAATTACTATTTCAGGCAGAGGAGATAAGGATTGTGCTGCTATTGCCAGATACAGAGGGGAGGATATCTATGAGTAAATCAGGAACAGAGCATATAAAAGAAGCATTTGTAAAAGGGAAGGCGTTTATACCATTTTTTACCTGTGGTGACCCTGACCTGGAAACCACAGGCAGACTGGTGCGGACCGCTGTGGAATATGGTGCGGATTTGATTGAACTTGGCATTCCTTTTTCTGACCCTACAGCAGAAGGTCCTGTAATTCAGGGAGCGAATCTTCGGGCCTTGCAAGGCGGTGTAACCACAGATAAGATATTTAACTTTGTTAAGGAACTTAGAAAGGATGTAACTGTTCCACTGGTGTTTATGACCTATGCCAATGTGGTGTTTTCCTATGGCGCAGAAACCTTTATCCGTACCTGCTGGGAAGTCGGGATTGACGGAATTATTCTTCCTGATTTGCCTTATGAGGAAAAGGAGGAGTTTGCACCGCTTTGTAAACAGTATGATGTGGCATTAATATCCTTGATTGCACCGACTTCTGAAAACAGAATTACCAGGATAGCAAAGGAAGCGGAAGGATTTTTATACATTGTGTCAAGCCTTGGCGTAACCGGTACCAGAAGTGAGATTACAACGGACCTGGCATCTATGGTTAAGGTTGTCCGGGAAAATACAGAGATTCCCTGTGCTATCGGCTTCGGAATTTCTACGCCGGAACAGGCAAAGAAAATGGCAAAAATTGCAGACGGCGTGATTGTGGGTTCTGCTGTTATCAGGCTGATTGAAGAAAATGGTGTGAATTCCGAAAAGGTTGTAGGTGCATATATTGAAAAAATAAAAAATGCTGTTTTAGAAAAATAAAAAGAAAAATAAAAAAAGGGATTGACATTTGTTTTTTTGGGGTGTATTATCACAGCCATAAAGGCAATGGAGTCTTTGAGGGTAATACCTTGAAGACCCATTGTCTTTTTTTATTCTGTTTCATTCAAATTAAAGGAGGACAAAAAGATGTCATATGTTGATGAAGTGATTGAACAAGTAGTAAAGCAGAATCCTGCAGAACCTGAATTTCACCAGGCAGTCAAAGAAGTACTGGAATCATTGCGTGTAGTTGTAGAGGCAAATGAGGAAAAGTACAGAAAAAATGCATTGCTTGAACGATTAGTAAATCCGGAACGGCAGATTAAGTTCCGAGTTCCGTGGGTGGACGATAAGGGTCAGGTACGTGTCAACACAGGATATCGTGTACAGTTTAACAGTGCCATCGGTCCGTATAAGGGCGGCTTAAGACTGCATCCTTCCGTTAATTTGGGAATTATCAAGTTTTTAGGATTTGAACAGATTTTTAAGAATTCACTCACCGGACTTTCTATCGGTGGTGGTAAAGGTGGCTCGGATTTTGATCCAAAGGGCAAGTCAGACCGTGAGGTCATGGCATTTTGTCAGAGCTTTATGACAGAACTTTGCAAGCATATCGGTGCAAATACTGACGTGCCTGCGGGTGATATTGG
>JAFTVH010000084.1 GCA_017465845.1 Lachnospiraceae bacterium | reverse complement strand
GAATTCCGACAGATTGTGATTAAGAACATATCACTCCTGTCCTGCCATACTTATTGGTGCCTAATGATTATTCCGATTCCGCTGCTTATTTATATTAATGAGATTCAGGATGGAAGATACCAGAAAATATTCACCTTTCCATTGATCTATTCTGCAGTGATTATTATCTTAGGAACAGTCCTTCAGGTATTTGATATTGTGCAGTTTGTTCAGCAGTTGCCCTTTATTCATTTCGGTATTATTATAGCCATCATCTGTATTATTACTACTATTACCATTGATACCGTTAAAAAACGTTTACAAGATTATCTTGCCGTGGGCATCGGCGTTTACGGCATGCTGATTACTGCAATCGGCGAAATGCTATTTTATTATATCGGTTCTCCTCTTTCTCTGGGAACAGTACTGGCTATCGGTCTGGTATTCCTTCTTATTATGGCGATTATCAAGACCGGGCAGGATTTATTCCAGACGGAGAAAAAGAGACAGCAGGCCATTTTAGCCCGTGAAGCTCAGGCAAAATTCCTTGCTAACATGTCTCACGAGATCCGCACCCCCATTAATGCTATCATTGGAATGAATGAAATGATTCTTCGCGAAAACGAAGATGATGCTATCCACGATTATGCACACAACATTCAAAGTGCAAGTAATATGCTTCTGGGATTAGTCAATGACGTTTTGGATTTCTCCAAAATAGAGTCCGGGCAGTTAGAGCTTGTGGAGGATACCTACGATTTATCCCAGCTCATTCAGGATCAGATGCTGCTCCTAAGAGCAAGAACCGGTGATAAACCCTTGTCCATACAAATGGATATCGACCCGGGAATGCCCTCTAAACTATATGGTGACGAGCTTCGTATCAAGCAGATTCTTACCAACCTTTTATCCAATGCTGTAAAGTATACCCAGCATGGAAGTGTTACATTAAAGGCCTACTGCAATCGAATTGATGATACTCAGATTATGCTTTCCTTCGCCATCATAGATACCGGTATCGGTATTCGAAAAGAGGACCTGGCTCAGCTTTTTGACAGCTTTAAGCGCTTGGAGCTTTCCAAAAACCGTGCTATCCAAGGTACCGGTCTGGGGCTGAATATTGCCAAACAGCTGGCTACTTTGATGAACGGTGATATCCTTGTAGACACGGAATATGGCAAGGGGTCTACCTTTACCGTATCCTTCCCCCAAAAGGTAATTGACCGTACCCCTATTGGCAATATCGAAACGAAAACTACCCAGCGAAATGAAAACCATTCTGTTGGTCACCTGTTTACTGCTCCCGATGCCCGTATTCTGGTAGTGGATGACAATGCTATGAATCTGGCACTAATGAGGGGCCTTTTAAAGCGTACCAAGATTCAAGTGGATTTGGCGGAAAGTGGCAAAGAAGCCTTACAGATGACCAAGGAAGCCAAATATCATGTTATTTTCATGGATCATATGATGCCGGAGCTGGACGGCGTAGAGACCTTAAAACTTTTACGAAATGATACTTCCAACCCCAATCGGAAAAGTATCGTAGTTGCCCTTACTGCCAATGCCATTGCAGGCTGTCGTGAAACTTATCTGGAATATGGCTTCAACGATTATTTTTCAAAGCCTGTACATGCAGACAAGCTGGATGAGCTTCTTCTGAAATACATCCCTGAGCAGCTGATTCAGAAAAGGAGTGTCACGGAATCCGTACCGGATGCACCTCCTTTTTCAAAGAAGACCGATCCAAACGATGTTTTATATATCAATAAAGAGAACGGCATGATTTTCTGTATGAATTCTCAGGAATTATATCAGCAGATGCTCTCCTCCTTCCATAAACAGGCTACGGATTATCTGCCCAAATTTGAAGCCTACTACTCTGCCGGGGACCTGAAAAACTATGCCATCATAGTCCATGGTCTCAAGGGAAATGCCTTGAACATCGGTGCAGAGAACTTCTCTAAACTCTGTCTCCAGCATGAGCTGGCTGCCAAGGAGAATCGCCTGGACTATATTGAAAAGAATTACCTTGAATATATGGAAATCATAAAAGATTTACTACAGAAAATTGAAGAGATGATGTAGACCTATTCCAAAAGAGCGGTTGCAAATTGCAACTGCTCTTTTAAGAAAATAAACTACTATTTTTTTATAATCTCCACTCCATAGCCCGGAATGGGTCCCTCGAAGTATTCGCCCGTAAAAGCGGATTCTCCTTTCACAGGTACTTCGCTGGCTTCGGAATTGTGATTCAGAATAATGATGCAATCCTCACGATGGATAATTTCTACGCCTTCCTTGGATTCGCTCATTCTCACACCCGCATCCTTAGAAACATATTCTACAATTTCACGGATTACCTTCTTATCCAAATCACAGCCGATATAGTACACCTTACCCTTACCATATTTGTTCACGGTAATTGCGGCCTTACGTTTAAAATGTCTGTCTGCGTAGGTAGAAAGCACTTCTGCGGTGGTTGGGGTCAGAACATCACACCACACCTTTGCCGTTCCGTTGAATGTGCCGGAAATATGGGTTTCTTTACGAAGAGGATCATACTCTTCCACAATCACGCCGGCTAAATCTTTAAATGCCCCGGGAAGAGTCTGGCGGTTTAAGTTGTTATAGTGGTCTCTGCTACCGCTTCGATAGGTAGTTACCAGCACGCCCCCCTCTCTGACATACTTTTCTACAGCCTCCATTACCTTGTCATCTACCAGATTGTAAGCAGGCATATAAACAACCTTATACTTTTCAAAATCCCGATTGGATACCGCCGTCATAATATTAAAATGTGCATTGGCCTGATAGTAATCACATACTACGCCTGTATAACTGAAATCTCTGTGATGACGCTTAATATTATGCGCCCAGATATTGTCATAATCACGGTATACCATTACTTCGTAATCATTTTTCTTACCCTCAAAGTACTGTGCAACCCTAGGAAGCTCCAGACCCATCTGCTTTACTTCCTCATAGCGTCTGCGGGGTACGTTGTCATGGTCGATAATTCCATGCCAGTACTGCTCCATACCATAGTGAAGTACCTTCCAACGGAAATAAATAATTCCTTCACCACCGTGAGCAAGTGCCTGATATGCCCAAAGCCTAATCTGCCCCGGCTCCGGGTTAATCCCCATATGATCCCAGCCACAAGGACCGGACTGCTCTTCCGCAACCACGAAGTTCTTATTTTTCAGACCACGCATAATCTCATGGGCCATTGCCACATAAGAAACCTCTGAATCGCCCCACTGGTTATCCGGATAATTGTCCCACATTACAAAATCCAAATCTGCCGCCAAATCATAGTAATCCAAATCCCCGAAATGTCCCATAAAGTTGTGGGTCACCGGCTTATCCGTAAACTTGCGTATTTCATCAATCTGAGCTTTCTGGTACGCCACCCAGGAATCCGATGAAAATCTCTCAAACTCTAAATCCAATGATGGATTGTGGGACCAGGCTTGCGCATTCTCCGGTTCACAGGAATTGTATGCGGGCAAAATAATATCATCAAAGGACGCAAAATCCAGACTCCAGAATGCTGTTCCCCACTGCTTATTTAATTCTTCAATAGACTCATACTTTTCTGAAAGCCACTTACCGAAAGCCTGTCTACAATGCTCACAGTAGCATCTTGCACTACCATGGCAGCCAAACTCATTATCTATCTGCCAGGCAATCACATTTTCATTATCCTTATAATGTTCTGCCATCTTACGAGCAATGCGCACACTGGCCTGCCTGTATGCAGGATTGTTGGCACAGCCCTCTCGCCTGCTTCCCCATTCCTTCTTTCTGCCATAGCGGTCACGCATCAGGATATCTGCTTTATTCGCAAGCCACTTTGGTGGTCCTGCGGTTGGAGTACACAGTATGGTCTGTATCCCATTCTTCGAAAGAAGCTCTATAGCCTCATCCAGCCATGTAAAATCATACTCACCATCTGCAGGCTCTAACTTCTTCCAAGCAAAGTCAGCCATACGGACCACATTCAGCCCCGCTTCCTTCATTCTTTGTACATCTGTTTCCCACTCTGACATATCCCAATGCTCCGGATAATAACATGCTCCGTATAACATAACACAGCCCTCCCAATACATGTTTTTCACATTATAGCACAGAAAAGGCGAGACTCGCTACGCGACTCTCGCCTTAAAATAACTAAAAACAACTATTATGCTGCTTTATCATCCTTATTTTTGAAAGAATACTTCTTTGCACAATTGGTAACGATACCGGACAATGCAAAGAGTGCAATGGTATTCGGGATAACCATCAGCTGATTAAACATATCAGATAACTCCCAAACAAGGTCGTTAGAAAGGCATGAGCCTAAGAAAATAAATACAACTGCGACCAAAGAGTATACAGGCACTGCCTTCTTACCAAATAAATACTCTACATTAACTTTACCGAAATAGTTCCAGCCAAGGATGGTAGAGAACGCAAAGAAGAACAAACAGATTGCAACGAAACCGTTACCTGCTACTTCACCGATAATACCGGAATATGCAAGCTGAACCATATTTGCCTTGGAAACACCTTCTGCAGCCCCCCCTGCAAGTACACCATTACCTGCGTAGAGGCAGGAGATTACAACGAGTGCAGTCATATTAAGAACCACGAAAGTATCAATAAACACACCAATCATAGCTACAACACCCTGCTCATGAGGATTCTTTACATTTGCAAGCGCGTGTGCGTGAGGTGTAGAACCCATACCTGCTTCGTTAGAGAAAAGACCTCTCTTAGCACCCTGGCTGATTGCAGTCTTTAATGCATAACCAAAGCCACCGCCGATAATTGCCTGAGGCTGGAAAGCATATTTGAAGATAAGAGCAATTGCCTCAGGAATATATGTAATACGACATACTAAAACTAAAACGCCGCCAACCAAATAAATAACTGCCATAACAGGTACCAGTTTCTCGCAAACCGCAGCAAGTCTCTGCACACCACCGATGAAAATAAATGCAGAAATTGCAGCTACCGCCAAACCGATTACCCATGCCGGAATACCGAATGCTGCACTACAGGTTTCTCCGATGGAATTAGACTGTACCATACTACCTGCAAATCCAAGAGCAAAAATCGTTGCCAGACCAAAGAATACAGCAAGGAAGGAACCAAACTTATTAGGGAAAGCTTTCTTGATGTAGTATACCGGGCCACCCTTTACAGCACCGTCTTCCCCAACTACCTTAGTCTCCTGTGCTAAAACTGCTTCGGCATAGATTGCTGCCATAGCAAAAAATGCAATAATCCACATCCAGAAAATGGCACCCGGACCACCTGTTAAAATTGCACCACTTACACCGACAATATTACCGGTACCAACCTGTGCTGCAATGGCAGTTGTCAAGGCCTGGAAAGAACTCATACCCTTTTCCTGCTTGCCACCCTTCATAGAAAAGTTACCAAATACTCTTCGCATACCCTCTTTAAAACAACGAACCTGAACAAACTTGGTCTTCACAGTAAAGAAAATACCGGTTCCTAAGAGAAGTATAATCAGAACATAATCTGATAAGTACTGATTGATTGTTTGAACTACTTTTAACATAATTCGACCTCCAAAATTTTTCTTTTGTCTCCAAAAATAAAAAATGCCGTTAAGAATATTCTTAACGACTCTGGATTCGGAAATAGCCATACCAGTACAAATGAATTTCATTAATAGAAATCCTTTGCCTGTAAAAATATGTGCTCTGTCCTTTTGCCTGAGAGTTGCGGCCTAAGCCTTGCCCCTTCGGCACTCATTACTGAGATTCTCCAGAGTCCCATCCACTTTCGGTTGCTACATACAGCTTCTAAAAGCTTCAACGGAATAATACATTGCCAATTATATCACAATGTTATTAAAATGCAATACTTTCACACTGTAAAATCCGACATTTCTACAGTGTTTTCCCCTATTTCAGTACTATTTTCCTACCATTTGACACAGCATCCTCCTATCATTATAATGTTTTTGAAATATAACAAAGGAGAATCTTATGCCTAACTTTATTGAAATCACCGACTTTCATGCCCCTGAGCTTGATATATATGCCCGTCTGTCTGAGAACCAGCTTCTTCGCTACTATGAACCTCATGGCGGACTCTTCATCGCAGAGAGCCCCAAGGTTATAGAACGAGCTTTAAATGCGGGATGCGAACCGGTTTCCTTTTTGATTGCCAAACAACACATAAATGAAGAGACTTCTGCAATCCTGGAAAGCTGTGACAACATTTCGGTTTATACTGCGGAATTTGATATACTCACAAATCTCACGGGCTTTCAATTGACCCGTGGAATGCTCTGCGCCATGAAACGCCCTGCACTTCCTACCATCGAAGAAGTCTGCAAAAACGCCCGCCGCATCGCCATCCTGGAAAATGTCATGAACCCTACCAATGTAGGTGCCATCTTCCGCTCAGCTGCTGCGCTAAATATGGATGCAGTACTTCTTACTTCCGGTTGCAGCAATCCCCTATACCGCCGCGCCGGCAGGGTCAGCATGGGAACCGTTTTTCAGGTTCCATGGACCTTTATCCCTGAAGGATCCTGGCCGGCATCCTGCATGGATACTTTGCACAGCTTTGGCTTTAAAACTGCGGCTATGGCACTAAGCGATGACTCCGTATCCATTGATGACGAAAAACTTATGAGCGAAGAAAAACTGGCCATCATCCTCGGCACTGAAGGCGATGGCCTGGCAGACCTTACCATCGAAGGCTGTGACTACACCGTCAAGATCCCCATGACCCACGGCGTGGATTCCCTGAATGTGGCGGCAGCAAGCGCAGTGGCATTCTGGCAGCTGGGAAGGTAACTTAATGAGTCAGCATTGTCTCAATAAAAATCCCAAATCCCTTATCCGGGTCATCAATCAGCACATGGGTTACGGCACCGATAATCTTACCGTTCTGGATGATGGGGCTGCCACTTAAGCCCTGCACGATGCCTCCGGTAATTTCCAGAAGCTTGGGATCTGTGATGGTGATTTCAATACCACGGTTTACCCTGTCATTTTCCAGCTCCACATTGGTAATCTGAATATCAAAATATTCCGGTTCATCCTCAACGGTGCAGTAAATCTGAGCGGCTCCCAGCTGAATTTCCTGCTTTAGTCCGATAGGCAGTGGATCTGCCTGCACCATACCATATCCCTTAGTGTTACAGCTTCCGAAGATGCCGGTATTGCCGTTATAATCCACATCTCCGATAACGTAACTGTCCTGATAGGTAACCACACCGGTCAGTTCCCCCGGATCTCCCTTTTTCCCTTTTTGAATATCAATAATCTTGGTCTTTAGCAGTGCTCCGTCCTCTACATCCAGAGTAGTGCTGGTATCGATATCTCCCAAGGCATGTCCCAGAGCACCAAAATTTCCTTCACTATCAATATAGGTCATGGTTCCGATTCCCTGTGCGTTATCCCGAAGCCAGATTCCAAGCTTGTACTCTCCTTTTTCATCCAATGCAGCATAAACTGTTTTCGTAAGTACCTCATCCCCTCTTCGGAACGTCAGTACCAGCTCCTTACCATCGCTTTCTGAAATTGTTTCTACAAAATCATTCTTATCTCCGATTTCGTAGCCATTAACTCCCAGAATATAGTCCCCTTCTTTTATGATGCCCTTGGCAGGTGCCACTGTTTTCCCGTCTGCTCCCGTAAATTCTCCCACCTTGGTCACCAGAATTCCTTTAAACTCCACATAGAGACCTACGGGAATTCCACAGGGAATCAGCTCTGTATCATCAATCAATTGGATATCCACTTCCTTTAACGGTACAAATCCCAACAAATTCACCTGCATGGAATATCCATTCGCAGTGGCTGTCGGTGCCTGTGGCGTTACAAATAGTCCAAAATCCACTGTGGTAGATTCCTGCCCTGCCTTTACCCTGAGGATACCGGGTACCTTATTATAAAAATACCGATACCCGAAAAATCCAAACGATATGAGGCTAATAAAAATAGCTACGCATAAACAGAATCTGTAAATGCGTAGCTTTCTTCTACGTCTCTTGTAGCATTCCATGATGACCACACCTTCGGCTCTGGCCCTCTCTAAAACGCCATTTTCCATATCTCGATCCATGTTCCCACACCCTTTCGCATTTACTAAAAGTAGTATGCGGACTTTTCACGATTTTATACGATCATTTGGTGAGAACCAAATATGAGCAAAAGGAAAGCAGCAAGGCTGCGATTTTGCGAATGGTTCTGAAAATCATTTTATTTCATTTTTACTGCCAATGCTTCCTCCCGCATGGCCTTGGCATTATCTAAAGCAGCAACCGACTTCTCATCACTTCCCAGAAGTCTTGCAAGCTCTTCTAAAGATTCTTCCGCCTCCAGCTTCCGGATATGAGTAACAGTATTTTCTCCTTCCACGCCCTTTTCAATTACATGATGACAATCTGCCATAGCTGCAATCTGAGGCAGATGAGTAATACAGATTACCTGATGAGCCTTGGCCACCTTATCCAGCTGACCGGACACCTTCCATGCCGTCTTTCCACTGATTCCTGCATCAATTTCATCAAAAATCAGAGTATCAATTTCATCCTTTTTCGCAAGCACGGTCTTAATTCCCAGCATGATTCTGGATAGCTCACCGCCACTGGCAACCTGAGCTAAAGACTTAGGTGTCTCTCCCGGATTGGTAGAAATGAGAAACTCCACTTCATCATATCCCTTTGAGGTAATCTCCTTCTCTCCCTGCACCATAATCCGAAAATCCACAGACAAGAAGTTTAAATTCTTTAATGCATCTAGAAGCTCACCCTGCAAAACACCTGCTGCTTCCCGGCGGATTCCGGACAGCTTCTCACATGCTTTTTTCAGCTTACTATCTCTGTTTACCAGCTGTGCCTGCAAGCCCTTAATATACATATCATAATCCATCAGAGCATCTACGCGCTCCTGCTTTTTCTTCAGGCTCTCTAAAATATCAGGAATGGTCTTTCCATATTTTGCCTTCAAGAAATTAATCTGATCTAAACGCTCTTCCAGCTTCTCAAAGCCTTCACCGTCAAACTCGAGGCCTGACAAATACACAGAAACATCTCTGTTGTAATCCGATAAAAGGCTCTCGATCTCTGAAATACTGCTAAGCAGTCCTTCCAGCTCCTTATCATACTCTGCTATGCCGCTAAGAAGACGTACAGCTCTTCCGATACCCACAGCCGCTCCTTCACCGGTTTCGGAGCCGGTATACAAGTAACTTTCACTCAAGGCTTCCGTTATTTTTTTACTGTTTCTAAGCTTTAAGTGAAGAGTCTCCAGTTCTTCATCTTCTCCATCTTTTAGAGCTGCATTTTCGATTTCCTGAATCTCATACTGAAGCAAATCCATTTCCCGATTTTTGCTCTCTTCATCCAGAGAATCTGCTTCGATACGTCTTTTAAGCTCTTTCACTTCCCCATACAGCTCCGCTACCAGATTCAATGTCTCTGTGGCAGTCTCTCCTGCATATGCATCCAGAATCTCCAGATGTTTCTTCTTGTGTAAAAGTGACTGATGCTCATGCTGACCGTGAATATCAATCAGTACCTCTGCGATTTCCTTAATCTGCTTAACATTCACCGTCTCGCCGTTTATTTTGCTGACACTCTTTCCCGGCACCAATTTACGACTGATGGATATCACATCCTCCACAGGAATGTCCATCTCCTGAAGCTTTTTCCGGAGCAGCTCATTCTCTCCACTGAATGTCAGTTCCACAAGTCCGCTCTCCGCGCCGCTTCGGAGCATGTCCTTATCAAACTTACCTCCCAGTGCCAAATTAATAGAACCGATGAGAACTGATTTACCTGCACCGGTTTCACCGGTGAGAATATTCAGTCCTTCCTCAAACTCCACTTCCGTTTCCTGAATTAATGCCAGATTTTTTACATGTAAACTTAATAACATATGTATCCCCTTTTCTACCTTCTCCGACAGCTATCTCCTATAGCCAAAGTAGAAACTTAGCGTCCTGTCATCTCACGAAGCTTGTCCATCAGCCCCAAAGTCTCCTGAGTAGTACGAACCGCCACGAAAATAGTATCATCGCCGGCGATACAGCCCACCACTTCATGGAATTTCAAAGAATCAATCGCCGCAGCCACGGCCATAGCCATACCGGATACCGTCTTCACTACAAGAATATTCTGCGCCATATCCATAGAAATAAACGCATCCTGCAATACACGGATATACTTTCCTTCCAGATGTCTGTCATCATTCTTTAAAACAATGTACTTCTGCTTACCATCGCCGGTAGGTGCCTTTGTCAGATTTAGCTCCCGGATATCCCTGGAAACCGTAGCCTGAGTTACCTCAAAGCCGGAGTCCTTCAATTTCGCAGCCAGCTCTTCCTGGGTTTCAATTACATTATTTTCGATAATCTCCACAATCTTACTATGTCTGCTTTTTTTCACCCTTCTCGCTCCTTTTAATGGTCACTCATCTTTTTATGTAACACTTCCAAAAAGCTCACTTTATTAATCTGAATAATCTCTGTGGTCTTTTCTGAAGCAACAATCTTAATCTTCTCCCCTGTCTTCATAGAAACCATATGTGCTCCATCAAAGCTGGCTTCCACTGCCTGCGCTTCTCCGTTTCTGTCTGCCGGCACTTCAATCACAATCTCATCCTCCGGTGACAGTATAATACTGCGGGCATTCAAAGTATGTGGACAGATCGGCGTCAGCATAATAAGCCTTGCCTTGGGCTCTACAATAGGACCTCCTGCAGATAAGCTATATCCGGTAGAACCGGTGGGTGTGCTGACAATCACACCGTCTGCATTATACTCATTTAAAAATTGTCCGTTGACATATACCTTCAATTTATGAATCTGCAACGAACCTTTTCTGGAAATTACAATATCATTCAGTGCCCAATCTTCCTGTACATCCCCACTGTTCCACTTGATACTTCCGTGAAGCATCATTCGCTTCTCCGTGGTAAAATCACCTGCTACCAGCTTATCCAGTGCCTCCTCCAGATCTCCCGGCTCAATCTCTGTCATATAACCAAGAGTACCACGATTCACACCGATTAAGGGAATATCCAGACGTTTGGTATCCCAGGCTGCCTGCAGCATGGTTCCGTCGCCACCGATAACAATCATACAGTACACATCCTTCGGAATCGCAGTCTCCTCCAGAACGCTGCCATTCTCCTTGGTAAGAGAGCTGCATCTACAGCCCTTCCCCTCCAGATAGGTGGAAATCCTACCGGTAATTTCCATCTCCGGGTCTTTATGATGATTGGTATAAATTAGAAAATGTTTCATTTATCCAGACTCTCATGGGCTCTGCCCACAATCTCCTTTACCAGCTTATTTACTTCTTCGCTGTAAGAAATACCACTCTTTTCTGTGATAATTTCATTTAAAGCATCTTCTGCTTCTTTCTCCGTAAAATCCGCTTTTTCTTCCGATTTCTCTGCATTTTTCTGAATATGCATCAGATACTCGATATTTCCTTCCGGTCCTTTAATCGGTGAAAACTCCAGATGCAACACATCAAATCCGATAAAATCTGCAAAATCCAGTGCCTTACGGATAACCTCCTCATGGACGCTGATTTCACGAACAACACCCTTTTTCCCAACCTTATCCTTTCCTGCTTCAAACTGTGGCTTAATAAGGCAGACCATCTGGCCATTCTCATTTAACAGATTTCTTGCCGGTATAAGAATCTTTGTCAAAGAGATAAAGGATACATCCACACTGGCAAAATCAATTTTGTCTTCAATATCAGAGGGCACCATGTAGCGGAAATTGGTTTTCTCCATACACACTACACGCTCATCGTTTCTAAGCTTCCACGCCAGCTGACCGTGACCTACGTCTACTGAATATACCTTGCTGGCACCATTCTGCAGCATACAGTCCGTAAAGCCGCCTGTAGATGCTCCGATATCCATACACACCTTATTATCCAGCGAAATATCCCAGCACTCCATTGCTTTTTCCAGCTTCAGACCTCCGCGGCTTACATACTTCATCTGCGTGCCCCGGACCTCTAAGGTAATCTTACTTTCATCAAAGGTAGAGCCGGCCTTGTCCTCTTTCTGCCCATTTACATACACATTACCGGACATAATGATGGCCTTAGCCTTCTCTCTGGAGGGTGCATACCCATTATTTACCAAAATGATATCTAGACGTTCCTTCATTCCTTAATCCTTACTAAATCTGTTCCATTCTTTTAATAATCGTCTGAACAATGCTTTCGCTATCCAATCCGATTTCTTTCTTTAAAAGTTCTACATTACCATGCTCCACATATGCGTCAGGTATGGTAACAGGAATAAAATCACAGGATAACCCTTCCTCCTGCATGTACTGCAGAACCTTTTCTCCAAAACCGCCGCTTGCAACGTTCTCTTCCATGGTCACAATGATGGAATGATTTCTGGCAGCTTCCTTGACCGCATCCTTATCAATAGGCTTTACAAAACGGCTGTTAATCAGACTGACATTGTAGCCCCTTTCCTTAAGTGACGTATATACAGCCTCTGCAGTCTTTACCATACTTCCAACTGCGAAAAGGGCAATATCCTGCTCCCTATAAATCCATTCTGCTTTACCATACTCAATAGGCTCACGATATTCCTTCAGACCATCATAGGCTTCTCCTCTGGGATAACGGATGGCAATGGGTGCCTCCAAATTCACTGCAAACTTCAGCATATCGGACAGCTCCCATTTATTCTTAGGTGCACAGACCGTCATACCGGGAATACTGGATAAAAATGATAAATCAAAAATACCCTGATGAGTCTCTCCGTCACTTCCTACGATTCCGGCTCTGTCAATGGCAAATACCACCGGAAGGTTCTGAATACATACATCATGCAAAATCTGGTCATAAGCCCTCTGCAGGAAGGAGGAATAAATGGCCACAATAGGCTTTAAGCCTCCCGCCGCAAGTCCTGCAGCAAAGGTCACAGCATGCTCCTCTGCAATTCCTACATCGAAAAACCTATCCGGATACATGTTGCGGAAGCGTTTTAATCCCGTTCCGTCCGGCATTGCGGCAGTAATTGCTACTACTTTCTCATCACGCTGCCCCAGCTTACACATTACCGTTGAGAAAATATCGGTATAGTTTGCCTTATTTCTTGGCTTGCTGGGCAGACCTGTCTCTATTTCAAAAGGCTCTGCTCCATGGAATCTTGCAGGATGCTTTTCTGCCGGTGCAAATCCCTTTCCTTTCTGGGTAATTACATGAACAAGCACTGCGCCCTTCACACGCTTTGCTTCCTTGAATACTCTTAAAAGTCCCTTAATATCGTGACCATCCACAGGCCCCAAATAGGTAAGTCCCATGTCTTCAAAAAACATTCCCGGGATTACCAGATGCTTCACACTGTTTTTGGCTCTACGGATGCCGGACACCATGTTGTCTCCATGCCTGGTTCCAAGAAGCGCATCATAGATCCCCTTCTTAAGTCCCAGATAACTGTCTGCGGTTCGGATATTGTTAAGATATTTGGAGACACCGCCTACATTCTCTGAGATGGACATATTATTATCATTCAAAACCACGATAAAATTAGTTTCCAGCTTTGCAGCATTATTCAGAGCTTCATATGCCATGCCACCTGTCAGGGAACCGTCGCCGATTACCGATACAATGGTATTGTCCTCTCCCTGAATATCTCTGGCTTTAGCCAGCCCCAGACCTGCAGAAACAGAGGTGGAGCTGTGTCCCGTATCAAAGGCATCACAATTAGACTCTTTTCTCTTAGGAAAACCGCTGAGTCCCTGATACTGTCGCAGAGTATTAAAGCCCTCTCTTCTTCCGGTCAAAAGCTTATGCGTGTAAGACTGGTGTCCCACATCCCAGATAATCTTATCCTCCGGCAGATTCAATGACAAATGCAGTGCCATAGTAAGCTCTACTGCGCCCAAATTAGAGCCCAGATGCCCCCCCGTTACACTGATAGACTGAATCAGAAACTGTCTGATTTCCTCTGCCAGTGCCTCATAATCCTTTTCCTCAATATTCTTTATATCATTTGGATTTTTAATCTGTTCAAG
>JAFTVH010000083.1 GCA_017465845.1 Lachnospiraceae bacterium | reverse complement strand
TGCCTGTTGAATAACCGCTTCCGATGTACCGGTCCATCCGAATGCTGACTGACTCTGCCCGGGGGCTTTCTGCTCATGTTCTTCCTGTAATTTGTATGAAAAATCAACTAATTTCATGATTCCTACGGCTAGCAGCACTATTGCAGCAATACTGCACAATCGTTTGAACAATCTGATTCTTGCCAATTTTTTCTTCTTGCGTATCTGACGGATACGCTGGTTACGCTTGCGGTGTTCTGCCTGTGCTGAAGCTCTCTGCACCTTCGTTTGCGGCTGCGTTGAGCGCGCTTTGTCTGTATGAGATACTTCTATAATATTCAGTTCTTTGCTGTCATCTCTTCTCATCTCTGCCATCCCTCCTGCATGTTGACAAGTCAAAGTATAAAGCATTCGGGACACAAAATCTTTGTTGTTTTCTCTAAGATTTATTAAGAATTTATGAAGATTTTTAAATTTTTCAAGTATAAAGCTGCCTGCAACAGAACCGCAAAGCTGCAATCTTTCATCAGGATAATGCAAAAGACGTTGATTATTACAAAGGAAGTTCTATTCGAAATGACGTCACTTCTGCTTCACTCCGAGCCACTATGGTGCCGCCGTGGAGCCGCACAATTTCTCTGGCAATCGCCAGTCCAAGTCCGGAACCACCGGTACTGGTACTGCGGGCACTGTCCAAACGGTAGAACTGGTCGAATATGCGTTCCAGTTTCTCTTTGGGAATAGTAGGACCATGATTCGTGCATGTCAAAATCATCCGATCATTCTTCTCCATTGCGGCCGCAATCACGATTTCCGAGTCCTCATATCCGTAGAGGATACTGTTTCTGAGCAAGTTGTCCACTACCCGCTGCATCTTATCAGCATCACAGACTATCGTCAAATCATTGGGCACATCCAGCCTGCAAGTCAGGCCTTTTTCTTCAAGCATGGGACCGAATTCGTAAACGGTCTGTTCCAGCAGCCGTCCAAAGTCAACTCTGCTTTTCTCAAGCTCCATGGTGGTCAGATTGAATCTGGTAATTTCAAAGAATTCGTTGATCAGCTGTTCCAGACGCTCCGCTTTTCTCACCACGATATCCAGATACTTGCGGCGCATTTCTTCCGAAATATCAGGTTCTTCCTGTAAAAGCATAAGGTATCCCATCACCGAGGTCAGCGGTGTCTTTAAATCATGGGCCAGATAAACCACCAGATCATTCTTTCGCTGTTCTGCTTCTTTTGCCTGGAATCTGCTTAGCCGTATCTGGTTCTTTACATCGTTCAGTTCCAGCTGTACGGCAGCAAGCTCTTCCGGAAGTTCGATCTGAGTGTCATCTTCCTTCAAAATCTGCCTTGTAGACCGGGACATCGTCTCAATCAGCCCTCCAAGATAATACAAATAGCGGGTCATAATGGCGAATAAGCCTACAATCCAGAGAATCAAGCCGGTTAATACTGCATTTTCAGACACCCATCGCAGCAGCGAATACAGTGGTTCATCTCCGTGCCAGATAACAGAGTTGCCCAGCACATATCCCGCTACTAATATAAGTAAAAGTACTACTGTATAGATCAGACTGTCCCGCAATATCCTGTCACTTATCCGTCGCATCAACTTTTTTTCCAAAGGTATCCCTCCCTTACGCTTCTATCATATAACCGATTCCCCACACCGTCTTAATAAACTTTGGATTCCTATAGGACTCCTTCATTTTCTCCCGAATCTTACCGATATGGTTCATGACCGTATTATTGCTTTCCAGGGATTTCTCTCCCCAGATTGCCTCAAAAAGTTCTTCCGAGGGCACCGCCCGTCCTCTGTTATCACACAAGTACCATAGGATATCGAACTCCGTGGGGGTCAGCTCCAGCGGCTTCTGATATAGTCGGCACTCATGAGTGCCACGGTTCATGTATAAGCCCCGGATGTCAATATCTTCCGAGGCTTTTGGGTTGTAACGGGTGTATCGGCGCAGCTGGGATTTAATACGCGCCACAACCTCTAAGGGATTAAATGGCTTGGTAATGTAATCATCTGCTCCCTGCATGAGTCCTGCAATTTTATCTGTGTCCTCTACTTTGGCAGTAAGCATGATGACAGGGAAAAAGTATTTTTCGCGAATTTTCCTGCACAACGCAAAGCCGTCCATACCGGGCATCATGATATCCAGTACCGCCAGGTCAATATTGCTTGTCTCCACATAGACAAGTGCCTGGGCACTGTCGTAAAATTTATGTACCCGATATCCTTCATTCTGCAGGAAAAGCTCCAGTAGGTCGGCTACTTCCCGTTCGTCATCAACGATCAAAATCTGTTGCTTCATTCTCTCTCCTGTCCAAAATGAGCAGCAATTGTTACGTTGCTGCCCATTTGTGAATTCCTTTTTTACTCTACAGTATACAACTTATCTGCCAGCACTTCTGCCCCCGGCTCCAGCTTACCGTTAGACTGATTGGTGCCATCGGTAAAGATAACAAGCGGTGCAATCCATTCTTCCTCAAAGGTATAGCTGTAAGTACCGTCTTCTTCCACCGTCATGGCTTCTCCCGGCCACTTGCTGTTTTCTTTCACACCGGTATAGGAAGTTTCATCATAAACATAGGCGCTGACTTTGTCTCCCCAGCTTTCCGGCTTCTCAAAATAAATCTTTGTACCTGCCATTACTTTACCTTGCTTTTTAAACAGGTAGGAGATACAAGTCTTATTTCCTTCCGCATTTTCTCCCTTTAAGGTCAGCTTAATGATTTCTGAATCTTCTGCACCTTCGCCGATAGAAATCACATCACCGTCTGCAAATGAAATTGATTCTCCATCATTGATGGAATAAGTTGCCTTAGCGGTATTCTCAGCCACCAGTGTTACATCCAGAGTATCTCCGATAATATAAGAGGTCGTCTCATCAGCAACCTTTACACTTGCTGGATCAGCAAGTTCTACGAATCCCTCGTTGCAAAGAATCATAATTCCTTTGGCAGGCAAGGTTCCTGTTAGCTTGCCCTTCTTTACTGTGTATTCGGTTACTCCATCACAGCGATTTACATAAGTGCCGTCTTCCAACGCTGTCTCTACTTTAAAAGTATATTCCGTTCTGTCAGCATTGATCAAAAGCAGTCCCTTGGTACCGCGTTCAAGGCAGACTACACGCTCATTATTGTCAGGATTAAAGATATTTTCAGGCAGTCCTGCCATGGCATTGCGGAATCTGTTGGCTGCTACTACAACATCATCTTTGTACAGATTATCACCCGCCATGCCGATTTTATTAAAGGTACCCCACATATTATCACTGGTTGCTCCGTAAGGTCTGGAGAAGAACAACGGTGTTCCTTCTGCACGAGCTGTGATAAAGGCATAGGCAAGTTTGATTTCCTCATTATCTACAGTCTTAGCAGTACCATCACCGGTATAATTGTCGTGAGATTCCACCCAGGTTACCACATTGGGCTCGGCATCACCAATCCTAAAATCTGTAAGCAGATCAGCTTTCATGACTGCCGTTGTAAAGGATGCTCTGACTCTCTCGCCGTATGCACTGGCTGTAGTAGCACCAATTTTCTCAATATAATCTGCGATTCTCTCTCCGCCGTCCTGCAGAACCTCACCATACAGGAAAAGTTCATCTGCTTTGTCTACTTCTGTGGTGACTCTGTCCCAGAAATTATTTTTCTGCTTTTTGTTATCTTGAGGGTCATCTTCCAGTCCGATATGTTTCGCAGTATCGTAACGGAAGCCATCAGCACCGCATGCAATACAGTCATTTAGGAATGCAATAAAGTAATCCTGAAAATCCGGATTCTCAGTGTTGACGTCGTAAAGACCACCCACTGCCCGCAAGGTGCACTGGGTTCTGTCGGTGTAATCCACAATTGAGGTCTTGCCGTCAGAATGGTACATGTTGTCCAGACCGCCTACTGCATCCAGAAAATCCTGAGAAATGGCGTCAGTGGTGGTAGTCGTGTGGTTCGGAGCCACGTCCACGATTACTTTGATACCGTATTCATCTGCCGCCTCACACAGGGAAATGAATTCCTCCCTGGTACCCAACTGGTAGTTGCCGATGGTCCAGTCAGTTGGCTGATAATGGTAGTACCACTTTCCCTGTCCGTAGAGGTCCATTCCCGCATTGCCGCCATCATAGCAGGCGTTGATTGGCGATGTCTGAATGGCCGAATAACCAGCCATGGCAATATCCTCCAGAGATTCCTCAATGGTCTTGAAAGACCAGGAGAAACAGTGCAGGATGGCGCCGTCCTCTATGTTGTCACGCAGACCGTATGAGTTGTCTGTGGGCTGCGGGGTAACAGCAGCTGTGTCTTTTGCATTGTCTTTCCCAGTGCCATTTCCGTTGTTACTGCCGGTACCGCAGCCTGTGAGAAGACTTGCTGCCAGAGCCAGTGAAAGCACTGATGTAAGTAAATTTTTCATAATCTATTTCCTCCTTATAATCCTGCCCTAATCAAGCGGATATTCGCAATCCGCGAATTCAACAGAGTTGAATTTTGCTACTCGCTCATAACCTCATAACCGCTATCGCGGTTTGTCAGGTGGAGTTTGTACTCCACCTGACACAAGCAAGTCCCCCATCCCACTGCTTAGCGCTCCACGCGCTTGAAGCGGGGGACTTCCTTGATTCGGTTAAATAATATCGGGGTAATACCCGGATAAGTAAGATTATCGGGCAAGGTATCAAATTCTTTTGTCTCAGCCATTTCACTTTCAGGAAGTTCACCCAGCTTTGTGATTTCTGCAAGAAAAACAGCTCCATTGGCACCTTGTCCGGTTTCCGGATTACCGGCCCAGTAGTCACATAAGGGAGCTATGTGATATTCCGTGGCACCGGATTCCTCGTAAAGTTCCCTTTTTGCTGCCTCCAGCGGTGTCTCGCCGGGCTCTATGTGACCGCCCTGAGTCTCCCAGGTGGTGCGGGACTTGTGGCGGCTTAGCAGTATTCTGCCGTTATATTTTGATAGGACTACAACGAATACGTATTGTTTCAGAGTGTTGTAGTCGTAGGTTTTGGTTATCATGTGTCAGTATCCTTTCTGCATTTGTATTGGATGTCGAATCATCTCCCAATGTTTTTCTATAACGTAATTGTTGGTCAAAGTAAATAAGCATCCGCATACACACCATCTAAGACCTAACGATATGTAAACAAATGCTTATTCCCCTCCTGCCTGATGGCATCACTTACTTTATTTTTTTAATTATAATAGCAACACGCTAATTATTTTAAAACAAACTCTTGATACCATTTAGGCAACCGACTTGATACCCTTACAGGCATACCATTTTTATAGATTGCAAATCTGCGGAACACATCCGTGTTATCATAAAATGCTATCAAATCACAACGAGAAATCATCTTCTTCAGATTCTGAAACGTTTCTATATATCTCTTTTCGATATCCTTTTCTGGGATCCCATGTCCACCTTTACTGACACGGGTACGTACTCTTTCTTTTGCAATTTCTACTGACTCAACTCCTACATAATGTAATTCAACATGATATCCCTTTTGTTTAGCCAATTCCACATTCCTAAGAATGGATTTGCCACATAAGGTAGTTTCTTGATTAAAAGAAATATCTTTTGAAAAATTATCTGCAATCTTACTAACGGCGATTTTACCTGCCTGAGTGACATCTTTCATATTTCTCCAATCACCAAACTCACGTAATATCTCATCCGTATTTACTCTGGGCATTTCTTGTAATTCCGCCAAAATCTGGTATAATGTAGACTTCCCTGCTCCATTTACACCCGCAATTAGAACATATTTTTTCATTAAAAAAGATTCCTCTCAATTACTTCCTTCTGCTTCCTTTGCAGTAAAAAGTCTCCTACCATTTCATAAAAGCTTTTCTCTTCTTCAGTTTCTGCTTCAAGCACAAGCTGCATAGTATCTTCAGGTTTAAGCTTTTCTATATCGTGATATAAACGATTATATTTCTGAATGTCACACATCAAAAACACCCTTTCATTCCGGATTTTCTCCATCATACCATGCTTTCTTTTTTATGTCAACTAATATATTTTCACATCAACCACGCAACGCTTTTATACACAACGGCACTTCAACCAAAAGCATAACGCTCCAACCAATCACGCAGCCAAAAGCAATTCCCCTTATCCCCATGCCAGGTGCCAACAGGAATGTCACAATCACTCGTATGCTCGTCTGAACAAACGTTCCAAGCAACGTAATTTTAAGCTTTCCCATCCCCCTGAAAAAGCCCTGTAAACCATTCGTCATTGCCGGCCATAAATAGAAGGTTGCCATAAGCGCCAGATACTCTGTTCCTATTTGAATAACAGTCTGCGCATTTTCTCCGGTTACGAACAGAGACATAATCTGCTTCCTTAATAGAATTGTAGCACATCCCACCAAAATCCAATAACAAAATTCCAAGCCGATACCAACAGCGAATCCATGTTTGATTCTTTCTTCTTTTTTGGCTCCGCGATTCTGTGCTATGTAAGTTGTAATTGCCTGTGCTATGCTTTGTTCCGGTGTAAAAGCAAAATCGTCAACCCTTGTTACTGCATTGAACGCTGCAATGACATCTACTCCCAATGCATTTACCTGTCCCTGTATCAGGAGCTTTCCAATAGGCTGTACCGCCTGCTGTAATGCAGTGACACCTCCATATTTAGCTGTTTTTGTGAGCAGTTCCTTATTAATTGACCATTCATGCTTTTTCGGGCATAACTCAGGAATCTTCTTCACTAAATATATGGCGGCCAATATTGCTGATACTGCTTCTGCAATCACCGTTGTGACGGCACTGCATATAATGCCGCATCCCAGACCGCCGATAAAAATCACATCCAGCACACCGTTCAAAATAGATGCAAACATCAAAAATCTTAAAGGTGTCTTTGCATCACCAACACTTTTTAATGCGGCAGATAAGGCGTTATCGCTCCGGACAACATGGTAGTTGCAAACTGCATACGAAGCGATTTCCAGTCCTTTGCACCAAAGAATTCACTCATCACTACACCCGCTCCCAGGCATAATCCCGTTATCGCCAAAATGATCAGGTTCATTACCGGCGAAGCAATGCCAACGGCTGCAAGGGCGTCTTTACCGATAAAACGCCCTACGATAATGGAATCTACCGCATTATATCCCATTTGAAACCAGTTTCCCAGCAATAACGGCAGTGCGTACCTATATAAGTGTCTCAGTGCCGAACCTTGTGTCATATCTCTCATTGCATTTATTCTCCCGCAGCTTCACGGTATTCTTTTGTCCCCACATCGCTCCAATACTTTGATTTCATTCGTCAATTCCCCGGGGCGCCTAAAAAGAAAAGCAACCGGTTGGTAGTAAACGTAAATCTTCTAAAACTTCCGCTTCATTTACTACCAACAGATGCTCTGTCAGTCTGTGTTCTGTATGAATGGTAATGCTAATAAAGACCACTGTATATTTATGGGAACAAATTAACTTTCCTTAATTTTATGTTAAGGCTGCCAGTCTTCTTTTCCTTTACCAAAAGAGCTTAATCGTTTCATGACATCATTTCCGCCCTTTCCAAAATACTCTGTCAGTTTCACGTACTCCTGATAGAGTCTCCGGTATTTTTCACTGTTTTCTTTATTAGGATGGTAAATCAGATCACACTTGTCGGCAATGACATCTGCTGCCTCTTTAATCGTTGCAAAATAACCGCCTGCCACCGATGCAAAGATAGCACTTCCCTTTGCCCCGGCCTGGGTAGTCTTGGTAATCTTAACATCTTTCCCCAGGACATCTGCATACATCTGCATCATGAAAGGATTCTTCCGGGAAATACCGCCTGCTGCATATACCTCATCAATTTTTACACCGTTCTCCAGGAACAAGTCTACGATTGCTCTTGTACCAAAAGCAGTGGCTTCCATAATTCCACGGAAAATTTCCTCCGGTTTCGTCTGCAGAGTCAAGCCCAAAATCATTCCGGACAAATCAAAGTCAGCAAGGGGAGAACGATTTCCGTTCCACCAGTCAAGCACCACGATTCCGCTCTCTCCGACATCAAACTCGGCAGCTTTATCCGTCACGTACTGGAAGATATTCTTGCCGCACTCTCTGGCTTCTATCTCATATCTTTCCGGCACACAATATTTCATGAACCATGCAAAGTTATCACCAACACAGGATTGGCCCGCTTCATACGCAACATATCCCGGTATGATGCCATCCATGACACTGCCGCAGATTCCTTCTACATTCTTCTCTTCTTTGCTCAAAACAAGATGACCGGTAGAGGTTCCGATTACCATCAGAAGCTTGCCCTCGTCTACGATACCTGCAGCAGGCATTGCAGCATGTGCATCAATAATCGGCGCTGCCACTGCCGTTCCTGGTTTCAGTCCGGTAAGCTTGGCCCCATATTCGGTAATCTCTCCGGCTTTCGTACCGGTAGGGATCACTTCGCCTGCCACTTTATCATCAAGCACGTATTCAAATTCTTTCTGCAGGCTTCCCCAGAACTCATGAGAGGGATACCCCTCTCTCTTATTCCAAAATGCCTTGAACCCGGACATACTGCTGTTACGAACCTTTTGACCTGTAATCTGCCATACGAGCCAGTCTCCTGCCTCTACAAACTTATCAGTCTCCTGATAGAGTTCAGGCTCTTTATGTAAAATCTCCAGAAGCTTGGGCATAAGCCACTCGGAAGAAACCTTGTTCCCATATGCCGACAGCCAGCTTTCCTTTCGTTCCTGTGCAAGCCTCGTAATCTCATCTGCTTCTTTCTGTCCGCCGTGATGTTTCCAGAGCTTTACATAGGCATGAGGGTTATTCTTATACTTGTCCAGGAAGCATAACGGTGTACCGTCTTGTGTAATAGGCAGAATCGTACAGGAAGTAAAATCAATTCCCAGACCCACAATGTCCTCAATATTTACATCAGTCTCAGTAATCAGTTCCTTTAAGGTATGCTGCAGCGCATCCAGATAATCCTGGGGATGCTGCAGCGCTACTGCCTTATCCAGGGTAATGCCCGGAAAAAAATCTCTCGGCATCACTGCATGGGGATATACAAATTCAGAAGTGGCTACTTCTGCTCCGTTACTTAAATCAATCAATATCGCTCTTGCGGATAATGAGCCGTAATCAATACCAATAGAATATTTACTCATATTTCTACATGTGCCTCCCTGCCACGCTATCATTCTCTGACAAAGCATGGTCGTTCTTCATTCAGTATATTATAAAGTACCTTTTAAGGCAAGTGAAATGTTATTAACATTTTATCTGTTACTTTTTCAACAAAGAATTGTGCGCCAGAATCATAATCACCAGAAAAACAATCAGGTATATCGGAAATAAAGACGCACTGATAAAGTTTGCAATCAGTCCAAACAACGGCGGCATCAGGCAGCTGCCCACATAAGCACTTGCCATTTGCACCCCGATTAACGCCTGTGACTTATCCGCCCCAAAGTGTTCGGGCGTGGAGTGGATAATGCAGGGATAGATTGGCGCGCATCCCAGGCCTATAAGAATCAGCCCTGCCAATGTTACGATATTTCCAAACGGCAACAGCATAACGACAATTCCTACCGCTATCACAGCCTGACCTGCACGTATCATTTGGGAATCTGTAAATTTCATTGTCAGGAATCCATTGATTGCTCGGCCTACTGTAATGCCGATAAAGAACAGGCTGGCATAATTAGCCGCCGTTTCTGCCGGAATGCCTTTCTGTAATACCATATAACTGCTTGCCCAATGCGCGGTTGTGGCTTCCAATGCACAATAACAGAAGAAGGTAAGCATAATCTGTTTTGCTCCCGGAATCTGTAAAATCTGCTTCAATGCCAAAACGCTGTCACTGTTTGAAGCTTCTTTTTCAGGTAAATTGTCGGTTGCAGTTTTCTTCCACAATGGTAAGCTCACAAATAAAATAATCGTCAGAACGACCTGGATGGCAAAAACACTTCTGTATCCTCCTTCCCATCCAAAACCATTGGTCAGCCCAAAACCGATTGCATATGGTCCGATGATCGTTCCCACTCCCCACATGCAATGCAGCCAGCTCATATGGCGGCTTGCGTAGTGCAGCGCTACGTAATTGTTCAGTGCGGCATCTATGCTTCCGGCACCCAGACCGTAGGGAATCGCCCATAAACATGTCATCCAGAAGGAAGTGCTGAAGGAAAATCCCAAAATTGCCACGGCTGTCATGGCTACGCTTACAGCGGTCACCAGCCCGGCGCTAAAGCGTCTTGTCAGTCTGTCACTATTCAGGCTTGATATGATCGTACCGGCTGATACGATCATTGATACCATTCCCATGTAGGAAACGGGGACATCAAATTGAACGTACATGGACGGCCAGGCGGCGCCGAGCAGGGAGTCCGGCAGGCCTAAGCTGATAAATGCGAGGTAAATAATTATTAATAGTAAGTTTACCATTTCATTTTTCTCCTATTCGACAATTGCATCTAATTTATCCATAATTTTTTCTTTTTCACCATTTTCTAAAGAGATATTACCACATTTATATATAAAAAGAAACAAAAAACCTCCCAAAACAAAATGTCCTGAGAGGTTTTAAGTCATATTAAGTTGTGCCTAATCCTGACATATGTTTAACAAATTGGGGGCCGCGTATTTTCCTAAGTCTCTCAATCTCTCTTCTCCGGAAATCCACACTTTCTCCGCTATGTGTATCATAATCTTCTGCTAAAATCTGAATAATTCTTTCATTATCCCTGATGGCAGCCTCGTAATCGCCAATCTGCTCATGTACCTGGGCCAAAGAGTAAAGTCCATCTGTCAGGCGCGGCTTTGACTGAATTTGCATGCATTTTTCATAATCAGCAATTGCTTCTTCAATATATCCTAATTTCTTCATGCGATCAGCTCTGTCGCAATATGCCTGCCACCGCCCGGAGTATTGCTCCACGCCTTGATTCCATAAGCGTTTTGCTTCTTCTACATCGCCTTTTCCGTAAGCGACATCGCCAGAATAAAACAGCATCTGTTGGGACTCCGGAGCCACTTCTCCAATTTTTCTAATATAAGGTACAGCATCGTCAAAACGTCTGTCCGCTAAAAGATTTTCAATAATTGTATACAAAGCTCTGTAATTATCCGGATATTTCTGTAAAATACTCTTGCAATATTCCACTACCGAAAAATGATTATCATACCACTCATCTCCGCACACGGCATTATTCGCTTCCTGAAAAGCAACCCAGCCCGGCTTATGATCCGGATCAAGTTCTATCACCTTTTTAGCATATTCTGACGCTTCCGCATGATCACTGGCAGCCCTGTGGTTATACAAATATGCTAAATCTTCATAAGCTCTTACATTGCGGGAATCTTTCGTAATTTGTTCCTGTAAAAAACGTACGGACTGTTCAAATGTCTCCTGGGGTATACGCCGTTCCCTCCAGAACATATTTTCAATACGTTCATACTGTTCTTCTTTCGGGAGTGCAAATAACTCATCAATTGTAATTCCAAAGAAAGTTGCTATGGGTGGGAGCAGCGCAATATCCGGTGTACTTGCATTTGTCTCCCATTTGGAAACTGCCTGTGCCGAAATATTCAGATACTCTGCCAATTCTTCCTGAGTTACTCTTTTCTCTGCCCTGAAATTCTTTATCTGATTGCCTATGTTCATAATGATTCGTTCTCCTGCTTCATTTTGTATTATCAGCTGATACTTGAATCATAGCATTTTGTTTCGTATGCCGCAATAGACGCAGTTTTTAATCGAGTCAACTATTGGTTGATAACCATTCCTCCACTATTTATTTTTACCATCTCCCCATATTTCTTTTATGTTTTTGTATATATATATCCTTTAGTTCTTCGATGGAAATATCGTAACAAAGCATGACATCATTAAAATACATCAGTACATCACACATCTCCTCGATAAAGTGTGTTCTTACTTCGTTATCCTCCATAATTTTCTGATTTCCGCTTTTCTTGATAACGTCGGCAACTTCACCTAATTCTATCATCAGCCATAACAATTGATCCTTTCCAATTTCAGGCGAAAGCGGTCTCCATTTGTCCTTATACTTTTCCTGTAATTCCTGCTGAATTGCCTGCATTTCTTTAAAGCTGAAATTATCCATTTGTTTCCTCCGGTTTACTTACACTTTGAACCCATTCCAGCTCTTTTGCCGGAACAATCATATAATTGTCTGCGCCCTCCCCGATCCTGAGAATGACACGACTGATTCCTGCCTGTATGATCATTCTGGCACATAGTGGACAGGGCTTAGCCCTGTGAATCGAATTATCCTTCGGATTCACTCCCACTAAGTATAATTCCGCACCAAGCGTCTGCTGTCTTGAGCAATTCAACAACGCATTTGCTTCTGCGTGGACGGCTCTGCAGATGCCATATCCTTCTCCCTGATGCATGTCCAGCTCCATTCTCGGACATTTCATCAGATCACAGCAGTTATCAAAGCCTCTCGGCGCACCATTATATCCTGTGGAAATCACAGCGTCATCTTTCACGAGAACTGCACCGTATTTTCTCTTAATGCATGTGCTTCTGTATGCGAAAACTTCTGCACAGTTCAGGTATGTGTCTATTTTGGAGATTCGCTCTCCGTTTTGTGGTTTAACCATTGGGCTCTCCCATCATCACTGCTTCTCAACAAATATTCGAACTACATCCAGCAATTCTACTGCTCTTTCATACTGTTCCTGGGCATCCTGTTTGGATACAATATAAAAGTCATCATAATCACAACTATTTCGAATTTGAAATGCCTGTTGTATATATTTTGAATACTTCTTATCAAAAATCCCAGTTTTTATATACTCTTTTTGAAAAAAAGCAATTACACCTGCATGCTTTGAAAAATCTATCTGTCTCGATGCCAGAACTGCTCTTATCGCAGTAAAAACAGCGTAATATGATCTGCCGATAGAATCTTTATATTGGCCGGCTTCAAGCAACAATTTTGCAGATAATAACTTTTCGCTTGCCGATTCCAGACGATACTTCATTAAATCATCCAATTTTCCGTCCCTCCTTTTCTATATTTCGATAATATGGAAGCTTTTGCTTATACTTTACATACTCGTCATAAGGTATTACGGCAGGAGAAACAACAACATCGTTTTCCAGACCTATATCCGCAGACGCATCCCAGATATCTTTAAGACTTTTCTGCAATTCAGTTCTTTCTCCATACACCACAGCTACAATATCAATATCTGATTCCTCTGTATAGTCGCCACGGGCATAGGAACCATACAAAATAATATCCACAATAGCACTTCCATATATATTTCTATAACACTCCACCATTGCCTTCACTATCTTATTTAATTGTCCTTCAGTGCACATCCATATCACCACCCTTTACTCTCTATCACTATCCGTGTTTTTCCGTCTTCAGATGCTATAAGTATACCACAATTATTACTTTGAAAAAAGGTATTTTTATCGCAATCCTCCCCCTGGTATCATTCTTATAACTTATGCACCTTCCGGCATATAATATTGCGCCTGCGCATTCCAAAGTTCGTAGTATTTCCCCCTAACATCCGCAAGCAGTTCTTCATGGCTCCCTTGCTGAATGATAGCCCCTTCATGAAACACTGCGATCTTATCACAGAATCGGCAGGAAGCCAGGCGATGGCTAATGTAAATGGCTGTCTTATCTCCTGCAATCTCGTTGAACTTACTGTAAATTTCATACTCTGAAACCGGGTCAAGTGCTGCAGTAGGTTCATCGAGAATCATAAACGGCGCATCTTTATACAATGCACGGGCAAGAGCAATCTTCTGGGCTTCGCCGCCGGATATCTCAACACCGCTCGGGTCATAGTTTTTGTAAAGAAAAGTTTCCGTACTGTTCGGAAGTGTTTCTAATCTTTCCTTTAGGCCGGCCTTTTTCATACAATCAATGACTTTCTGTTTATCGTAATCCCTTGAAACCGCCACATTTTGCCCAAGTGAAAACGCAAAGAGCGAGAAATCCTGAAAGACGACCGAGAAAATCGACATATACTCATCATAATCATATTTTCTGACATCGACACCATTGAGTAAAATCTCTCCCTCCGTAGGGTCATAAAGCCGACACATCAGCTTGATAAAAGTGGTCTTTCCCGAACCATTCATTCCCACAATGGCAAGTTTTTCTCCAATTTTGAACTTCAAATTAATATTGCGCAAGGCCCAGGAATCGCTTCCCGGATATCGAAACGATACATCACGGAACTCTACGTAGTATTCCACATCATCCCGCTTTTCTACAGTTAAAGTACCCTGATACATATTATTCGGTATATCAAAATAGGTGAAGTACCGCTTCAGGTATTTGTGGTTACTGAATGCCAGCTGCGTATCCTGTACGAGCTTCGCAACTGCCCAGAGCAGCTTTACGATACCGGATACATATTTGGAAATTGAGCCCACAGATACTGCACCACTGACTGCAGCGGCAATCAGGAATAAATTTGTTGTAAATTTCAGGATTTCAAGCACGATAACTCTTGGTAAATTTGCTTTCGTCCACTCCACTGAACGTTTACGGTTCTTCCGATATTGCTCAGTGTCAAAGGCTTCCATATCTTTAATAAGGCTGTCTGCCATCCCGTAAAGACGAATATCTTTGCCTGCTCCATAGTTGCTGACATAATTATTATATTTTTCCATGATCAGATTAAGAAATACACATTCATCCCAAAATGTATTTGTGATCTTCATGGATTTAATCATGCACAAGCTTTCTACCACAATCGTTGCAGCCAGCAATCCTACGATTCCGACTTTGATCTGAATAGAAATCATGGAATTTCTAAAAAACGAGAGCGTCATAGCCAGGGAACATATTATCTGTGTTCCTGTGAAAATAAAATTTCTGGTTGTCCTGCAGAGATAAAACAGGTTAAAACCGGTCTGGGATTCTGTTTTGATACGATCGCGCAATAATGCTATATCACAGTCTTCTATGGATTCATAGGCCATTTCCATCGCTTTTTTACTATATCTCCATTCTTCATTCAGATATGCCCGTTTAAAAGCCGCATCCATATGGGGACGTATAGCATCAGCAATGACCTTGATCAAAAAGGTGAGTCCGACTGTAAGAACGACATATACAACAAGCACTCTCACAGAGTCACCAGAAACCAGGGCATCAATTATTTTCGACGAAAAATATAGCGGAACGTAGGACACAATGGCAGTTAATATGGAATGTGCTATGAGACACAACGTATATTTCCGCTCATGTCTAAGCAGCCAACGAAAAGATCTCATTTCAATAGAAAAATGTTCTGACAGCTTCATAAACTTCCACCTCCTGCCTCATAATCATTCTGATACCAGCAGCTCTGTAATTCATACAGCTCACTATAATCTCTTTTCGCGGCCATAAGTGCACTATGCGAACCTTCCTCGCTGATTTTTCCCTCTTTCAGGAAAATAATCCGATCGCAAAACCGGGTTGAGGCAAGCCGATGCGAGATAAAAAGTGCACTTTTACCGACAGTCATATGTCTGTATTCCTGATAAATATTATTTTCCGCAATCGGATCCAAAGCAGCAGTAGGTTCGTCCAGAACGAGCATCGGCGCATCTTTATAAAGTGCACGGGCAAGCATCAGCTTCTGCACTTCTCCACCGGAGAGTTCAATCGCATCCCCATGAAGCTGCTTATCCAGTTTCGTGTAAATCCCCTGTGGAAGTGAATCTATCTTGTCACCAAGGCCTGCCATACGCATACAGGATTCCGCCTTTTGCTCATCCACTTCTCCACCAATCTGTCCCGATACCGTTTCTGCAAGTGAGAAAAAAGCCGGTTTCGAATCCTGAAAAACTGTAGAAAAAAGGCGGTAATAATCCCGTTTGGCAAATTGTTCAATCGGTATTCCATTCAGACGGATTTCGCCTTTCGTCGGACGATATAATCCGCACATCAATTTTACCAGGGTTGTTTTACCCGCACCGTTGAGTCCGACCAGTGCAACAGATTCTCCGCTATGAATGGTGAAGGATACATCCCGAATGGTATCCTCCGTTGCTCCCTCATATCGAAAAGAAACATGATCGAATGTAATCTCCGGTGCGCAATGTAAATGAGAAGTGATGGATTCTTTTCCCCCGGAAGTCTGCTCCGGCAGATCAAGATATTTCCGAACATCACAGATACGAAGGCTCAGCTCATGAAGCTTTCCGAAGCTGGTCAGTATATTGCCGAAGAAAGAGGCAAAAGAGGAAATTGCCGCGAAGTATAACACGAACTGTTCCACAGTAAGCGCTCCATCAAGTGTCATTTTAATCAACACCGTGTAAGCCGCACTGTCTCTTACCAAAATAAGAATCAGTGACAACAGACTTGTCAGAAATCTACGGACAGCTTGCTGATTTTCTCCCATATCCATTTCTGCCGTAAGAGATTGGAAGGCTTCCCTGAACCAATCACTCATGCTGTATATGCGAATATCTTTAGCTGCAGCAAAATCCGCTGATTTACCGGTTACATAATGCAGTTTTTGCTCCAATTCCATATACTTCACATGATGTTTCTGCTGCCATCTGTTATATACTCTCATTACAAAAAGATTTACAATCGGACCGATCATTACAACCGGAATCAGCCACAGGTTAATGCCTGCAATCAAACTGCCAAACAGCAAATAGCACACTATGTTTTCAATCAGTTCAAAGGTTTTAACTGAAATATCACAGATTGGATGGCTGCCGGCCCACATCTCTGTTGCACGCATGGCACGTTCACTTAAATCCCGAATTTCTTTTTTCTCATACAATTCATAAAAGCAGGAAAGTGACTTTTCTCTTATCCGAAGAGCCACACGCATACGGAACAGATCTTTCTCTCCGCCTTCAAACCGTGTCAGAACATCCTTTCCGATACTCAAAAGCAATACAATTAATGACAGACTTCCCAACGTACAAAATATTTCCTGAAATTCTCTGCCGCCGACCGCTTCCCTTACAATCAAAGACAGCAGATATACCTGCCAGTAACTGATACCGATATTCAACGGTACAGCCAATGCAATCGCCCAGAAAGACCGAGGTGCATATGTAAACTGCATGCGGAATATCCAGATACAGTTCCTGATTATGGAGCGATATGGTTTTTCTCCTGATTTCTTCTTTTTCACAGGTAACTCCTCCCTTCTGACGTAAGTTTAACATACTTTTTATCATAAGAAAAAATTCGTGCACGAATTGCATTTTTCGATACACGAATTACATTTTTATTTTAACGCAGGTACAAGGAATTCAGAGGTAAACGCTCCATCCTCGCTATTATATTTGCACCAGCCACCATGTTCTTCAAGGATTACTTCCGCACGGCGCAGCCCAAAGCCATGAACACCTATTTTATGTGATGAGAACAAAGTGCCTGTTTTCTTTTTCTTTCCTCCGGCCGAATTTAACATAGAAAAATACAGCATCTTGCCCTTGATCGACATATAGATACGAATAAATCGCCGGCCGTCAACACTGCCGCATGCTTCGATTGCATTATCAAGCAGATTTCCTACAATAATACTGAGCTCTACATCGCTTATTGTCAAATCATCAGGAACATTGGCTTTCACAGCAACCTCAATATTTTCCGTTTTTGCCTGTGCAATTTTCGCGGACAGAATGGCATCCAGGGTGACATTTCCCGTTTTCAGGAGCGTATCCATATTCATCAGCTTTTGGTCAAGCTGCTCGATATACGATAACGCACGTTCCACCTCTCCTGCTTCCAACTGCCCCTTGAGTGTTTGCAAATGATGGTGGAAATCATGCTTATATCCTCGCATTTCTGTGTGGATGCTCCGTACTTCACCCAAATGACGCTCCGACTGTTCAGTTTGATATTCCACAAGTTTTAGATATGTTTTCTTTCTCATAGCATCCCTCAATTGTGCTCTATAAAAGCACGGTTGATGTCGTCATACTTCCCTCTTGCCAAAGGAAGCTTATCCCCATTATTCAGGAAAATCTCAGTGCGCGATATTCTTATGATGTATTTCAGTGAGACTAAATACGAGCGGTGTGTCCGGTAAAAGGCTTTGCTGAGCCTGGTTTCAAAGGATGAAATACTTTCTTTTATTTTGTATTCTCTCTCCTTTGTATGGATTACAATGTAGTGCAGAAAAGATTCCACATATAAGATATCTGATTCATACAGTTTTACTGTTTCACTTCCGCAAGTGATTATCACAGATGGCGGCTCAACAGACAGCTTTTCTGCTGCCCTGGAAAGCACTTCCATTAGCTTGGCTTCCAGTATGGGTTTTACAAGATAGTGCAGTGCATCCACTTCATATCCCTCACCGCAAAACTCAAAATGTGAGGTAATGAACACGATTTCTGCCCGAACATTGTCACGGCGGATTCGCTTTGCAAGATCTATTCCTGACATCTCTCTCATTTCCACATCCAGCAAAAGGATGTCGTATGCTTTCTCATCCTCGTATTCATAGAGAAATGCTTCTGCAGATGGAAAGGCATGAATATCACATGCACAGCCGGTTTGGCCGCTCCATTTTTCTACTAAGGATGTAATATATCCAATTTGAGATGGTTCATCATCACAGACTGCAATTTTAAATTTCATTTTGCTTTCCCTTGCCTTACTAACTACAAATTCTTCTTTTACCTTTTTCGGAACAAAAACGCGTTTTCCTTACAAGGCACCAGCACACTTCCATTCAAGTACAGCAGAATCCCGGAAATGTCTTTATATAGGATGCAGGGATCGCCCACGAACCACCAGCAGCTCCGGTGCAGCACCTCATAAATGTTTTCCAGATCATTTTCCCCGATGTGGGTGCAGGCAAAAATCACCTGTTCCTTATATTTCTTCCGGTTACCAATAACGGTGACCGTCTGCCTTCGGAAGATTCTATCCACCGCCAGAAACTTGACAAACACCGGATAAAACTTCTCCCTGAGCCGGATATGTTTCAGTTTCTTCCCTTGCTCAAATCTGTACTTTCTGCGTTCACAATAATATATCTCCAGTTCCGGAAGGGGCATGGTAAATCGTTGGATTATATTTTTATGCTTCATCTCTTACTTTTTATATTATACTTGTAAAGTGTGCATATTTCAATAGTTTCAAGGATTTGTGTGGTTTTGGCGTTTTCCTGCCAGGTATAAGACAATTTGCTTTTTAGGCAAAAAGAAAACCCCGGAAAAAGTTGATTTTCCGGGGAATTTTTGCAAATATTCTCTGTAAGAAATTATCTCTTTGTGAACTTAAAAGCTTGATTTGTCTGTTACCTGTCAGTTACCCGAATATCTCTAAACTCACCCAAACCACCTTAGCAATAATCATTATTACGCTATTTGCTCCTTTACATATGGCAATTCATACAAAGTATCCGGATCGATATCCAAACATGCTGTATTATCTCGATTCTTATTAATATCCCATGCAAGCGTATCATTCAGCACAGTACAGGTATCCATAAAGATATGAATATCTTTCAATACATTAAACGCTTCTTTTTCTATCATATGAGACATATCATAACATACAACTTTTCCATCATCAAAATACACATATACCGTATAATTTTTCATCGGTATAACTTGAACGACCTTAGGAAACATCCTGCTACCTCCTTATATTAAAGGATTAATTTGATTCATTGGTTTCCCGTCTTTCGACAATTCCCAATTCTGCATCAATTCGTCTTGGTGCAAAACGCACCATGCTAAAATCAGTTTTAACTGTCTTGAGGGCAACGCCCCTTTAATTACCCTTGCAGCATCTATTTCAATCAATGCCTTATTTCCATTATATTCAGCATGAAAATGTGGTGGGTTATGGTCATCATAATACATCGTCACTCTAATCCCATAAAACAATGAAATCTCTGGCATTTTTACATGCCTCCTCTCTCTTTCCGTATAATAAGTATACCACGATTACAGCTTAAAAAAAAGAATTTTCTCTATAGCATCATTTAAAGTATCAAATAAACTGCAACTCGCCGTCTTGCATAAGAACATAAATACAATTTTTTTGTCAGTTATATGTTAGTTACGTGTCAGTTACCGATACCATTTCACAGTAATCAACGTTGTTTCAGCGAAACGCATTATATAGAAAAACCCTTGAAAACACTGCATTTTCAAGGGTTTCGATAATTCTCTTATATTGAATTTTATTATCTCTTGGAGAACTGAGGTGCACGACGAGCAGCTTTGAGACCGTATTTCTTTCTCTCTTTCATACGAGGGTCTCTGGTCAGGAAACCAGCTTTCTTCAGAACGGGTCTGAAGTCAGCATCTGCCTGAAGCAGTGCTCTTGCAATGCCGTGTCTGATAGCACCAGCCTGGCCGGTGTAACCGCCACCATATACGTTAACGATTACGTCAAATTTATCAGCAGTCTCGGTAGCAACCAGAGGCTGACGAACGATAACTTTCAGAGTCTCAAGTCCGAAATATTCATCCATAGATCTCTTGTTGATGGTAACATTACCATTACCAGGTACTAAATATACTCTGGCGATTGATTTCTTTCTTCTACCTGTTCCGTAGTATCTTTCTGTATTAGCCATGATTTATTTTCCTCCTTTCAGTCCCTTAGAATGTCAGTACTTCAGGCTTCTGAGCAGCATGATTGTGTTCAGGTCCTGCGTATACATGAAGTTTGGTGAACATCTGTCTTCCTAAAGGTCCTTTGGGAAGCATGCCCTTAACTGCAAGTTCGATAACCTGCTCAGGCTTCTTGTCTAATTTCTCTCTTAAAGTGGTCTCTTTCATACCGCCAACATAGTCGGAATGATTGTAATAAACCTTCTGGTCTAACTTCTTACCGGTTACTTTGATCTTCTCAGCGTTGATAACGATTACATAGTCACCTGTGTCGATGTGAGGGGTGAAGATAGCTTTGTTCTTACCTCTTAAAACCTTAGCAACTTCAGAAGCCAGGCGTCCTAAAGTCATATCTGTAGCGTCTACTACATACCATTTTCTATCGATTGTAGCTGGGCTAGCCATAAATGTTTTCATTATGTTTCCTCCATATTACTTTGTCTTTCGACTTGTTCGATTGCTCCTTCGAAGTAGTAAGCTGCAGATGTCCGGCCACACCTTAAAACTCTCCAGAACGGCTTATTTACTATATCTCAAATGCTTTGCCGGGGCTTTGGCAGAACATCATGAAACATTGTCACACTGATGTATTTTACTATAAGCTTCCATTTGTGTCAATACCCAAATTGTAAAAAATCCATCAATTCTATATTGGCTGATTCTCTATTGGAAATGAACACCGTTCCTGCTTCGCAGCTCATGATACCATATACCACCATAACTTACGCATCAGGGTATTCATATTTTATGAGGGTCAATCCCTGGGGCGGTGCTGTAGGACCTGCTGCGGCGCGGTCCCTTGCTTCCAGAATCTGAATGATATCCATAGGATCTCTTTTACCCTGCCCAATTTCCATCAGTGTACCTGCGATAATGCGGATCATATTATATAGGAAGCCATTGCCGCAGATACGAATGACAAGGTCATCGCCCTGTTCCAACACCTCCGCACTGTAAATGGTGCGAACGGTAGACTGTACCTGTGCACCTACCTGACAGAAACTTTTAAAATCGTGTTCCCCTTCCAGATAGGCAACTGCCTCCTGCATAGCGTTCACATTTAATTGATGATAGGTGAACAGGGAGTAGAGACGCTTTAAGGGCATTGGAAAACGTGCACGGTAAATGCGGTATTCGTAGGTTTTTCTGCTTTGCACATGCCTGGGATGCCAATCCTGAGGAACTTCTTGTGACTTCTGGATGCGGATGTCTTCCGGCAATCTCTGGTTCAAAGCATAGGCAATTTTGTCAGCGGGCATCCGGGCCGCGGTGTCAAACACTGCTACATTTCCCATTGCATGAACTCCGGAGTCGGTGCGGCTGGCACCGATGACTTCTATGGGCTCCTTAAATAAATCAGCCAGGCATCTGTTCAGTTCGCTTTCTATGGTAATTCCGTTGGGCTGAACCTGCCAGCCATGGTAATTGGTACCATCGTAGGCCACTGTCAGCCGGATTCTTTTCTTCTCTGCCATTTGTGTACCTCTGTCAATGAACTTTTTCTGGTGCAAGCATGCTGCATGCCTACTCCACTTCTCTGGGACCTGCGCCTAAAACAATGTCAATCTGCCGATACCGATGCTGATGATCAGATACAACACCAGTGCTGCATAGGCCAAATAATCATTTTTCTGATAGATCAGCGGCTTCATCTTGGTACGTCCCTCTCCGCCACGATAGCATCTTGCTTCCATAGCCATGGCCAGATCATTGGCGCGTCTGAACGCTGAAATGAACAATGGCACCAGCAGCGGCACCATGGCTTTGGCTCTCTGAATCAGGTTACCGCTTTCAAAGTCAGCTCCGCGGGCTATCTGCGCCTTCATGATCTTGTCGGTCTCTTCCAGCAAAATCGGAATGAAGCGCAAAGCGATAGACATCATCATAGCCACTTCATGTACCGGTACTTTGAATACTTTTAGAAAACCGAGCATCTTCTCCATGCCGTCGGTGAGGTTGTTAGGTGTAGTCGTCAATGTCATAACGGAAGAGCCGATAATCAGGAAGGAAAGTCTGATTGCCATGAACACTGCCAACTCCAGCCCCTCCCAGGTGATGCTGATTTTCCCAAAAAAAGTGACGATTGGCGTTCCCTGTGTCAAGAACAGATTGAACACTACGGTAATCATCAACAGCATCAGTATCGTCTTCATTCCTTTTACCATGAATTTAAAAGGAACTTTGGATAATTTGATGACCAGCCCCAAAAAGAGAGCAGCAATCATATATCCCAATATATTTTTCATAAAGAAAAGCGAGATGATATAAAGTACTGTCCCGCCCAGCTTTACCCTGGGATCCATTTTGTGAATGACAGATTCCTCAGGATAATACTGTCCTAATGTAATGTCTCTAAGCATTTTACAATCTCCTCAGTAGCCTCTGCTATGGTGGTCACATCTACATCCACCAGCATGCCCTGTTCTTTCAGGGCGTGCATGATATAAGTGACCTGAGGCGCCGCAAGGCCTACCTCTTCCAGTTCTTTATAATGTCTGAAGACTTCTCTCGGCTCATCGTCAAACATGACGCTGCCCTGATTCATCACAATGATCCTGTCCACGTATTCCGCTACATCTTCCATGCTGTGGGATACCAGAAGGATAGTCATGCCTGTCTCGGTCTGCAGCTTCTTGATCTGGTTCAGGATTTCATCTCTTCCTTTGGGGTCCAGTCCCGCAGTAGGCTCGTCCAGAATGAGAACCTGTGGCTTCATGGCAAGCACTCCTGCGATAGCTGCCCTTCTCTTCTGACCGCCGGAAAGTTCAAATGGCGATTGTGTAAAAAATTCTTCTGAAAGTCCTACCTGCGCAAGCGCTTCCTTTGCCCTTGCTTCCACTTCTTCTTGGGGCAGACCCAGATTCTTTGGACCGAAGCACACATCTGAAAATACATCGATTTCAAACAGCTGATGCTCGGGATACTGGAACACCAGTCCTACATTGCTGCGCAGCTTCTTTTTATCAAACTCTTTACCATCGATATCTTCTCCGTTATAGTAGATATGGCCCCGGCTGGCTTTGATCAGTCCGTTCAGGTGCTGAACCAGAGTGGACTTACCGGAGCCGGTATGACCGATGATTCCGATAAACTGCCCATCGGGAATCTCCAGACAGATATCGTTTAGTGCTTTCATGGAAAGAGGGGTATCCTCTCCATAGATATAGCTCACATGATCTAAAACAAGTGACATTTGCTTTCCTTTCTTTCCGCGGGAGCCTGCTTAATGAATCGTCAACCTTTCCGGTTCTGCTTCAGTGCTCCCACCAGTTCCTCAGTGGTTAGTATGCCGTCCGGCAGGTCTACACCACGTTTCTTCAGTTCATATGCCAGTAAAGTGACCTGCGGAACATCCAGTCTCAGGCTTTTCAGCTTCTCTACCTGGGAAAAAATCTCCCTTGGCGTACCCTGCATGGCTATTTTTCCATCATCCATTACATAGACTTTGTCTGCATAGATGATTTCTTCCATATAATGGGTAATCAGAATAACAGTAATTTTCTCCACATCATTCAATGCGCGGATTGCTCTGATAACTTCCTTTCGGCCGTTAGGATCCAGCATGGCTGTGGGCTCGTCCAGAATAATGCATTTGGGATGCATGGCAAGCACACCTGCTATTGACACTCGCTGCTTTTGACCGCCGGAAAGCTTGTTGGGTGAATGCTTACGGAACTTGTACATACCTACTGCTTTCAGACTCTCTTCCACACGTTCCCAGATTTCCTTAGTGGGTACGCCCATATTTTCGGGACCGAAGCCTACATCTTCTTCTACTACCTGTCCGATGATCTGGTTATCCGGATTCTGGAATACCATGCCGGCACTTTGGCGAATGTTCCAAAGTTCCTCTTCCTCCCTGGTGTCCTTTCCATCCACCCAGACCGTTCCTTCTGTGGGATAGAGAATGGCATTCATGTGCTTGGCAAGCGTGGACTTGCCGGAACCGTTGTGTCCCAGAATGGCAATGAAATCACCTTGATTGATGTCAAGGCTCACTTTATCCACAGCTCTGGTGATTCCTTCCACATTTCCTTCCTCGTCACGTCTCATATATTCATATATTACATCTTTGGCTTTAATGATTCCCATAATATTCCTCTTTATAGACAGGCTGTATGACTTTTTCAGATACAGCCTCCATAAGTTTTTGATTCATCTTCCTATTCTACTAAATCATGAGAAAAAATACAATATAAAATGTAAAAAATGGAGCGGGACTTTCATATCCTGCTCCACTTCTGACATTCATTTATTCTAATATATTTCCCCTCAATCTCCACATTTTCCCTCTAATCCGGTATCAATCGTATCTGCGTTTTAGCTCCTCATATTTCTCAGTTGTAATCAGTGCATCTTTTTTCAGGTCTTTGAAAAGAACGATGTAGGTCCAGCGCCCATATGGCTCAATGCGTTTAATTTTAGATACATTGATAATATAAGACTTGTGGCTTCTCATAAACTGTATCGGGTCCAGCCTTGCTTCCAGTTCACTCAAAGCAGCCGAAGTCACGTAATTGTCGGTTGTGGTATATATCACTGTGTTGCCCTCTTCTCTCTGAATCAGCACAATATCTGCAGTTTCCACAAAACTTGCACTTTCTTTGCCTTTGATCAGAAGGCGCTCGCTCCCCCTCTCGCGCTGCACACCGGCAGGAATCTCCTGCGGATTAAGACCGCTTTTAATTCTGTTCAGCGTCCTGTTTACACGTTCCACATCAAAGGGCTTTACCAGATAATCAAAGGCATAAACTTCAAACGCCTGTGGCATATACTCATCATGTGCAGTGGCAAAGATAATCTTCGTCTTGGGATTTAAATCCGCTATGATTTTCGCACAGTCGATTCCACTGGTACCGTTCATTTCCACATCCAGAAAGACCACTTCCGGTTGTTTCCTGTTGAAAAGTGTCACTGCATCAGCCAGATTATCGCTTTCCCCGACAATTTCAAAATCAGGCTGCTTTTCAATAATCTTTCGAAGCAGCAGGCGGATGCCAGGTTCGTCATCTATGAGTATTACTTTTATCGCCAATTCCTCTCTCTCCTTCGCCGGCATACCGGTTTTTCCAGAATTTCAGCCCAACAAATCGCCTGTCTAAGAAAGCTTCTGTCAATATCGTCCTTAGGCTGAGTCTTATTTGATTTTTTACTTGTCACCATAGTTGCTTCTATATCTCTATTGGGTACGATTCTGCTCACTCCATTTGCTCCTGCCGGAATGGGCTGTTTCTTTTCTTCCCGCAATTCTACTCCTCCTTGTCAGATGCTTTATCTGCAGGGCTGCCTGAAATCTTCTCTCTCATCCTGGTATCAGCCTGAAGATTCTGAAGATCATAATAATCCATAACTCCCATTTTTCCTTCTCTCAAAGCATATGCCAGAGCCTTAGGTACCTCCGCCTCTGCTTCCACAACGTAAGCGCGCATCTCCTGTTCTCTTGCAATCGCCATGGCACGTCTTTCCTCAGCTTTTGCCTGCGCGATATTCTTGTCGGCTTCTGCCTGAAGACTCTGCAGCTGTGCACCAATGTTACGTCCGACATCGATATCCGCAATATCAATGGAAAGAATCTCAAACGCTGTTCCGGAATCAAGACCTTTGCTCAGGACTCTCTTAGAGATATCATCAGGATTCTCCAGAACTTCTTTATGAGAGTCCGCACTGCCTACCGTAGTAACAATGCCTTCACCGATCCTTGCCAAAACAGTAGCCTCTCCGGCACCACCTACCAGACGTTCCAGATCAGCGCGAACGGTTACTCTTGCTTTTACCAAAAGCTCAATACCGTCTTTGGCTACTGCTGACACGTTAGGGGTCTCGATAACCTTGGGATTAACGCTCATCTTCACTTCATCCAGCACATTTCGGCCTGCCAGGTCGATTGCCGCTGCTTTTTCAAAAGGCAACTCGATTCCGGCTCTTTCTGCTGCAATCAATGCATCTACCACACTGTTTACATTACCACCTGCTAGATGATGTGCTTCCAGCTGGTTAACGCCAATGGGCAGACCCGCTTTCGTTGCCTTGATCAGCGGCAGAACGATTTTAGACGGCACGACTCTTCTGAGTCTCATACCAATCAGATTGAAGATACTCACCTTTACATTAGATGCCAGACAGGATATCCACAATCCCACCGGCACAAATACGAAGAAAAGCACCAGCAATAATACAATAACCCCTATCAAACAAATCATTCCAATTAACTTCATCCCTTATCCCTCCTGTTTTTCAATCGTATTTACTTTTACAATCAGCTTCGCTCCCTGTACCTTGGAAATGATCAACGGTGTTCCCCTGGTTATGTAGGTTCCTTCTGAGATTACATCAAAGGATACTCCATCAAATTCTCCGATACCGGATGGTCTTAAGTCAGTTGTTGCTATTCCTTTTCTGCCAAGCAGGTATTGCAAGTCGTTGGAACTAAGATACCCTTCTGCCCTGGTTTGCTCTTCCTTCAGTACAATCGGCGATTTCAATTTACCTGAAGATATGAGGCGAAGCAGAACCACGCACATGACACCCAATAATGCCAAAATAATCAGTGTGATGATCACGCCTTCCTGAAAACTGTCTGATGCCACGAAAATCCCCACCACCAGACAGATAATACCACTGATACCGGGCACACCGAAACCGGGAACTGCAACTTCTACTGCCAGCAAAGCAAAACCTGCAATAAACAAGATGATTGCAATGACGGATAATAGATCCAGTGTAAATAACTCAGGCATTTTCGGTTCCTCCTTTCGTTCTGTATTCAGCATTTATCATTTCTTTTAGCTTAGTATCAGTTTACTACATCATGCTCAAATATATAATAGATAACCTCTCAGTTATACAGAATCCGACCTGAACTGTCACTATGTAAGGTTCAAATATTAGGGATAGGGATGCTCTGTAAAGCTTCAGATTTTAGAGCCGGCTTTTGCATATGGTATCATAATATCGAAAGCGGTATTCTCCGGTGTGGATGTCAGATTAATGCTCCCTTCAACATCCTGTATAATTTTCTTTACGATATAAAGCCCCATACCGTGTCCTTCTTCTTTCCGTGTAGTGATACCAGGCTGATAGATGTTCTTCTGCAGCTCTAGGGGAATCATAGGACCATTATTGGCTATGGTAAAATAATATCCGCTCTCCTCCTCGTAGATCGCGATTTTCATTCTCTTTACTATACTTGCTTCACTTTCCCCTAAAGCACGTATGGCATTGTCGATGATATTTGCCAATACTTTACACAAGCTCCAAGCTTCCATAGGCAATTCCTTCAAATCAGAATGAATTTCCAGATAGACCTCGATTCCCACCGTTTCCGCAGCCTGCAATTTGGCCTGCAAAAGCGCATTTACTGCCGGCTGTGCTGTTTTTAAAACTTTTCCCACTTTATTTATCTCTCGAAAAACAGGTGCCAGGTACTTTTTGGCTTCTTCATATTCCTCCAGTTCCATGAGACCGTAAACCACCTGAAAATGGTTGAGATAATCATGGCGCTGAGCGCGCAATGTGGTGTTGAGGGATTCCAGATTGTGAAGTGTTTCCTCGTATTGACTATCGTTGCTCTTCCATGCAATGTATAATCCAATCAAAATGATCATGCTGATCAAAAGCATCATTCCCATGACAAAGAATTCGAAATAGTCGTTGGCTTCCAGGGATACTTTGCCGATGTAGCTCCAGACTAAAATGCCGGCTGCAAGCTGCAATGCATTGATAATCAGCAGGACTCTTACGATTTTCTTAGTGTTGCTCATATACTCACTCACCACCTCTTTCATAAGTATAGCACACTTTGAGGGGTGAGTAAAATAAAAGGGTAATCAAACTTGTTGAGGGTCTGGCTTCGTGAGGGTCTTTCATGAGGGTTTACTTTGAGGGGCTATTTTGAGGGGCTGGTTTGAGGGTTTCTCATGAGGGGCTGTTTAAAAATTCAATATTTTCAAAAAACCAGGGT